>NC_013892.1:0-301821 GCF_000027225.1 Xenorhabdus bovienii SS-2004
CGATCTCTCTATGCGGATCGTTGGGGAGCGATGATAGTCAAAATCGCCACAAGGTACATGCGACCTTCCTCATCATCGGAGGAGTGACGCCTTGTACCCAGTATAACGTATCTATTATTCCGATTTCTTTTATTAGTCTTGTTTTAGGGGAGTTCGCCGTGTCACTTTCGCTTTGGCAGCAATGTCTTGCCCGATTGCAGGATGAGTTACCTGCCACAGAATTCAGTATGTGGATACGACCCCTTCAGGCAGAACTGAGTGATAACACTTTGGCTCTCTATGCCCCCAACCGTTTCGTGCTGGATTGGGTAAGAGAGAAATATATAAACAATATCAATTTGTTATTAAATGATTTCTGTGGTCCTGAAGTACCGTTACTGCGTTTTGAAGTCGGTAATAAGCCTGTTTCACCGAACCAGTCTACATCTCAGAAAATCATTGCCAACATGCCGATAGCTACTGCGCCGTCCAGTTTATCTGTACGCCCAAGCTGGGATAATGCAAAAGCCCAGCCAGAGTTATCCTATCGTTCCAATGTGAACCCAAAACATACGTTCGATAACTTTGTTGAAGGTAAATCCAACCAGCTCGCCAGAGCTGCGGCCCGGCAAGTTGCCGATAATCCGGGAGGCGCATACAATCCGCTGTTCCTCTATGGCGGCACCGGCTTGGGTAAAACTCACCTTTTGCATGCCGTCGGCAATAGCATCATGGCGCGCAAAGCCAATGCAAAAGTGGTATACATGCACTCTGAACGGTTTGTTCAGGACATGGTAAAAGCTTTACAAAACAATGCGATAGAAGAATTTAAACGTTATTATCGCTCAGTGGATGCCCTGCTGATCGATGATATTCAATTTTTTGCGAATAAAGAGCGATCCCAAGAAGAATTCTTTCACACGTTCAATGCCCTGCTGGAAGGTAATCAACAGATTATTCTGACCTCAGATCGCTATCCAAAAGAGATCAATGGCGTCGAAGATCGGTTAAAATCACGTTTTGGCTGGGGGCTGACCGTTGCCATCGAGCCACCGGAACTGGAAACTCGCGTTGCCATTCTAATGAAGAAAGCTGACGAGAACCAAATCCAGTTACCGGGTGAAGTGGCTTTCTTTATTGCCAAACGCCTGCGATCCAACGTTCGTGAGCTCGAAGGCGCTTTGAACAGGGTCATCGCCAACGCCAATTTTACCGGGCGGGCGATTACCATTGATTTTGTACGCGAAGCACTACGTGACTTATTAGCTCTACAAGAAAAGCTGGTAACTATTGATAATATTCAGAAAACAGTCGCTGAATATTACAAAATCAAGGTTGCTGATCTGCTTTCCAAACGCCGTTCACGCTCCGTTGCCCGCCCAAGACAGATGGCAATGGCGCTGGCAAAAGAGCTGACGAATCACAGTTTGCCTGAAATCGGGGATGCCTTTGGTGGACGTGACCATACAACAGTTCTTCACGCATGTCGTAAAATCGAACAGCTGCGTGAGGAAAGTCATGATATCAAAGAAGATTTTTCTAACTTAATCAGAACATTGTCTTCCTAGCGCTATGAAATTTATCATTGAACGTGAGCAATTATTAAAACCCTTACAGCAGGTTAGCAGCCCCTTGGGTGGCCGCCCTACCCTGCCAATCTTGGGCAACTTGTTGTTGCAGGTGACGGAAAGTTCCCTGTTGCTGACAGGCACAGATTTAGAAATGGAAATGAAGGCACGGGTTGCTCTGACTCAGCCGCATGAACAGGGCGCAACAACCATCCCCGCACGTAAATTTTTTGATATCTGGCGAGGGTTGCCGGACGGAGCGGAAATCAGTGTTGAACTGGATGGCGATCGCATTCTGGTTCGCTCTGGCCGCAGCCGTTTTTCACTGTCTACCTTGCCTGCTTCAGATTTTCCTAATCTTGATGACTGGCAGAGCGAAGTCGAATTTTCTCTGCCACAGGCAACACTGAAACGTCTGATTGAATCCACCCAGTTTTCAATGGCACATCAGGATGTCCGCTATTACTTAAACGGCATGCTGTTTGAAACCGAAGAGGAAGAACTGCGTACCGTTGCAACAGACGGCCACCGTCTGGCAGTTTGCTCTATGAATATCGGCCAGAACCTGCCTTCCCATTCGGTGATCGTTCCCCGTAAAGGCGTCATTGAATTGATGCGGCTGCTCGATGGCGGCGATAGCCTGCTGCAATTGCAGATTGGCAGCAATAACATTCGCGCGCATGTCGGTGATTTCATCTTCACATCAAAGCTCGTGGACGGGCGCTTTCCTGATTACCGCCGCGTACTGCCCAAAAACCCAGATAAAACGCTGGAAGCAAACTGTGACGTGCTTAAGCAGGCATTTTCACGGGCGGCGATTTTATCCAACGAAAAATTCCGTGGTGTTCGTATCTATTTAAGCGAAAACCAACTCAGAATTACCGCAAACAACCCGGAACAGGAAGAAGCGGAAGAGATTGTCGATGTCAGCTACCAAGGCACTGAAATGGAAATTGGCTTCAATGTCAGCTATGTGCTGGATGTCCTGAATGCATTGAAATGCGAGCAGGTAAGTCTCTTGCTGACAGATGCCACCTCCAGTGTGAAAATAGAGAATTCAGCCAGTCAGGCCGCGACTTATGTCGTGATGCCTATGCGCCTGTAACCACATTGACTCATTGTTATGATTCTCTCGCGTTTGCTGATCCGCGATTTTCGTAATATCGCGGATGCCGATCTGACTTTGGCAACCGGTTTTAATTTTCTGGTTGGGCCAAATGGCAGTGGTAAAACAAGTATACTGGAAGCCATTTATACATTGGGCCATGGGCGGGCTTTTCGCAGCATTCAGGCGGGAAGGGTGATCCGCCACGATTGTGAAGAATTCATTCTTCATGGGCGGCTGGAACAGCAATTCCACGAACGGATCTTGGCGGTAGGGCTGAGTAAAAATCGTCTGGGTGACAGCAAAGTCAGGATCGATGGCAGTGACGGGCATAAAATTGCCGAACTGGCGAAAATGCTGCCGATGCAACTTATCACGCCAGAAGGTTTTACGCTGCTAAACGGGGGTCCTAAATACCGCCGCGCTTTTATTGACTGGGGCTGCTTTCACAATGAGCCGCGTTTTTTTACTGCCTGGGTCAACCTGAAAAGGCTGCTCAAACAGCGAAATGCGGCGTTGCGGCAAGTAACCCGCTATGGCCAAATCCAACACTGGGATCGCGAACTTGCACCGCTAGCGACTGAAATAAGCCAATGGCGGGCTGAATACATTGCAGGTATTGCTGAAGATATCGAGAAAACCTGCAAACAATTTTTACCTGAATTCACCCTCAGCATCAGCTTCCAGCAGGGCTGGGACAAAGAGAGTGAATATGCAGAACTGCTCGCGCGGCAATTCGAGCGCGACAGAACGTTAACCTACACAGCTTCCGGCCCCCATAAAGCCGATCTACGGATCAGGGTGGACGGCACACCAGTAGAAGATATGCTCTCCCGTGGTCAGTTGAAATTACTGATGTGCGCGTTGAGGTTAGCGCAGGGTGAATATTTCACCCGACAGAGCGGGCAAAAATGCCTGTATCTGCTTGATGATTTTGCTTCTGAACTGGATGCCGGCCGTCGTCAACTGTTAGCCGAGCGTCTAAAATCTACGCAAGCTCAGGTATTTGTCAGTGCAATCACGCCTGGGCAAGTTACAGACATGATTGATGTAAATAGCAGGATGTTTCGCGTAGAACATGGCAAAATCGAGGTTCAACCACAGGATTAAGATGAGCGAGAAACGTTGATGTCGAATACATATGACTCCTCAAGTATCAAGGTATTAAAAGGGCTGGATGCCGTCCGTAAACGTCCAGGCATGTATATCGGTGATACCGATGATGGTACAGGCCTGCACCACATGGTCTTCGAGGTTGTTGACAACGCTATCGACGAAGCCCTCGCAGGTCATTGTGACAAAATACTTGTCACCATCCATACAGATAACTCTGTTTCTGTTCAGGATGATGGCCGCGGTATTCCTACCGGCATACACGAAGAAGAAGGTGTTTCAGCAGCGGAAGTCATCATGACCGTGCTGCATGCGGGGGGTAAATTCGATGACAACTCCTATAAGGTTTCCGGTGGTCTGCATGGTGTAGGGGTTTCTGTTGTTAACGCCTTATCTGAAAAACTGGAACTAATTATCCGTCGGGACGGCAAAGTCCACGAACAAACCTACCAGCATGGGGTTCCACAGGCGCCGTTGAAAACGGTCGGAGATACTGAGCAGACTGGGACAACTGTCCGTTTCTGGCCAAGTATGGATACGTTCAAGCTCAACACCGAATTCGAATATGATATTCTGGCGAAACGCCTGCGTGAGCTGTCATTCCTGAACTCCGGCGTTTCCATCCGTTTAGTCGACAAACGCACTAATGCAGAAGACCATTTCCATTATGAAGGTGGTATCAAGGCGTTTGTTGAATTCCTGAGCCGCAATAAAACGCCTATTCACCCCAATGTCTTCTATTTTTCCACGGAAAAAGACGGTATCGGCGTGGAAATTTCCATGCAATGGAATGACGGTTTTCAGGAAAACATTTACTGTTTCACCAACAACATTCCTCAGCGCGATGGGGGAGCCCATTTGGTTGGTTTCCGTGCCGCGATGACTCGTACCCTCAACAGCTACATGGATAAAGAGGGTTACAACAAAAAATCCAAAATTAATGCCACAGGTGATGATGCCCGCGAAGGCTTGATTGCGGTTATTTCTGTCAAAGTCCCTGATCCGAAATTCTCTTCCCAGACTAAAGACAAGCTGGTTTCTTCTGAAGTGAAGACTGCGGTTGAAACCCAGATGAATGAGAAGCTGGTAGAATACCTGCTGGAAAACCCGAACGATGCCAAAACGGTCGTCGGCAAAATCATTGATGCCGCTCGTGCCCGTGAAGCAGCGCGTAAAGCCCGTGAAATGACCCGCCGCAAAGGCGCACTGGATCTGGCAGGTCTGCCGGGCAAACTGGCTGACTGTCAGGAGCGTGATCCTGCTCTGTCCGAACTCTATCTGGTGGAAGGTGATTCTGCGGGAGGGTCAGCAAAACAGGGGCGCAACCGTAAAAATCAGGCGATTCTGCCCCTGAAAGGTAAGATCCTGAACGTTGAAAAAGCGCGTTTTGACAAGATGTTGTCTTCACAGGAAGTCGCAACGTTAATCACCGCACTGGGCTGCGGTATTGGCCGTGATGAATACAACCCGGACAAACTGCGTTATCACAGCATTATCATCATGACCGACGCCGATGTTGATGGTTCCCATATCCGTACCCTGCTGCTGACGTTCTTTTACCGCCAGATGCCTGAGATCATTGAACGTGGCTATGTCTATATCGCCCAGCCACCTCTGTACAAAGTGAAAAAAGGCAAACAAGAGCAATACATCAAAGATGACGATGCCATGGAAGCATACCAGATGTCGATTGCACTGGATGGCGCATCTCTCTACACCAATCAGTACGCACCAGCACTGAAAGGCGAAGCGTTGGAAAAACTGGTCACTGAGTTCAATGCCAGTAACAAAATCATTAAACGCATGGAACGCCTGTATCCGCAAGCTTTACTGAATAATCTGATTTACCACCCGACATTGACCGAAGATGCCTTGAACGATCAGGCAAAAGTGGAAGAATGGGTGAGTACGCTGGCTATTAGTCTAAATGATAAAGAGCAGAATGGCAGCACTTACAGTTATCAAATCCACGAGAACCGTGAGCGTCAGATTTATGAGCCGGTTCTGTGTATCCGTACACATGGCGTTGATACCAACTACAATCTGGATTTCGATTTCATCCACGGGGGCGAATACCGCCGCATCACCAAGCTGGGAGAATTGATTGGCAACCTGATTGAAGAAGGTGCATACATTGAACGTGGCGAACGCCGTCAGTTAGTCAGTAATTTTGAACAGGCATTAGAATGGCTGACTAAAGAGTCCCGCCGTGGCCTTTCCATCCAGCGTTATAAAGGTCTGGGAGAAATGAACCCTGATCAATTGTGGGAAACCACCATGAACCCAGAAACCCGCCGTATGATGCGTGTAACAGTGAAGGATGCTATTGCTACCGACCTACTGTTTACGACTCTGATGGGAGATGCGGTTGAACCTCGCCGTGCATTTATCGAAGAGAATGCACTGAAAGCGGCAAATATTGATATCTAATAAAACAAAATATTATACCCAATGAGTATGACCACATTCCAATCGGGAATGTGGTCATTAAACTCAGATAGGCTTCTTCCTGCCAAAGTTATCTCCAGCTATTACCATCGCCCTTCAAAAATTATACTGGACAAAAAAGATATTCCATTTACACTATAGAAATAGCTATTTATACGATAAACCATTCCATAAATACATAATAATAAGTAATAATAACCCAGATTACTATTCACTTCATATAAACTCATCCTTTACAATCTGAAGGGGTTTTTATCATGCTAAAAATAACAAATTCTTTTGATGGTTATATTCATAAAACATCAACAAGCAGTCTATCAAGATCAAAATCCTTCAATACTCTTCCACCTGATAACATATTAAGTATAAATATAAACAGAAACAATCCAAGATTAATTAATGAATTTATCCCTGTGGTCAGAGAAACCAATAAAGAAAAATGAATGAATGAATGAAATTAATAATATTCATAATACTATTATAAAAGATAGATGGTTTTCTCATATTGAAAACATTAATAACCAAAACAAGACCATACAGAAAATCAGAGAGAGAAAGTCATTATGGGATATGAGATGCCATACAACAAATAGAATGCTTTTGAAAATTAAATATAAATTATCTGAACCCAATATGGAATATGACGAAACATGCACTTACTTTATTCTTTACATTGACATAGCCCCCCATCGGAGCTATGTTATTTAAAGGCTATAATAGTTCAAATAAATTCAATAAATTAATTTATAAAAAGAGTACAGCATGACAGTTTACAAGTGAAGGAATTTAATTATGCTAAAACGAAACAACTCCTTTAAGGATTATATATCAAAGATTCAATCCGAATCTTTATCTCGCTCAAAATCTTTCCATTCATTACCACCTGATAATATTTTGAAAGCAAACGTTAATTACAACAATCCCAGATTGATTAATGGATATATTCCTACAGTCAGAGAAACCAGCCTAGAAGAGATAATTAATGCTGTTAAGCATATTTACAAATCAATTAAGGAAGACAGATGGACTAGTCATATTAAAAATGTGACTGAAAGAAAAAATGAAATATTCCAAAAAAATCAAAAAACACGTGAAGATGCATGGGATATGAGATGCTGTATGACAGATAATCTTTTAGAAAAACTACAGGGAATTTTAACCATTTTATTAAAAAATGGTTACTTTAAAACTCATGCTTATTTTGTGTGTTACATTAATACACAACCAATCGGAGTCATGTTATTAAAAAAGTATAACTCTTTATATAGCAGAGGAACAGCATACTATCCTGAGGTTAATTTTATTATCAATCATCCAGGCATCCAGAATTGCGCCTATTTATTGATGGAAAAAGCAGTAAATACTTCCTATAAAATAGGTTATCAAGGGAAATTAAAATTGACACTTGCAACAGGTGAACTCTCTTCAAAAGTTTATCAAAAGATGGGGTTTACTCATATTAAAGGGGATGAGAATATGAAAATGGAATTAAACCCAAATGGAAACAGTGTCTGGTATCTAAGCCCCAGTTATGGCGGTTATTTTTTTACAGGGATCCGCCGAGATTAATGATGATACAAATTATTCAATGCAAACTCTAACCGCCAATTTATTGGTTGAATTGGCGGTTTATTTTCACGAACCTAATAACAATTCCGTTCTTGCTACAACAAAATACGCAACATCCGGCGCAACGGCTCAGCCGCTCCCCATAGAAGCTGATCACCCACGGTAAAAGCGGATAGGTATTCCGGCCCCATATTCAGTTTACGCAAACGACCCACCGGCGTATTCAATGTGCCAGTCACCGCAGCGGGTGTCAGCTCTCGCATTGTCAGTTCACGATCATTCGGAATGACACGAACCCAATCATTATGGGAAGCCAACAGCGTCTCAATTTCATGGATCGGAATATCTTTTTTCAATTTCAGGGTGAATGCCTGACTATGGCAACGCAATGCCCCGATGCGGACACATAAGCCATCAATTGGTATTACATTGCTGCCCGTGTTTAAGATCTTGTTAGTTTCCGCCTGACCTTTCCACTCTTCGCGACTCTGCCCATTTTCCAATTGCTTATCAATCCACGGGATCAAGCTTCCCGCCAGAGGTACGCCAAATTGATCTGTCGGCAATGCACCACTGCGGGTAAAATCCGTGACACGTTTTTCAATATCCAAGATTGCGGAAGCCGGATCTTGCAACTCATCTGCAACTTGATTATGCAGCATTCCCATTTGCACCAGCAGTTCACGCATATGGCGGGCACCACTACCAGAAGCTGCCTGATAGCTTGATACCGATGCCCACTCGATCAGATCATTGGCAAATAATCCGCCCAATGACATCAACATCAAGCTAACGGTACAGTTCCCGCCAGCAAAGGTTTTGATGCCTTTATTCAGGCTGTTTTGAATATGTTGATGGTTAATCGGATCGAGAATAATGGTAGCATCATCACTCATACGCAGGGAAGATGCGGCATCAATCCAATATCCCTGCCAGCCGGTTGCTTTCAGCTTGGGATAAATTTCATTGGTATAATCCCCGCCCTGACAGCTAATGATGATATCCAACGCACTTAGTGCCCCAATATCAAAAGCATCCTGTAATACACCTGATTTTCCTGCAAATTCCGGGGCAGAAAGCCCGTGTTGGGAAGTCGTGAAAAAAACCGGATTTATTTCATCAAAATCCCGCTCTTCCAACATCCGCTGTACCAATACTGAGCCGACCATGCCACGCCAGCCGATAAAACCTACATTTTTCATCATGCTTACCCTATCTTGAAAGATGTTTATCAGACACACTGATATCATTAAAGCTGACAAAATATGGCGAAAGGTGCAAGTAAATTTATGTCCTACAGTACTATCATTTGAGCAGCAATGCGTTTGCCGTTTTTAAACCATATCGCGGTGGGTTCACAAATGTCAGACACTCATTCTCCAGCAGGAATTGGTACTCCAAGTTTTGGGGATCTTAAAAAAGGTAAGGGTGTTAAAAGACTACAGAAAAAATGTAGGTTTCTGATCACCGTTTCTTTTTATTCATACCTGAACTGCTTTAAGACGCGGATTAGTTTTACAAATGACATATACACGGCCACGGAGACGAACAATCTTACAATCAGGATGTCGTTGCTTTGCTGTTTTCAATGAACTCAATACCTGCAAAATCCTTTTTATTTGTTGCCCAAAAATGAGTGGCTCAGTGTGGCGCCAGTTGCTTGCCCACGGGCTTTAAATCCCTAGGGTTTATCGGGCTGCTCACACTGTGCCAAATCTAATCATGTTTACATGGTAATCAATTTTCAAGATACAACGGCTTACGGCGGATTTAGCTAAAACTACATCCATCTAAGTGCTGAATCTTCTACCGGCTGTTTTTCCAATACCTCTTTATCCTTTTTATAATCATGTGAAACATACCAATTCGGGCTGCGCCCCTGACGAGGAAGACCTTCATCACCTCGCCTCACATAACCCGATTGTAGCTCGCCAAAAATGTTTTCGTGTTTCAACATTTCATCCGGCTGAGCATAAGCTGTCACAGATTTAGCACCTCGACGATCCATCTCTTTCAATAATCGGCAAACATAATCTGCGGATAGATCCACTTTCAATGTCCAAGAACTGCTGATATAGCCAAACAGATAGGCAAAATTCGGAATATCCTGTATCAACGTTCCCTTGTAGAGCATACGATTATTGCCCTGTAGTTTTTGCTCATCAATAGAAATTTCAATTCCACCAAGAGGGAGTAATTTCAGACCAGTAGCAGAAACGATGATATCCGCCGGCAGCTCCTTACCAGATTGCAGTAAAATTCCATTTTCAGTAAAGCGTTTAACCTGGTCGGTCACAATAGAGGATTTGCCTTCTTTCAGTGACTTTAAAAAATTACCATTGGGGATCACACACAACCGTTCATCCCAAGGCATGTACTTTGGTGTAAGGTGATTCATATTAAAACTTGGCCCAACCCTTTTGCGGGCTGACGACAATAAAAACGATTTCAACAACGTAGGTAAATATCGGCTGGTTTTATAAAGTAAACGGTGAATAAAGATATTACGATTTCGGCTAAATGAGTAAACCCAGCGTTTTGGCATAAATTTACTTAAAAACTCAGCGATTTTATCTGTTCCGGGTACAGACAAATAATAACTGGGGGAGCGCTGTAGCATAGTGACATGTTCGGCAATATTTGCCATTGTTGGAACTAACGTGGCTGCTGTCGCTCCACTACCAATAACAACAACCCGTTTCCCTTTATAGTCTAGTCCTTCAGGCCAATGCTGGGGATGAATAACGGGCCCTTTGAAATCCTCAATACCGGGGAATTCAGGTAGATACGCTTCATCATAGTTGTAATAACCCGTCGCCGCGACCAGATAATTACAGGTAAAGGTTCGAGTTTCTCCACTCGCCTCCTCAACAGCGGTAATGCTCCATTGGTTAGTCGTGCCAGACCAGTCCGCATTAGTAATTTTTAACCCAAACTGAATTTTTTTATCAATTCCATACTCTTTTGCCGTTTTATTGACATAATTTTTAATTGACTCGCCATCGGCAAAAACACTGGTTTCAGACCAAGGCCGGAATTTATAACCAAAAGTCATCATATCTGAATCTGAACGGATGCCCGGATAACGA
Source organism: Xenorhabdus bovienii SS-2004 (assembly GCF_000027225.1). Taxonomy (NCBI): domain Bacteria; kingdom Pseudomonadati; phylum Pseudomonadota; class Gammaproteobacteria; order Enterobacterales; family Morganellaceae; genus Xenorhabdus; species Xenorhabdus bovienii. The sequence continues at coordinate 10,872 of NC_013892.1, forward strand.
AATAAATCCCAAGTCCCTCCGATAGCATGACGGCGCTCTAAAATAATCACCTTTTTATCGGGACATTCTCTTGTTAAATGACATGCCATACCAATACCAGCAACCCCGGCTCCCATGATCAAAACATCATACTGGTTACTCATAATTGTCTCTCCTACAAGGTTCTCTTTTAATAAAATAAGTCTCCCTCAATAAAGACATATTATTTTTTATTCAATAGGACAACCATTTGTATTTATGAGATAGGAGTATCATGGTTAGAGACAGGGAATTATTGCTACCGATCAGACGCATGGCTAAAGCAACCTGAATATGACCAGTAAAATGAGAACTGTTTTTGAAATACATTTTCTCTCCGAGATACTGTACTAAACTTTTTTAATTCAATTCATTACATCAACAGAATCAAAATCACCATTAACTAACAGAACGCGGATATAGTTTTTCATAATATCCATCCAACGATTCACTGCTCATCTTGCAAAGATGCATAAAATTAGGCGTTTTAATAATCAAAATAGAACAGAATAACAATATCAATGACATGCCAAGCAGAATGCTGTTAACACTTAGAAACTGGATACTGTAAGTAGAAAATAACATTCCCAATGGAATGGGAATAATGCACAGAGATAAAAATACAGATTCCATGGAGTGCCTTTGTGAAGAAGGCGTTGCCGTCATCCTGATAGATGTTGTGTTTATGTTATAAATAACAACGCCAATACCTGCAATCAACATGGATATATTGATATGAATATTTGACTGCGATATGGATACGCCGAAAATACCCAGTGAAACTAAAATAGTTCCAGTCAATGATGCATAACCTTTACCGAGTATCTGATTGAAAAATTTTACTAAAACGCTACTCCCTAAGAACATTCCCGCACCAAAGAAAAACTCAGCTATCCCCAAGTCAAATGCACCTAGTTTCATCGTATCGATGATCAAAAAAGGAATAAAGTAAGAAACTAATGGGACGATGACAAAATTAAAAATACCCGAAATTGCACCTAACCTTAATTCTGTAGGGTTGTTCTTTAAGATCTTTAAACTTACCTTTGATGTATCCGCTTTTTTTTCTGATGGCATCATAGAAACCCAAAGAAAACCTAAGAAAGAGATGACGACACTGCAAAATACAATGACGAGTATATGCCCATATGCAAGATAACTAATTAATATTCCAGAGATAGCCGGGCCTGATACAACGTTCAGTGAACTGACCAACCCTCTAGCCCTGAAAGCAAGATCGGTGTTTGTATTATGCAATATTCGGCTGATGATACTGTTTCCAATCGGTTGGGTCAGTATAGAGAACAGAGATGTGATGATAAAAAATATTCCCCAGTAAAAGTAGTTTTTACTTTCAATAAAGTACAGGCTGGAGATAATAAGTAAGCTTAAAATACAGAATGAAATCAAATAGAATTTAGTTGAAAACTTGTCACCATATAAACCGAAAGCAAGCAAAGTAAGCACCTGCAATGCCCACGATATAAAAAGAAAATAGCCTAACTCAACGACTAATCCGAGTTGATTAAGCATAACCCATGTAAACAACATTCCTATTGTTTTAATGGAGATAGTGAATAAAACATCACTGACTTGGTATATAACAAAATTAGTGACACTATATTTTTTCATCAAACTCATTATCAAATTTTCCCTTTACTTCATTGAAGCCTGTTACTGCATTTATGATTTTAATTAATCCTAAAAAGTAGAATTTTTAATCAAAATCCTTCCAGTAAAATAAACATTTACTAAGTTTAACAAACTAAAAAAATATTAGATAAAAAATGATAAAATAATGAGTTATAAAATTTAAAACACAAATATCTTTTAAAGACATAACAGCAGATAGATAATTATGCTATCATAGATGGATTTAATTATAAAGATAAATATTTTATTTTCATATTATGATGTAAATTAGGTAAAGTACAAAAATACATAAAATAAAAATAACTGCAAAAGAAATAACTACTACCAATATATCTGTAAAAATAATAAATAACGTAACAAATAAAACTAAAATTACCATTGCACTAACAATAATCCAGAAAGACTCTTCGGGACACTCTAAAAATAAATCTTTTAACCAGCCGTAATTAAACTTTTTTTATTTTTATTCGAAACCATTTATTTACTCCAAATTAATATAATTAACTAAATTAATAATATTAATTGCATTAATTATTTTACTAATAAGGATAACATCTTTTAATAGGATAATACAAGGCGGATTAATATTTATAGCATCGGCAATTAATTTACTTGTTAGCCTCAGTTTTAAAGATGATTCTTCTAAGAATATGAGTATTCATAAAAGAAATTCTCTTGTAATGCTGATGAGTAATTAACCACATTTTTACTGTTGCAAGGGGAAGATGATTTAAATATTACCTGAATATTTTGGCCACTATAAAGCGCTATACACAGCACATTGAGCATCACAATCTTAATCGGAGATATCTAGTAAGGCTACACAGGGAGTCACCCACTCATCATTAGACAGTGGCAAAATACTTAATAACCTTTTCCTTTCTCTCCAATCAGGTAAATAGCCGTCCATATAAGTCATAAATCGCTCATTATGTTTGCGCTCTAAAAGATGCACTAGTTCATGAACCAAAATAAATTCCAGACACTCCAGTGGTTTTTTTGCCAATTCTAAGTTTAGCCAGATACTGCCAGAAACAGTATTACAGCTACCCCATTTGGTTTTCATTTTTTTGATGCCCCATGACGAAGGCATCACACCAATAATGGGTTGCCAGTGCATTAACAGCTTTTCTATTCGTTCTTTTAAAGCTGCTCGATAATAATCTGAAAGTACCTGTGCTTTTTTCTCAAATGGAGCACCATAAGGAACATAAAGATAAATCTTTTCTCCACTGGTCTTAACTTGTTGCTTACCGACATGCTCAACAATATTTAAACGATGCCGCCTTCCCCAAAGGTAGTGGCATTCGCCATTAACCATCTCACGTTCTGACTGGCGTGGCTGGCGTGCGAAATCCTGCTGCTGTTTTTTAATCCAGGGGATGCGGCTGATCACCGCCATTCGAATGGCGGTATCACTCATATGCATCGGTGCTGATATCCGTACAAGTCCATCAGGAGGCAATACGCTGATATGCAGGTTCTTTATCGCTTTGCGATTGAGCTGCATATCTATTTTGCCAATCGTCAACTGTGCCATCAGCGGTAGTCTCTCTGCGCTTTAGCAAGTTCCATTATCTTATCAATATCCACTTTATATTCGGCAGTTTCGTCACGAAGTGCATTCGCGATTTCACGTTCTTTAAATCTGTCATTTACCCAATCTGCTTTTTTCGTATCACGTATTGTTTTGTCAATGCAGATTGCCAGATCCGTATTCTGATCGAAATTATCATAAAACGCCCGTTTAGGAGGGGTATCAATATCAGGTGGATAAGCGGCAGTGTTCTGATTCGGGCGAACAACTTTTTTAGCGAGATCACGGATTTTTTCCAGATACTCCTGATAGTTTAGTGCATTTTGACGACGTAAAGCGATCAACTCATCCAGCAAAACAGACATATGTTCGTAATATCTCGGGTTAACAGGGTTCTCATCAACAATCGTTTTACGTACGTTATTTTCTATTGTTTCTGCCATCGCCTCGGGATCTTTACGTATTCCCTCAGGTAAATCCTCTCCCACTGCCGCACCTTTCTGAATAATAAGTTCCAAAAGACCAATTTCTTCAAAATCTATGAGAACTTCACTGTCGTCCGCCCGGATATACATATCTATAAGACTACGCATCGCCGGTTCGTAACGTTTCATTTCAACCTTATCTTTGCTGGCGAGTTTAATCTCGTCACGTACTTTTTCATAATGAGCGACTTCTGCACGGATTTTCTCCATCTGTGCAGGAGAATATCCAGCAATGGTCATTTCATTGGCAATATTTGCGAAAGCACGCAACAGCTTTGCTACACACTGATATAGTGCCAAACGTAACGCTTCTTTTTCAGACAGCAATTCAGGATCAGCTCCCGATTCACAGCAAAAATAGTGAATATAATCTATCGTGTTACGTGGAGCTTTAACGGGTTCACATAACGCTCTAACCATCTCCAATGCCGCATCCAGATTTAATCTGGCTTGTTCCAGACGATTTTTCAACAGCCCATCGATATCCTTCTTGTCGTATCCGTCAAATACCTCTTTGGTATAATCGGATATCGCTTTATTCAGGGAACGGAACAAATCTTTATAATCAATAATATAGCCATATTCTTTGTCATCTCCATCCAGACGGTTAACTCGGCAAATGGCCTGGAATAAATTATGGTCAGACATGTGTTTATCAATATAAAGATAAGTCGCGGAAGGCGCATCAAAACCTGTCAGCAATTTATCTACCACGATAAGTAAACGCATTTGTCCTGGCTCATCAATAAATTGCTGTTTTACTTTCGTTTCAAACTCTTCAACCCGGTTAGCAACTTTATCTTCTGGTTGTTCAAAATAATCAGCCAGCATTTTACGATAAGTTTTATATTTAGCTAGCTGCTCTGTCAGGCCTTCTCCCGTTTCTTCTCCTTTAATACTTGCAGAGTCTGGCTTATAGCTGGTGATAATTGCTACTTTCCCAGCAAGATCTGTTTGGCTGAACAAATCGTAAACGGTACAAGCTTGATGAATGCTGGAGCAAACCAACATGGCATTTCCTCGTCCATCCATCAGGCGTGGACGTTTCATCATATCCAGCCTGATGTCCATAACGATCATTTCCAAACGAGATTTACTGGAAAGAACCTTCTGCATTGTTCCCCATTTCTGCTTCAACTGGGTTTTGCCCAAACGGGACAACCCTTGTGTATTAGCTTCAAACCATTCATCGATTCTTTTTTGCGAAGTCAGATACTGATCAATATCACGGGCTTCATAACGCAAATCCAGTATTACACCATCAGAAACAGCTTCATCGAACTTATATGTATGAATAAAACTACCAAATACTTCAATGGATTTTTTCTTGTCTTTTTTCATTAAAGGTGTACCGGTAAAACCAATAAACACGGCTTCCGCTAATATAGATTTCATCGCATCATGCAATTTACCGGATTGAGTCCGGTGACATTCATCAACAAATACAAACAGATCACCTTTCGCTCTGAAATCACTCGGCAATGATTTTTTGAGTTCTTTGATGTATTCATCCGTTGCTGCATCGTCTTCTGCTTCAGACCGATGACCAAATTTATGTACTAAAGAACAAATCAGCCACGGATTTGGCCGATTAAGATTGAAAATCAGATCTGCACCACTTTTAGTGCGATAAATATTTTCTTCTACCCCAGTAAAAACTTTTTCGATCTGTGCATCCAATTCAGTGCGGTCGGTGACAATCAACACGCGGCTATTTGGCACATTTTCCCGTATCCATTTTGCCAGCCAAACCATAGTCAGGCTTTTTCCTGAACCTTGTGTATGCCAAATAATGCCACCTTCGCGTTGGAGAATACGTTTTTTTGCAGCCTCAACACCAAAGAATTGATTATGACGACAAGCTTTCTTAACACCTGCATCAAACACAATAAAATCGTGAATTAATTGTAGAAAACGTGGTTTGCTGCAAATTCGGCTGAGGTGAAAATCCAAACGATAGGGGTAAGGGTTATCAATCCTTTCTTTCCATTCCAGATAATATTTTTCAGGTGTACCAATAGTACCGTAGCTCAATCCTTGTGTGTCATTCCCTGCCATCACCAGTTGCATGGTGCTGAAAAAGTCACGGATGAACTCTTTTTTCTGGTTATCCAGATTCTGACGAATACCTTCTGAAACGGAGACACTTGAACGCTTCAGTTCGATAATTCCCAAAGCAATGCCATTTACATACAGGACGATATCCGGACGTTTTTTATTTTCTCCTTTAATGGAGACTTCTTCAGCAATGGCAAAATCATTGGCTTCTGGGTTGTGCCAGTCAATCAACCAAATAGTCTGATGCTGCTCACCCACATCTTCTTTTTCTTTAATGCCATAACGCAACAAATTATAGACATTTTTGTTGGCATGATAGAGCTTATTCCCATCGCCCAGCGCGGCGGTATTAATCAACTGACGCAACACACGGCCAATCAATGTGCCACTGATTCCCCGCTTTTTTAACCATGCAGTCAGTATATCTACGTCAATATTCTTATTGTCTCTGTCCTGTAAATTTCCCAGATAGCGGTAACCTAATTCCGTCTGGAAAAATTTGACAATGCGATCTTGAGTTACGCGTTCGCGCTGGCCTACGGTGCTCATTCCTTTCTTACCTTAACGTTGGTTATTCCGATTCAGTTAATTTTCTTATATCAGACGAGTTTTACCAGTGAGTAGCTCTTGCATCATACCTTGTTTAATTTGACGAGTTTTTCCCAGTCTCTGTTTAAGTGCTTGAATTTCTGTATCCATATCCAAGAGGATTGTGGCGATGGTGGTTTGTTCTTCAATATTTGGAGCTATGAAGTTAAAGTTAACAAAATCTTTTTGGTATAAGTGCGTAATTGTCGAACCAGCGGTAATACCTTTCATAAATTCATTAAATATCTTTGATGTAAGAATATAAAACAGATACCTAGGATGGAAGGCATTATTTTTAGGTCGTATAACAAATACTCCACTATTTAATGTTGAAGGAAGCCTAAGAAACTCTACGTAACCCACCTTTCCTATTGTTCCATCTTTCGTAATAAGAACATCATCTTCTTTTAATTGTATGTTTGAGTCTTGTTTATAACGCCATTCACTAACATACCAGCAATCTTCCCATTTAACTGTGCCTGCATCAAAATTCGTTCCAGTAACCAGATAATACTCACCAGTCTCTAAATACTCTTTAGTTGTTAACGCTTGCCACCCTATGCGTGCTTTTAGTACAGCATCTTTACCAATAGAAATTGGATTCCAATCCTCTGGTATTTCCCTTAATTCGCTTCGCTTGTATCCTTTTTTCGAACCATCTTCACGAAAAGCAAACTGCGGCAGGCGAGTACGGCCTGTTAGTAACTGTTGCATGGTTGCAATTTTGATGGCTTGTTTTTTGGCTAGCAGTTTTTCCAGCTCACTGATTAGGCCATCGACATCAGATAAGATGTTGGCAATAGTAGTTTGTTCTTCATAACAAAAAGGTAAAGCAACTAAAAACTCTCTTACGCCTTCAGTCGTTAAATTTGTAAATACGCCCCCATGTGTAGCTGAATTATTAAATTTCTCACGCTGAGTCGAAAAAAAGTGATAAAGATAATCGATAGATATATTTTTTGATACTTTTGTTAGAGCTAAGAAACCATCGTGTATACATGCATCAATAGCTAATATTGAAGGTATACCGACATTACCTGAACACACTAATGTCAGAGTTCCCCTTAGACATGGCCTACTTAATTTAGCACCGGCTTCGGTAAGCGAATCGACGATAGGAGTAACAAACTTTCCATCTCGTGTAACATCTTCAACCATAAGACGAGGAATCTTTCCATCGTAATAGCGTTTGTCACCTTTTGGTCTTGGGCTGGCTCCTCTTATAACATTAGCAAGTTCACCAATGCTTTTAACCACCCAAGCCTCAGGTATCACTCCAGCTTCCGTTTGCTTATATCCAATAGGCAAAGTATTCCCTACCGATTCAGCCAAATATTTAGAATTGCCCTCTGCTATCTGATTCATTGTTATAATACCCATTCCAAACCCATAGCCTTCAGATTATCTGCCACTTTGCTACTCAAACTATCCACCGATTTACTAATTGTTGGCAGCGATTCGGCATAGCGTTCTTCCAATTCTCTGACACGGTTTGTCAATTGTTGAGTTACACGCTCAATCTCAGCCTGAATATTAGCTTCCAATGTTGCTAGCCATTTCTTATCCACCACCAACGTTTTGATCTCATCATCAGTAAGTTTTGAGTATTGCTTAAGTACCGATAAATCCAGCGCTTCCTGATATTTTTTCAGCTCTTTTTTAGCGTCTATTTCAGCGTCAAATAGCTCTTTTGCCTGTTTCAGTACTGTTTTTTCTTCATTGTCGGTTGCCAGTTTCAGGCGAGCAGTAATACTTGCTTTGGTCACTTTATCTTTGTCATTCAGGGCATCATTCAGCAGGCCATCATCGCCGCTGTTTTCTTCGATATAGTTTTCTAGCGCTTGTGTTGCATTATCCGCATCAATTTGTAATTGATCGATTTTTACCTGCTGCCCTGCAAAGTAATTCTGGATAATCAATGCCGGAGGAATAATTTCAGCTTTATACTTAGTTTTCTTGATCACAAAATCCGGTGTTTCTTTCAGTTTTTCAGCTTGTTTTACTACCAGCTCACGTACCTTTTTACCCGCTGCCCAATCATCTTGTACCAGCACATAAACATCATCCTGCATCGTCTCTGCCCAATAATCCATCAGGATCTGGTAAACATCGTACTTACTCAGTAGAGGCACTGACTCATAGTTAATCAATAAATATCCACTAATGTCATTAAGTAACTCTTTTGGATTATCGCTACGATGAATTTCTTTTAGTGCAGCGGATTGACACCATGCGGCAAACGGTTTTAGGCTTTGTTCCGCAAAAGTTTTAAATTCAGTATGGTTGAGAATAGTATCTTTGACCTGATTGGCTTCCACCAAGCTGTGGCTGTATCCTTCGCGCTCCGTTGCAAATAATGTAGAGCGAATGCCGGGGAAAACATTCCAGTATTTATCCAGCACATCAATATCACGGTTAGGAATCCCCCCTTGCAGATGAGCGCTGAGATCGTGCAAATCTTCCGGTTCACTACTGTCGATATAACGAGGGATATTGAGGTTGTAGTCGTTCGCTACAATCTCTTTGAATTCAACTGTTCGGCTAAAACGTGGCAATGTTTTCTGTTGAGTAAAAACTTCAACGATTTTATAGATATCCTGACTACGCAAGCGGTTTTTATTACCGTCTTTTATAAAATCACGGCTTGCGTCAATCATAAAAATATCACGCCCACGGGTTACTTTCCCTTCTGCATCAAAATCAGCAGAAATGGCATCCTGCTTATCTAGCACAATAATACAGGCCGGAATACCTGTGCCATAAAACAGGTTTGCCGGAAGACCAATAATACCTCTAATGTAACCCTGCTTTATCAGGTTTTCACGAATCAGGGATTCAGCATTACCACGAAACAATACACCGTGAGGCAAGATTACAGCCCCTTTACCTGTACTTTTCAGGCTCTTGAGGATGTGCAATAAAAAGGCATAATCACCGTTTTTCTCTGGTGGAATTCCCCAACCAAAACGACCAAATTCATCTTCTCTCGGGTTAATACCACTGGTCCAGTTTTTATTAGAAAAAGGAGGATTTGCTACGGCGAAATCAAAAGTTTTAAGCTGTCCTTTATCATCTTTAAATACAGGAGAGGCAATGGTGTTACCCTGCTGAATACTATGAACATCAGATTCATGACCATGCAGAATCATATTCATTTTTGCCAGTGATGAAGTAGTCACATCCATCTCCTGACCAAAGATACTTAACCCACGCGGTGCTTCATCACTCGCTTTAAGAAGCAGAGAACCGGAACCACAGGTCGGGTCGTATACAGAAGCATCACGCGGAGTTTTATCGTTTATTCCTATAATCTTTGCCAGAACTAACGAAACTTCCGCAGGAGTATAAAACTGTCCTTTTGATTTGCCAGATTCAGTTGCGAAGTGGCGCATCAGATATTCGTAGGCATCACCCATCAAATCATCGCCACCAGCATAATTATTGGAGAGATCCAACCCTTCAAAAATACCGACTAATTTGGAAAGGCGGTCAATCATCTCTTTGCCTTTACCAAGCTTTTCTTCATCGTTAAAGTTGGCAACATCAAACATGGTTCCCAACCCGTTTTCATCAGCTAATTTGCGGATAATCTTATTGATTTCATCGCCAATGTCTTTTTTGCCCTTCAGGGCAACCATATCATCAAAACCAGCACCTTCAGGAATAACAATAATGCCGTAACGATCATTCTTGTACTTATCGGACACATACTTCATAAACAGCATGGTCAGCACGTAGTCTTTGTACTGGCTGGCATCCATACCGCCACGCAGCTCATCGCAGCTAGCCCACAATGAGGAATAGAGTTCGTTCTTTTTGATTGCCATGAGGAGGTCTTTACTTCTTCTGTCAGGTTAATGATTGTATAACACAATAATTATAATCGGTTGTGTAATGTACTTTGAGATATTATTCACTGATGTTTAAAATGACACTGTCTAACTACGGTTTCATCTACTCCTTCCACAACGCATTCATCGGCACCGCATACGTATTTGGTACTTGGCTTATCGGTAAGCAGTTATTCCCTGTATAAAGCATTATTCCGCCTTGCCAATCATCGCCAGATAGTGAGGCCAACTTAGCTAAACCAGCCCCGTCTTTAGGTTGAATGCTGGCGGCTTTTTTCACTTCAACACCCCAAACTTTTTTCCCATCTTCAATCACCAAATCAACTTCAACTTGGTCTTTATCTCTGTAGTGAGAAAAAAATAGTTCATGTTCGATCCAACCCGATTGGCAAATCAGTTGCTGCACCACGAAACTTTCTAATACTGCGCCGAAATCACTACTAAAATCATACCAATCATTGGTACGTAATTTAGTCAAAACACACGCTAAACCGGAATCGATTATGTGGATCTTCGGTGTTTTCAACAATCTCTTAGCATGGTTTTTATGCCACGCAGGTAAACGACGGACTAAAAATAAACGCTCCAATATAGTGATGTATTTATCAACAGTGTCTCTCTGGAGTCCTAAATCTTTCGATAACCCACTAATATTCAGTAAGTTCCCTGTACGAAGCGCGAGAATTTTGATAAGACGAAGCAGTTCTTCTTCGTCGCGGATTGCTGCAATATCTTTGACATCTCGTTGAATAATGGCATTAAGATACTGTTTATGCCACTGACGAGCTCTCGCCTCTGTTCGGGTGTTGGGTTCTGGGTAACCACCTTGTACTACAGCATCCGCTATTCCCTCTAGTTGAGCTTGTTCTCCCTTAATGGATGGTGAAATACGATTGGATAGCAATTTTTCAAGTAGCGTCACAGATGAATACTGTTTTTCTTGTTCAGACAAGGGTTGTAGATAAGTCACTTCAACACGTCCAGCCAATGACTCCTGAACTCCCGGCAGTAATAACAAGTTGGCAGAGCCTGTAAGAATGAAACGCCCTGATGTTCTATTAGTATCAACTACTGCTTTTAATGCAGGCAAAATTTCCGGTACTCTCTGTACTTCATCAAGTGTCACTCGCTCAGGTAATCCTTGAACAAACCCTAAGGGATCGCTTTTTGCAGCATTCAATAGCGTACTATCATCAAAAGTAATATACGCTCTCCCCGACTCTAACTCTTTTACCAGTGTGGTTTTTCCTACCTGACGAGGCCCCAATAAACACACCACTGGTGTATCTGTTAACGCCTCTTTAAGCTTGGGAGCTATAAGCCTAGGATATCGTTTGTTATTCAATGTGATTATACCCATTAACTATTATATTAAGGATGATGGCAACCGACTATTTGCTGGTTATTGTAGCGACTATTTGATGGTTTTGCATCCGTCTGTTTGTATTTTTAATATCCGACTAATTGCTGTTTTAAAATGCAATAATTATTAAAAAATATCATATTAGAATTTGATTAATATATATATTTTTTTACAAATTATATCATTCAAAAATTAAACAAAATTATACATCCATCCTATAAATCTTCACAAAAAACCATAAAAAAATCCGGTCAGCGTTTGCATAACCGGATTTAAGAGACGTTTTCAGTTTTAATGTACGCAGCCACTAACAGCGTACTATATCGGCATTACTCCACCGTCACCGATTTCGCCAAGTTACGTGGCTGATCAACATCAGTTCCCTTGATCAAGGCAACGTGGTAAGACAACAATTGCAGTGGAACGGTATAGAAGATCGGCGCGATCAGATCTTCCACGTGTGGCAGGGAGATGATCTTCATGTTTTCGCTGTTGGTAAAACCTGCATCCTGATCAGCGAACACATATAGCTGGCCGCCACGGGCGCGGACTTCTTCGATGTTAGATTTCAGTTTTTCCAGCAGTTCATTGTTTGGTGCAACAATGATCACTGGCATATCCGCATCGATCAATGCCAACGGGCCATGTTTCAATTCACCGGCAGCATAGGCTTCCGCGTGAATGTAAGAGATCTCTTTCAGTTTCAGTGCGCCTTCAACCGCGATCGGGTATTGATCGCCACGTCCAAGGAACAGGGCATGATGTTTCTCAGAGAAATCTTCTGCCAGTGCTTCAATGACTTTGTCTTTCGACAACATGCTTTCAATGCGGCTTGGCAATGCTTGCAGTGCGTGGACAACATCTTGTTCTAATGCTGCGTCAGCACCTTTCAGGCGCCCCATGTAAGCCACCAGCATCAATAATACGGTCAGCTGGGTGGTAAATGCTTTGGTAGATGCAACGCCGATTTCTGCTCCTGCTTTGGTCATCAGGGCAAAGTCTGATTCACGTACCAGAGAGGAACCGGCAACGTTACAGATGACCAGCGAAGTCAGATAGCCCAGTTCTTTGGATAAACGCAGTGCAGCCAAAGTATCAGCCGTTTCACCAGACTGAGACAAGGTGATCAGCAAACTTCCCTTACGACGTGCTGGCTTGCGGTAACGGAATTCAGAGGCGATTTCCACATCACAGGGAATACCTGCCAAAGATTCAAACCAGTAGCGTGAAACCATGCCCGCATTGTAAGACGTACCGCAGGCAACGATTTGAATGTGTTCAACCTGAGACAGTAATTCTTCAGCATTGGCACCCAGTTCTGACAGATCTACCTGACCATGACTTAAACGCCCTTCCAGCGTGCTCTTAATTGCCATCGGTTGTTCGTAGATCTCTTTTTGCATGTAGTGACGGTAAATACCTTTGTCACCTGCATCATACTGAACGTTGGATTCAATCTGCTCACGCTCAACGGCTGCACCTGTGACATCAAAGATGCGAACGGTACGACGGGTGATTTCAACGATGTCACCCTCTTCCAGATAGATAAAGCGGCGAGTCACCGGTAATAGCGCCAGTTGATCAGATGCGAGGAAGTTTTCACCAACGCCAAGGCCAATCACCAGCGGGCTGCCTGAACGAGCGGCCACCAGCACGTCAGGATGACGGCTGTCCATAATTACGGTGCCATAAGCGCCACGCAATTGTGGGATCACACGCTGAACCACTTCCAACAACGAACCACCCTGTTTCTGTTCCCAGTGAACAAGATGGGCGATGGTTTCGGTATCTGTATCAGAAAAGAAGGTATAACCGCGCTCTTTTAATAATTCACGCAGTTCTTCATAGTTTTCAATAATGCCGTTATGTACAACCGCAATATGTTCAGAAACATGAGGATGGGCATTGAGCTCATTCGGCTCACCATGCGTCGCCCAACGAGTATGAGCGATCCCCGTACCACCAGTGACAGGCTGTTTACCTGCTTCATCAGCCAGCATCTGTACTTTGCCGACTTCACGCAGACGGGTCATACCGTTTTCACTGTCAACCACAGCCAAACCGGCTGAGTCATAACCACGGTATTCCAGGCGACGAAGACCTTCGATCAGTATTTCTGCAATATCACGTTGTGCTACTGCACCAACAATTCCACACATGTGTTTTATTCCTAAAAACAGGGCTAATAAAAGCCCCTTTTATGTCGCCAACCTGATTGTGTTCCGGCTTTGCCGGTCCCCGAGCTTTGTAGAAGTGGGGATTATTTTTATGAATATCTATTTTTTATTTTTTCTTAACAGGACGTTGCCAGCCCTGAATATGAGTTTGTTTCACGCGGCTGATGACCAGTTCATTTTCAGCTACGTCTTTTGTTACTGTGGTGCCTGCGCCAATGGTCACACCTTTAGCTACTGTGACTGGTGCAACAAGCTGGGTATCGGAACCCACAAACACATCATCACCGATGATGGTTTTAAATTTATTGGCACCATCGTAATTACAAGTGATCGTTCCCGCACCAATATTCACATTATTGCCGATTTCAGAATCGCCCAGATACGTCAGGTGACCCGCCTTGGAACCTTTACCAAGGGAGGTTTTTTTCATTTCCACAAAATTGCCAACGTGTGCTTTTTCCGCCAGTTTAGACCCCGGACGTAAACGAGCAAAAGGCCCAACCGTACATTCGGCAGCAATTTCAGAATCTTCGATCACAGTATAAGGGCTGATGACAGTGCCATCACCGATGGCGCAATTTTTCAAAATGCAGCCCGATCCAATATGTACGTTATTTCCCAATGCAACATGACCTTCGATAATGACATTGGTATCGATAACCACATCACGGCCATGTTCTAATGTACCGCGAAGATCGAACCGTGCAGGATCCAGTAGCATTACACCTGCCAGCAATAATTTTTCTGCTTGCTCTGATTGGTAAATACGTTCCAGTGCGGAAAGCTGAAGGCGATTGTTAACCCCTTCCATCTCACTTAAACGGCTCGGGTGAACGGCTTTGATTTGACGCCCTTCTTTGTGGGCCAGAGCAATAATATCGGTAATGTAGTATTCACCCTGAGCATTGTTGTTATCCAGCTGGGATAACCAACGTTTCAAATCACCGCCATTTGCCACCAAAATACCCGTGTTGATTTCGTTGATTTTACGCTGCTCGTCAGTTGCATCTTTCTGTTCGATAATCCCGGCCACTTCGCCATTTTCACGAATGATACGGCCATATCCGGCAGGATTATTCAAAATAGCAGTCAATAAGCCAATACCGCCTTCAGGTTTGATTTCCACCAGACGCTCTAATGTGTCTTGAGCGATCAAAGGAACATCACCATAGAGCATCAGAATGTCTTCATCATCTGCAAAATATGGCGCTGCCTGCTGCATTGCATGACCAGTTCCAAGCTGTTCCGCCTGTAGTACCCAATTAAGGTTTTGATTGGAGAGAGTCTGCTTCATCAGATCACCACCATGCCCATAGACCAGATGAACATTTTGGGTACCCAACGCCATTGCGGTGTCAATAACATGCTGAACCATCGGTTTACCGGCCAGCGAGTGCAGAACCTTGGGGAGAGCAGAATACATGCGCGTGCCTTTGCCAGCGGCAAGGATCACAACACTTTTTGCGCTATTTGCACTAATAGACATAATAAACCTGACAGCTCCAATTTTAAGTATGAAAGTAAACCTGTTTGCAAAATAAATTGCTACATATTTCGCAATGCAAAAAAGCCAGTTAGCTTTCACCAACTGGCTTTTTATCTTACTGCCTATATTACATCCGTTGTTTTGTCAGTTCGATTACACGAAGTTTTGCAATCGCTTTCGACAATTCAGCAGATGCCTGAGCATAATCAACATCGCCGTGAGAATTACGGACGTGTTCTTCAGCCTCACGCTTCGCTTCAAGCGCCTTGGCTTCGTCCAAATCCTTACCACGGATCGCTGTATCGGCCAGTACGATAACGCCGTTTGGCTGAACTTCAAGAACTCCACCGGACAGGTAGATAAATTCTTCTTCACCAAACTGCTTAACAATACGTATCATGCCCGGTTTTATGGCAGTAAGCAGTGGTGTGTGCTGAGGATAAATACCCAGCTCACCTTCACTGCCAGTCACCTGAATTTTTTGTACCAGCCCTTCAAACAATCGTTTTTCAGCGCTGACTACGTTCAGGAAGAACGTCATTGCAGCCATATCAACCTCCCGTCAGCCGTATTACATCTTCTTCGCTTTTTCTACAGCTTCGTCGATGGTACCAACCATGTAGAACGCCTGTTCTGGCAGGTGGTCATAATCACCCTCCAGGATGCCCTTAAAGCCACGAATGGTTTCTTTCAGAGAGACGAACTTACCTGGTGAGCCAGTGAAGACTTCTGCAACGAAGAATGGCTGAGACAAGAAGCGCTGGATCTTACGGGCACGTGCCACAACCAGTTTATCTTCTTCAGACAGTTCATCCATACCCAGAATCGCGATGATGTCTTTCAGTTCCTGATAACGCTGCAGGATAGACTGTACACCACGCGCCACATCATAGTGCTCCTGACCAACAACCAGTGGGTCAAGCTGACGACTGGTTGAATCCAGTGGGTCAACCGCCGGGTAAATACCCAGTGAAGCAATCTGACGGCTCAATACGACGGTTGCATCCAAGTGAGCAAAGGTGGTCGCTGGTGATGGGTCAGTCAAGTCATCTGCAGGGACGTAAACCGCCTGTACGGAAGTGATGGAGCCCGTTTTGGTTGAAGTGATACGTTCCTGAAGAACGCCCATCTCTTCCGCCAGTGTCGGCTGATAACCTACCGCAGATGGCATACGACCCAACAGTGCAGATACTTCTGTTCCTGCCAGGGTATAACGGTAAATGTTATCGACGAACAACAGAACGTCACGGCCTTCATCACGGAATTTCTCAGCCATAGTCAGACCCGTCAGTGCTACACGCAGACGGTTTCCTGGTGGCTCGTTCATCTGACCATATACCAGAGATACTTTATCCAGTACGTTTGAATCGGTCATTTCATGATAGAAGTCGTTACCTTCACGGGTACGTTCACCCACACCGGCAAATACAGAGTAACCGGAGTGTTCGATAGCGATGTTACGGATCAGTTCCATCATGTTAACGGTTTTACCTACACCCGCACCACCGAACAGACCAACTTTACCACCCTTAGCAAATGGGCAGATCAAGTCCATAACCTTGATACCGGTTTCCAGCAGTTCCTGAGAGCTGGACAATTCTTCATAGCTTGGTGCTGTACGGTGAATCGACCAGCGCTCTTCTTCGCCAATCTCACCTTTCATGTCGATTGGATCACCCAATACGTTCATGATACGGCCCAGTGTCGCTTTACCCACCGGAACTTCAATTGGGTGCCCTAAATCAATCGCGTCCAAACCACGGCGCAGACCATCAGAGGTACCCATTGCGATACAGCGAACGATACCACCGCCCAGCTGCTGCTGAACTTCCAGCACCAGTTTTTCTTCACTGTTTTTAACCTCAAGAGCATTGTATACCTTTGGTACGCTGTCCTGAGGGAATTCGACGTCCACCACGGCGCCGATTACCTGGATAATCTTTCCAGTAGCCATCTTGAATCCTCTACGTAATTCGTAAACCTAGCTGTTAAACCGCAGAAGCACCCGAAACGATTTCGGTGAGTTCCTGAGTGATGCTGGCCTGACGAGCCTTGTTGTAAACCAACTGCAACTCTTTGATCAGGTTGCCACCGTTATCGGTCGCGGCTTTCATCGCTACCATTCGTGCGGCCTGTTCACTAGCCAGGTTTTCAACGACGCCCTGATAAACTTGTGATTCTATATAGCGGCGCAGCAGGGTATCCAACAACGCCTTAGGATCAGGTTCATACAGATAATCCCAGGACTTCTTCTTCAATGTTTCATCGTCTCCGGCTGGCAGAGGCAATAACTGAGTAATTGTCGGAACCTGAGACATTGTATTGATGAACCGGTTTGTCACTATATACAATTTATCCAGACGCCCTGCGTCATATGCTTGCATCATGACGTTGACTGGCCCGATCAGCTCGGACAATGATGGGTTATCTCCCATCCCTGTTACTTGGGCAACAATGTTGCCTCCAACAGAAGAAAAGAAAGAAACCGCTTTCGACCCAACAAGTGCTAAATCAACTTGAACGCCTTTATCAGACCAGTCTTTCATTTCTATCAGCAATTTTTTGAACAAGTTAATGTTCAAACCGCCACATAAACCACGATCTGTCGAAACAACCAAGTACCCAACACGCTTAACTTCGCGCTCGTCAAGGTATGGATGTCTGTATTCCAGATTACCTAACGCAAGGTGTCCAATCACACTGCGAATGGTTTCTGCATAAGGACGACTGGCCGCCATGCGATCCTGCGTTTTACGCATTTTGGACGCGGCGACCATCTCCATCGCTTTAGTGATTTTTTGCGTGTTCTGCACACTGGCGATTTTGGTACGTATCTCTTTTGCGCCGGCCATATCTGCTTCTCCGAATTCAACCAGACGGCCCAAGTTTAATCAAACTGGGCCGAATAGTGTTACCAGGACTGAGTCGCCTTGAAGGAATCCAACAGAGCTGTCAGCTTCGCTTCGATCTCTCCGTTGTAGTCACCAGACTGGTCAATCTCTTTGAGAAGATCAGAATGTTCACGGTTAGCATAAGCTAACAGCGCAGATTCGAAACTGACCACTTTCGCGATTTCGACATCTTCCAGATAGCCACGTTCAGCTGCAAACAGAGACAGAGCCTGCTGTGCAACGGACATTGGCTGATACTGTTTCTGTTTCAACAGCTCAGTGACTTTCTGACCATGATCCAACTGCTTGCGAGTTGCATCATCCAGATCAGAAGCAAACTGTGAGAATGCAGCTAATTCACGGTACTGAGCCAGAGCTGTACGGATACCACCAGACAGTTTCTTGATTATCTTAGTCTGAGCAGCACCACCTACACGGGATACGGAGATCCCTGGGTTAACCGCCGGACGGATACCTGCGTTGAACAGAGCAGATTCAAGGAAGATCTGACCATCGGTAATGGAGATAACGTTTGTTGGTACGAACGCAGAAACGTCACCAGCCTGAGTTTCAATGATTGGTAATGCAGTCAGAGAACCCGTTTTACCTTTCACTTCGCCGTTGGTGAATTTTTCCACATAATCAGCGTTAACACGCGCTGCACGCTCCAGCAGACGGGAGTGCAGATAGAAAACGTCACCAGGGAATGCTTCACGTCCAGGTGGACGACGCAGCAACAGAGAAACCTGACGGTAAGCAACAGCCTGTTTAGACAGGTCATCGTAAACAATCAGAGCATCTTCGCCGCGATCACGGAAGTATTCACCCATCGCACAGCCAGAATAAGGTGCCAGATATTGCAGGGCCGCAGATTCAGAAGCGGATGCAACAACGACAATCGTATTAGCCAGAGCGTTGTGCTCTTCCAGTTTACGAACTACGTTGGAAATGGTAGATGCTTTCTGACCAATTGCAACATAGATACATTTGATACCAGAATCACGTTGGTTGATGATCGCATCAATAGCCAGAGCGGTTTTACCCGTCTGACGGTCACCGATAACCAGCTCACGCTGACCACGGCCAATTGGGATCATGGCATCAACGGATTTGTAACCTGTCTGGACAGGCTGGTCAACGGATTGACGGTCGATAACCCCCGGAGCAATAACTTCAACAGGAGAGAAACCATCATTCTCAAGAGCGCCTTTGCCATCGATTGGCTCACCCAGTGTGTTAACAACACGACCGAGCAGACCACGACCAACAGGTACTTCCAGAATGCGGCCAGTACATTTGACTTTCATGCCTTCGGCCAGGT
Organism: Xenorhabdus bovienii SS-2004; assembly: GCF_000027225.1. NCBI lineage: Bacteria > Pseudomonadati > Pseudomonadota > Gammaproteobacteria > Enterobacterales > Morganellaceae > Xenorhabdus > Xenorhabdus bovienii. The sequence continues at coordinate 30,300 of NC_013892.1, forward strand.
CAGCATACGGACCCATCACAACCGCACCCACAGAGTCGCGCTCCAGGTTCAGTGCAATTGCGTAACGGTTGCCAGGCAGAGAAATCATTTCACCCTGCATGACATCGGCTAAACCGTGGATACGAATGATACCGTCGTTAACGGAAACAATCGTACCTTCGTTGTGAGCTTCGCTCACGACATTGAACTGAGCAATACGCTGTTTGATCAGTTCGCTGATTTCGGTGGAATTCAGTTGCATATGCTCCAGTCCCCTTAAGACTGCAAGACGTCTGTTAAACGATCCAGACGGCCGCGAATGCTGCCATCGATCACCATATCACCTGCGCGGATAACCACACCGGCGATAACAGACTTGTCAATTTTGCAATTCAGCTTCACTTTGCGTGACAGACGTTTTTCCATCGCCGCAGAAATTTTAGCCTGCTGCTGCTCATTCAATTCAGACGCAGAAATCACTTCAACATTGATGGTTGATTCAAGTGACGCACGCAATTGGGTAAATTGCTGGAAGACTTCTGGCAGTACCAGCAAGCGACCATTTTCTGCCATTACACGAATAAAGTTCTGAGCATGCTCATCTACCTGCTCACCACAAAGGGTGATGAAGGTATTGGCTAACGTTTCCGGTGCCAATGAACCGGAAAGCAGCTCACCAACCTGCTCATTGCGAGTAACCTCAGCAACGAACGCCAGCATGTTCTGCCAATGTTCGAGAGATTGGTGCTCTACAGCAAAGTCAAAAGCTGCTTTGGCGTAGGGGCGAGCTACCGTAGCAAATTCAGACATGCCCCTCCCTCCTTACAGTTCAGCGACCAGTTTATCAACGATGTCGCTGTTAGCAGCTTCATCCACGGAACGTTCGATGATTTTCTCGGCACCTGCGATAGCCAGCATCGCAACCTGTTTACGTAACTCTTCACGAGCGCGTTTGCGTTCAGCGTCAATTTCAGCCTGGGCCTGCGCTACAATCTTGTTACGTTCCAGCTCAGCTTCTGTTTTGGCATCATCAATAATCTGGGCTTTTTGTTTATTAGCCTGCTCAATGATAGCTTGCGCATCAGCTTTCGCTTTTTTCAGTTGGTCGGTCGCATTGGCTTGCGCTAAGTCCAGGTTCTTTTTAGCACGTTCTGCTGAAGCCAAACCGTCAGTAATTTCTTTCTGACGCTTTTCAATGGCCGCCATAATTGGTGGCCATACATACTTCATGCAGAACAAAACAAACAGGACAAACGCGATGGCCTGGCCGAGGATTGTTGCGTTAATATTCAAAGCACAATACCTCTATTTCAATTAATGAATTGGCTTAATCTTAAGTTCTGCTACTTACTGACCGCCGACAGCGAACATCATAAATAAGCCCAGGCCCACAGCGATCATAGGGATGGCGTCAACCAGACCCATAACGATAAAGAACTGTGTACGCAGCAGAGGAATCAGATCAGGCTGACGAGCAGCGCCTTCCAAAAATTTACCTCCGAGGATGCCGATACCGATCGCAGCACCAATAGCAGCCAGACCCATCAGAATAGCGGCAGCCATGTACAGCAGATCCATATTCAGGTTTTCCATGACAGTCTCCAGTTTGTTTCAGTTAAAACACGATTATTGATTGATAGAAATTAATGTTCTTCAGATGCCATCGATAGATAAACAACCGTCAGAACCATGAAGATAAAGGCTTGTAACGTGATAATCAGTATGTGGAAAATCGCCCATGGCAGGCTGAGTAACCACTGTGACCAAAACGGTAAAAGAGCCGTAATAAGAATAAAGATCAATTCGCCAGCATACATATTACCAAACAGTCGCAGAGCGAGTGATATAGGTTTAGATAGTAAGCTGACCCCTTCCAGAATTAAGTTAATTGGAATAAACAGTGGGTGATTGAAAGGCTGTAATGTCAGCTCCTTCGCAAAACCACGAATTCCTTTCATCTTAATGCTATAGAACAGGATGAGAACAAAGACACCGAGCGCCATCGACAGAGTGACACTGACATCTGCTGTTGGAACAATACGCAGAGCAGGCAGGCCGAAATAGCGTTCACCGATCAAAGGAATTAAATCGATTGGCAGCAAGTCCAATGCGTTCATTAATAACACCCAGACGAACACAGTCAAAGCCAGGGGAGCTATCACTTTGCTCTTACCGTGATACATATCACGAACAGTGTTATCAACGAAACCGAAAACCATTTCTACCGCAGTCTGGAGCTTACCCGGTACGCCATCGGTAGCGCGAACCGCAACTCTCCGGAATACAAACAGAAACAATATTCCTAATATGACGGAGAAAAAAAGCGAGTCAATGTTCAACGTCCAGAACGTCGTCTCATAACCACTAGCGTGGGGATTGACCAACTCAAAGGTACGCAAGTCTAACTGAAGGTGCTTCAGGTGATGACTTATGTACTCCTGCGAAGTTAAAACTTCTCCTGATGCAGACATGATGCTTTTTACCCTTTTATTGTTAAAAATGCTAACCGTTCATTACGGCAGGTGCGATGATCTGCACAATCAGCACCGCTAAATAGGCTACACCAAGTGGTGCAAATGCCGCCTTAAACACTCCCAAGGCAACTATCAGCACAGCTATCGTAATGACAACTTTAGCCACTTCGCCAATAGCGAAGAACCATGCAATGCGTACTGGTACATCTTCTTCTTTTGCTTTTTGGAAGCGAGTTAGCAGCATAAAAATGGCATTTGGCAGCCAGCACGCCAGCCCACCGGCAAAAGCAGAAGCGCCCCATTCGATACTTCTGGTACAAAAAGCCACACTGAGAATAATAAAAGTCATTAACTGCAAAAGTAACAGTTTCAGTGCAATTCTACCGCTGTAAAGGGATACAGACATGACTTTTGTTTTCTCCCGAAGTACACCATCACATATCAGGCTTTGCTGAATGCTGTATAAAACTGTCTTTGTTTAAGAGTGTCAAGTGACAAAAACGTGCAAATTATACGGGCAGCCAAAATGAATTCAATCCATAAGTAGCGAAAAAGTGAATAATTATTTAAATTTCTAACTTTGATGGTAGATTGCTCACAAATACCATTTAATATTCTGCAACGATCAATGGTATGACTGAAAAATTAAACGTGATGTATATCACATTTAACCAGAATCATTAGTTATATTTATCATTAAATCTGTGATAAAAATCATTTATTTTTTTCAATTAAAATCAACTAATTAATATTACAGTCATAAAGATTTATCTAATATATCACCAAAAAATGTTAAATGTTTATTTTGTTATCTTTCTCTAAAATTTATTTATAAAGGAAATTGATAACCTTTTTCAAAAAGAAAGTTTATACCAAAATAAAATGAAGGTTATTTTTATGTGATCTGGCAGTAAATAAAGTTAAAACAGCCAAAAGTAATAATTAGTAACGTCAGTAACATTATAAATGTGGTTAACGTCACTAATTATTTAGGTTTTTATTGACAAACAGCAAAGTTAGTTTGACTTAAGTACGACCAAATGACGCTCCCCACCCAACTCAGGAACCTGCAGAGAAACCACCGTATCAAGCGTTACTCCTGAAGGCAGTTGGGTCAACTCATTTTCCGGCAGCACGCCTTTCAGGGCATAAAAGCGGCCTTCTGCTGGTTTAGGAAGATGACGACACCATGACAGCATGTCTTGCAGCGAAGCGAATGCACGGCTGATCACCCCATCAAAAGGGGGTTCAGGGATAAATTCTTCAACCCGACTCTGCACAGGATCAATGTTTTTCAAACCCAATTCATGCTGAACTTGACGTAAGAAGCGAACTCGTTTTCCTAAACTGTCCAGCAGAGTGAAATGAGAATCTGGCCGTACAATTGCCAACGGGATGCCCGGCAAACCAGGCCCTGTTCCCACATCAATAAATCGCGTTCCGTGAAGAAAAGGATTAACGACTATGCTGTCCATGATATGCCGAACCAGCATTTGTTCGGGATCACGAACAGATGTCAGGTTATAAGCCTTGTTCCATTTGTTAAGCATATCAACGTAAGCGATAAGCTGTTGTTTTTGTTCTAGCGATAACACAATGTCTGTTTTCACCAGCAGCGATTCCAGTTTGTTAAGCAAAACTTCGTCCTCTTAGGCGCTACGACGTAATAAACCTTGTTTTTTCAACCATACCAGCAAAATGGAAATGGCTGCTGGAGTAATACCAGAAATACGCGAGGCCTGACCAATTGAACTTGGTTTATGGTCATTCAGTTTTGCAATAACTTCATTGGAAAGTCCGTTGACTTGTTTGTAATCCAGATCGAGTGGCAAGGCGGCATTTTCATTACGTAATTGTTTTTCGATCTCTTCTTGCTGACGGGCGATATAGCCTTCGTACTTCACTTGAATTTCAACTTGATCTGCTGCTTGAGGTTCTGTCAGCCCCGGAGTAAAACGTGGCAGTGATGTCAGCAGTTCATAATTCATTTCAGGGCGACGCAGTAAATCCTCACCATTGGCTTCTTTTGACAGTGGTGCTTTCAGCATTTGGTTGATTTCATCCAAGCTATCGGAATGCGGGTGTACCCAGATATTTCGTAAGCGCTGGCGTTCCTGTTCAATCATCTCAACTTTGCGGCAATAGTGCTCCCAACGTTGATCATCAACCAAGCCCAATTCCCGGCCTTTTTCTGTTAAACGGAGATCAGCATTGTCTTCACGTAACATCAAGCGATATTCTGCGCGCGACGTAAACATGCGGTAAGGCTCTTTTGTACCCAATGTGCATAAGTCATCAACCAATACGCCGATATAGGCTTGATCACGGCGAGGGAACCAGCCGTTTTCATCTGCGGCATAACGTGCGGCATTTAAACCTGCCAGCAATCCTTGTGCTGCTGCTTCTTCGTATCCTGTAGTGCCGTTGATTTGACCAGCAAAGAACAGACCATTGATAAATTTGCTTTCCAGTGTCTGTTTTAAATCACGTGGATCAAAAAAGTCGTATTCGATCGCATAACCAGGACGAACGATACGGGCGTTTTCCATACCCTTCATGGAGTGAACGATCTGCATCTGCACGTCAAATGGCAGGCTGGTTGAAATACCGTTCGGATAGATTTCGTTACTGGTGAGGCCTTCTGGTTCAAGGAAGATTTGATGAGCGTTGCGATCCGCAAAACGCATGACTTTGTCTTCGATGGAAGGGCAGTAACGTGGTCCGATCCCTTCGATGATCCCCGCATACATCGGGCTACGATCCAAATTATTACGGATCACTTCATGGGTTTTTTCATTGGTATGTGTGATATAGCAAGGGATCTGTCGTGGGTGTTGATCTACGTTGCCCATGAATGAGAATACGGGTGTCGGGTTATCACCCAACTGTTGCTCAAGCTGGCTGAAATCAATGGTTCGTGCATCAATGCGGGGAGGTGTTCCCGTTTTCAGGCGAGCTACTCGTAAAGGCAATTCACGCAGGCGATGGGATAATGCGATCGCAGGAGGATCTCCGGCACGTCCACCACTGTAGTTTTCCAGCCCAATGTGAATTTTTCCATCAAGAAAGGTGCCAACAGTTAGTACAACTGATTTTGCTTTAAATTTTAACCCCATACGTGTAACAACGCCTGTTATGGTGTTGTTTTCAACGATGAGATCTTCAACCGACTGTTGGAAGATCATCAAATTAGATTGGTTTTCCAATGCGGTTCTTACAGCCTGTCGGTACAGTACTCGATCTGCCTGTGCTCGTGTTGCCCGAACTGCTGGACCTTTGCTGGCATTCAGTGTTCTGAATTGAATACCGGCCTGATCGGTTGCTTGAGCCATTAGGCCACCAAGTGCATCGATCTCTTTTACCAGATGCCCTTTACCGATTCCACCAATGGCTGGATTACATGACATCTGGCCCAAAGTATCAATATTGTGAGTCAGTAATAAGGTTTGACGTCCCATACGTGCGGCAGCCATTGCTGCTTCGGTACCGGCGTGACCACCGCCGATAATGATGACGTCAAAGTGTTCTGGATAAAACATGTGCGAACCTTCAGTTGTGAGAATGCTTGATCTGCATTAGGGAGAGGATTCTACTCAAGTTTGGACATTAGACCAAATAAGTTTGATCGTTGCTAATTAAAAGAAGATCTTTTTATTTAAAGATCTTTTTATTAGATCTGTTATTAGGATCGCGATCATCTGTGGATAAGTGATTTTTCCATAGAAAGATCATGATGCTGTAAAGGATCATTTACTGTGAATGATCCGTGATCCAAGTCAGTATAAGCTGGGATCTAAATCAGTAGTTATACACAGAAGCTAAATTGAAACTCGGTTATTAAATGGATAACTACGGGTTAACCCCTGCTTTTCAGATAAGTTATCCACAATTGATCGTTATATTTTTAATCGGATCAGAGTAACTTTGCCCATTCTTTAACCCAATCTTCAGCGGGATCCTCGGGGATTTCATACTTCTGGATGTCTATTTCCAATCGATCCCCGATCCTTTTTGCTCCGCGATCTTTCAATAGGTGCTCAAATGATTTGATTGCACCACAGAATATGTCATATTCTGAACTGCCAATACCGACCGCTCCAAATGTCACGTTACTTAGATCTGGCTGTTGTTGTGCGATCGTGTCTGCCAGAGGCTGAAGATTTTCGGGTAAGTCCCCTGCTCCATGCGTTGATGTGACCACAAGCCATAGCCCACCAAGGCGCAGATCATCTAATGAAGGACCATGAAGGACCTCAGTTGAAAACCCGTGATTTTCTAAGATCTCCGCCATATGTTCGGCAACATATTCAGAACTTCCCATTGTGCTGCCGCTGATTAAGGTTATTGTGCTCATTATGATCCCTGTTAAATTAAAGAACGGCTATTGTACGCTGTGAGTCTACTGGGATCTACCTGTGGATAATATGGTTATAAACCATTTCCTGTTTCAAGGCTTGATTGTTCTTATGATTGGGTTTTGCAGGGAGATCAGGGTTTCTGTTGACTGTATTTCATCGATTGTCTGGATCTTGTTGATAAGTACATCTTGAAGCGATTCGATGGAGCGGCACATAACTTTAGTGAAAATGCTGTAATGCCCTGTGGTGTAATAGACTTCAACCACTTCATCAAGCATGTCGAGTTTTTTCAATGCGGCCGGATAGTCTTTGGCGCTTTTTAAAATGATGCCGATAAAGCAACACACATCAAACCCCAGTTGTTTGGCACTGATATCAACACGAGTACCTGTAATGATCCCTGCCTGCTTCATTTTTTCCACACGAACGTGAATTGTACCCGGGCTGACAGCGAATTTTTTGGCTAATTCTGCATAAGGTGTCCGTGCGTTATCCATTAAAGCGTGAAGAATGTCACGGTCTAAATTATCGATCTGATAAATTTCTGCCATTTTCAACCCCTATTTTTGAATAATATTCAGTTTTATGGTGTAAAAATTATTGTTTATAAATATTACTCGATATTTTTATTATCAGATATTGAATTTATACCTCATTCTGTTGCTTAATCTATATCAACAGGACATAGGGTCACTAAAAATTTTGAGAGCAGCGCCATGAAAACATCCTTTATTGAAAAACAGCAGCAGATTAGTTTTGTGAAATCATACTTTTCCCGTCTGCTAGAGAAGCAACTCGGTTTAATCGAAGTTCAGGGACCCATTCTGAGCCGTCTTGGTGATGGTACTCAGGACAACTTGTCTGGCCATGAAAAAGCGGTACAGGTAAAAGTTAAAACATTGCCAGATGCAACGTTTGAGGTGGTTCATTCTCTAGCTAAATGGAAGCGCAAGACATTAGGTCGCTTTGGTTTTCAAGCTGAACAAGGATTGTATACCCACATGAAGGCTCTGCGTCCTGATGAGGATCGCCTGACTCCTATCCACTCTGTCTTTGTTGATCAGTGGGATTGGGAAAAAGTGATGGGTGAAGGTCACCGCTCACTCGGTTATTTAAAACAGACAGTAGGTAAAATCTACGAAGCGATAAAAGAAACACAAAAAGCAGTAAGTAAGGAATTTGGTCTGGCACCGTTCCTGCCAGATCAAATTCACTTTCTTCACAGTGAAGAGCTTCTGAAACGTTACCCTGATCTGGATGCTAAAAGTCGTGAGCGTGAGGCCGCCAAAGAGTTTGGTGCGATTTTCTTGATGGGAATTGGCGGTAAGTTGTCTGATGGTCAGGCACATGATGTTCGTGCACCGGATTATGACGACTGGACAACGCCAAACAGCGATGGCCTCTTCGGCCTGAACGGTGACATTATTGTCTGGAACCCCGTATTGCAAGATGCTTTTGAAATTTCGTCAATGGGTATCCGTGTTGATGCAGAAGCACTGCAACGTCAGCTCGAGCTAACTTGTGATGAAGATCGACTGCAATATGACTGGCATCAGGCCTTGGTCAAAGGAGATATGCCACAATCCATCGGTGGAGGCATTGGTCAATCACGTTTGGTGATGCTGCTGCTGCAAATGGCGCATATTGGTCAGGTTCAGTGTGGTGTCTGGTCACCCGAAATTATCGAATCTGTTGAAGGTGTACTGTAAGGATTGACTGCGAAGGGATCTGAGAGTAGTGACTCAGTGTCGCCATCTTCGCAGTAAACGGCTTGTAACTCCGGTATCAAAGTGCCAGATATGATCGAATATCTGCATGATACCGGGCTTTCCATAATGGGACAGGGAAACTGCATGGAAGCGGTGTTGTTGGCGTTGTTGCAGGTTTTGTATCTGATGGATTAGAACGTCTGGTAACCGCTGGGCAATGAAATCTGAAATAACAACAGCGTCGGCATCTTTCCAGATACTTTCTTGCATTTTCTCAATGATGGCATTCAGGCAGAATGCCAGATCGGTTCCTCCTTTGAAAGTTTGCCCCAAAAAATGTACCGCCTGTGTTAGCCCATCTTGTGATGTTAAGTCATAGTGAATGAGTTCTGTGGAAAATAATATGATGTGACAGTGACGATTATCTGCCAGAGCAATACGCATCAGTGCCAGACAAAATGCCTTTGCACAATGCTCATTGAACCCGCCCATTGATCCGGAAGTATCCACGCACACAATAAATGGTCCTCGGGGCTGTTCTGCATGATCATGGTGAGTCATCGGCTTCAATATGTTTCTTGGCTGCCAGTTGTCCCCTTGTAGCCGGTAGATCAGTAATTTTTTATCTACCAACCGCCGATAAAATTCGTACTCCAGCTCTTCAATTCCCAGCATGGCCAGTTCTGTGGGTAAAAGTCTCTGGATATCGTCACCTTGTTGGATACCGCTGACTTGCTCTGGCACGGTATCTGGTATTCGCTCTATTTGGGTGAATGGTTCAAGGGTGTTGCTATCTTCAGGAATTGATTTAGCCGCTTGGCTGCGGCCGAGTAATTGTGCCAGTTTTTCCAGTTCAGGCTGCTGTTTGAGAAATTGAGCATATTGGGTGAATAATGCGGTATTGTGCGACGTCAGGTGAAGTCGGCCTTTGCTCATGTCCCATAATCGCCCTGCGGCGCGATCATTTTCATCGAATATCGGATCGAGATTGCCACTGAGATCTAATCGCTTTTGGATCTCTGCCAATAATTGTTCTTTTTCCTGTTCCAGCAATTGCTTGTGAAAGGTTGTTACTTGTAGGATCAGGCTGGTACGCCAGTGTTGAATAAACAGGATTTGTCCTGCGTGAGTGTGTTCAGATAACGCTTCTCGCAATGTGTGGGCGTCATGGGTAAAAGGAGATTTGATCTGTTCAAGCTTATCTGCGAGATCAGGGAGTTGTTGATAAAATTTTGTCGTATTCGCTGTTAGTAATTGCTGGTATAACTGAAATTCTTCAGCTAGGGAGGCAGGAATGAGTGTATCTTTTATTCTTTGTTGTAGTGTTTGCTGCCATGCAGGTACATCTTTCAATAATGCGCGCTTGAACCTAGGGTATTTTTCAAAAAAAATGGTCAATTGAGGGGCACTTAACAGTGCTAAAATGATCTCCTCGATCAGTTCACCTTCATTGATCGAGAGTAAAAGATCGAGCGTTGTCAGAGTTAACATGTCATTACCTCATTTTTGATCTCAATTGTTTCAACTTTTCGATCAATTGCAGAAAACTTTGTTCAATGTTGGCAATCCAATGTTCTTCAATAAATAAACAAGGTTGATGCTGACCGAACAATTGGCGCTGATGCTGGATGGCATCACTAATAGATATCAGCTTTTCATTCCACTCGTTATTTGTTTTTTCTGTTGTTAGTTGCTTTGCTTCCGCTTGGCAGAGAATGGCTCTGTTACGGCTCATATCCAGCACTTCCAATTGATGTTTTTCGTTGATCTCGGCCGAAATTTTCAGTGGAAAACCAATGCCATTTAAGCGAGCAAGCAATTCTCCATTGCTATTTTTGAGCACGTTTTCCAGTACTTTACTATCTATTTCAATGAAATTAACTTCAATATCATGCAGATGTAATGCGGGATACAGAAATAGAATCAGTTTTTCATCATTGATAGTCTTGGGAAGTGAGTAGTGGATCTTGCGGCCGAAAAGTGATGAATTCGTGGTTAATTGTAAGGGATGGAGGTGAGTTTCATCTCGGCTGGTTTGTATCCATTGTTGGTATACTCCATCCATTTTCTGTAGCAGGAAACTCTGTTGATAGGCTTGTTCTGTCAGCAAATCATGAAGGAATTGCGGCAGAAGCTTTAAGGCATTCAGGTCGTGCCACAGGCAGTCTTTCAATAGCACCAAATCTAACGGAGATATGGCATTTTTCCCACTGAAGAATGCACTGGCCTGCAATAAGCGGATGGCTTTTTTCCAGCGGCGATCTGAAACGTGAGGGAGATTTTCAGAGGCATTCAGTAGCTGGCGTAGCTGATAAATCAGCTCGAAAATGTAGTCTGGCAGGGAGACGTGTTTAATCTTACATTGCCATTGATGAAATTCCTCATCTGTGATTTGGAAATGGGTAGGTACAGGATTGTCATTTTCATTGTTTCGATCAGTCAGTAAGGCACGAAAATTCTTCTTTTCCTGAATATTGTTCAGCCAGATTCGGATCAACATACGATCGTAGAGGGCTTCCAGGCTGCTATCAGCATCGGGCAGCTCGTTGGATGCCGTGACCAGTAACCGCATCGGCAGGTTTTCTTCTTGGTTGCCATTTCTAAATTTCTTTTCATTAATTGCGGTCAGCAGAGTATTCAAAATAGCGGGGCCTGCTTTCCAGATTTCATCCAGAAAAACAATTTCCGCTTCTGGCAAATAGCCTTCTGTCAGGCGCTGATAACGGCCTTCATCTTTGAGTGCTTGAATGGAAAGTGGGCCGAAGATCTCTTCTGGTGTGGAAAAGCGTGTCATCAAGTACTCAAAAGCGTGAGCATTTTGAAACGAAAATTTTAACCGGCGTGCGATCAGGCTCTTCGCGATCCCCGGTGGTCCCAGGAGAAAAACACTCTCTCCACATAAGGCGGCCAGAAGACAGAGACGGATGGTTTGCCGTCTTTCATATAATCCGATTTCTAGGTACTGACTTAACTGGGATATTTTCTCGACCAATTGCATCTTATTTACACCATGGTTCGAATAGTTACCTTCATTTATTTATAGATAAAATTCAATCTATGCAAAGATTTTGGTGATTATTTATTGATTCCCAGTAGTGTGTTTGAAAAATCGATTCAGTATAACTTATTCAATAAGTTATACTTTTTTATTTATTACCCTGTTTATTAAACGTTTTAATCATGATCACATTTTCATATCAAGCATGTTGTCTTTGATATAGGGATTTATATGATGGCGGTTTAGCGAAACGTTTCGCTTTCGCTAGGGAGTTAATAAAAAATGAAAAAAGGCGTTTTATTGCATTCTGATATTTCTGCCGTTATTTCTCGTTTGGGCCACACTGATCAGATCACGATCAGTGATGCGGGGCTACCTATCCCGTTGTCCACTCAGCGAATTGATTTAGCGTTAACCCAGGGAATACCCGATTTGATGTCTGTGTTTGATGTGGTTGTGCAGGAAGTGCAGGTTGAAGCGGCCATTTTGGCTACGGAGATGATTGATCACAACCCTCAGATACATGAACAAATCATCAAGCGCATTGCTGAACTCGAAACAAAACAGGGAAATGCAATCGCGATAGAGTATGTGAATCATAACATTCTGAAAGAGAAGACAGAAAAGAGCAAAGCGATTATCCGTACTGGGGAATGTTCTCCTTATGCCAATATCCTCCTTTGTTCAGGCGTAACTTTCTGAGGGTATGATGGAGCCATTGCTGGAGTTAAAAGAGATTGATAAGGCTTTCCCTGGGGTAAAGGCGTTGTCGGGTGCGGCCCTTCGCGTTTATCCCGGAAAAGTTATGGCGCTGGTTGGCGAAAATGGTGCCGGTAAGTCCACGATGATGAAAGTCTTGACCGGCATCTATACCAAAGATGCCGGTTCAATTCATTATCTTGGGAAAAATGTGGTTTTCTCCGACCCTAAATCTTCCCAAGAAGCTGGGATTGGCATTATTCATCAAGAATTAAATCTTATCCCCCAACTGACGATCGCAGAAAATATTTTTCTTGGACGTGAGTTCGTCAATAAACTGGGTATCATCAATTGGCAAAAAATGTATGAAGAGGCCGATAATCTGCTGAAGCGTTTGAATATTCGTTATAGCAGCCGTCGACTGGTTTCTGAATTGTCCATTGGCGATCAGCAAATGGTGGAAATTGCCAAGGTGCTGAGTTTCCAATCCAAAGTCATTATAATGGATGAGCCAACGGATGCCTTGACCGATACCGAAACTGAATCGCTGTTTCATGTTATACGGGAGCTGAAAGCTCAAGATTGCGGCATTGTCTACATTTCCCATCGCCTGAAAGAAATCTTTGAAATTTGTGATGACGTGACGGTATTTCGTGATGGGCAATTTATTGGTGAACAGCCGGTTGCTGCTCTACAAGAAGATACGTTGATCGAAATGATGGTGGGACGCAAGCTGGAAGATCAATACCCGCGTCTGGATCTTCCGCGTGGGGGAAAACGACTGGAGATTGAAAATCTGTCTGGATCAGGGATCAAAAATGTCAGCTTCTCTCTGTTTGGTGGCGAGATTCTGGGAATATCCGGTTTAATGGGAGCTGGTCGTACTGAATTGATGAAGATGATCTACGGAGCATTGCCGAAAACCAAAGGCAGGATCTTGCTGGATGGAAAATCTCTGACTATTCGCAACCCACAGGATGGGCTGGCTAACGGCATTGTCTATATTTCGGAAGATCGTAAACGTGATGGCTTGGTGTTGGGAATGTCGGTCAAAGAAAATATGTCCCTCACAGCGTTACGTTATTTCAGTCAAAAACCCTATCGTTTGAATCATTCCGCAGAACAAAAAACCGTAACTGACTTCATCAAATTATTCAATATCAAAACTCCCTCAATGGAACAATCGATTGGCTTGCTTTCTGGCGGTAACCAGCAAAAAGTGGCGATTGCTCGTGGTCTGATGACTCGCCCGAAGGTATTGATTCTGGTTGAGCCAACCCGAGGAGTGGATGTCGGTGCGAAGAAAGAGATCTATCAGTTGATCAATCAGTTCAAAAAAGAAGGTTTGAGCATTATTTTGGTCTCGTCTGAGATGCCGGAAGTCATGGGAATGAGTGATCGTATTCTGGTGATGCATGAAGGTGGCATAAGTGGTGAGTTCAGTGCGGATAATGCCTCTCAGGAAGCGCTGATGGTCGCTGCTGTCGGCAAACAATACGGTGCAGTTGAAAGGTAATGATCAAGGATAAGAGATATGAATTTTAACACAGCAGCAACCTCCAGATATTGGCTCACGAAAGCCTGGTTGATGGAGCAGAAGTCACTGATTGCACTATTGATTCTGATTGTTGTCGTTTCCTTCTTCAGCCCCAATTTTTTCACACTGAATAACCTGTTTAATATCCTCCAGCAAACTTCTGTTAACGCTATCATGGCGGTGGGAATGACGTTGGTGATCCTGACTTCGGGCATTGATTTATCCGTCGGATCTCTATTGGCACTGACGGGAGCGGTGGCGGCATCTATGGTCGGTACGGATGTCAACGCACTGGTGGCAGTTGCTGCGGCACTGGCATTGGGGGCAGCGATTGGCGCATGTACTGGTGTTATTGTTGCTAAGGGTAAAGTCCAGGCGTTTATCGCTACATTAGTGATGATGCTGTTATTGCGTGGTGTTACCCGTGTTTATACCGATGGCAGTCCCATCAATACCGGATTCAGTGATAATGCCGATCTGTTTGGCTGGTTTGGTATTGGCCGTCCATTAGGAGTGCCAGCACCAGTCTGGATCATGCTGCTGGTTTTTGCTACTGCCTGGTACATTCTCCATCACACTCGCCTTGGCCGTTACATCTACGCTTTAGGCGGAAATGAATCTGCAACACGTTTATCAGGTATTAACGTTGATAAAATAAAAATAATCGTTTATTCCCTATGTGGTCTATTGGCAGCGCTGGCCAGTATTATCGAAGTAGCCCGGCTATCTTCTGCCCAACCTATGGCCGGAAGTGGTTATGAGCTGGATGCTATTGCAGCCGTGGTGCTGGGGGGAACCAGTCTGGCTGGCGGGAAAGGGCGGATTGTCGGTACGCTGATTGGTGCGCTGATTTTAGGCTTTTTGAACAATGGATTGAACTTATTAGGTATTTCTTCCAACTACCAGATGATCGTCAAGGCAGTTGTGATTTTACTGGCGGTCTTGGTTGATAACAAAAGTAGTAAATAACCTCACCCTACAGGAAAAAACAGCATGAAAATGAATAAGCTGGCAACCATTCTATCCGCCGTAGTTTTGAGTGCAACCATGAGTGCCAATGCATTGGCGAAGGATAGCATTGCATTGGTTATTTCAACATTGAACAACCCCTTCTTTGTCACGATGAAAGACAGCGCACAGAAAGAGGCTGATAAACTCGGATATAACCTGATAGTGCTTGATTCTCAGGATAATCCGGCAAAAGAGTTGGCTAACGTACAGGATTTGACTGTTCGTGGTACGAAATTGATGCTGATTAACCCAACAGATTCAGACGCCGTTGGTAATGCGGTCATCATGGCAAACAAGGCGAATATTCCGGTTATCACCCTTGACCGTGCGGCGAATAAAGGAAACGTTGTCAGCCATATTGCTTCTGACAATCGTTTGGGAGGCAAAATGGCCGGTGATTTTATCGCTGAAAAATTGGGTAACAATGCCAAAATCATTCAATTGGAAGGTATCTCTGGTACTTCTGGTGCACGTGAACGTAGTGAAGGTTTTTCTCAGGCCGCCAAAAGCCATCAATTCAATATGCTAGCCAGCCAGCCTGCTGACTTTGACCGCACAAAAGGGCTGAATGTCATGCAGAACCTGCTGACAGCCCATCCATCAGTACAAGCCGTTTTTGCCCAAAATGATGAAATGGCACTCGGTGCGCTGCGCGCGTTGCAGACAGCCAATAAAAAGGATGTGCTGGTTGTCGGATTTGACGGAACTGACGATGGTGTCAAGGCGGTACGGAGCGGTAAATTAAGTGCAACGATTGCACAGCGACCTGATCAGATTGGCATCATTGGCGTCCAGACAGCGGACAAGGTGCTGAAAGGTGAAAAAGTTGACGCTACTATCCCGGTTGAATTGGAATTAGTTATCAAAAAATAATCAGTATTACCATGCAGCCATCAGTTTTGATGGCTGCATCATCACTGAACAGGAATAAATGTAATGAGTATGGCAAAACTTGCCGTGATGGGCAGCATTAATGCAGATCACATCTTGAACCTCGAATCTTTTCCTCAGCCTGGGGAAACCGTGATGGGAAAACAGTATCAGGTTGCATTTGGGGGAAAGGGAGCTAATCAGGCGGTTGCTGCAGGTCGCTGTGGTGCTGACATTACATTTATTGCTTGTGTTGGCCAAGATGATATTGGCGAGCGTGTCCGTCAACAATTGGTGAAAGATAATATCAATACCTCGGCAATCGGAGTTATTGAAGGTGAAACAACGGGTGTAGCACTGATTTTTGTGAATCAGCAAGGGGAAAACGTCATTGGCATTAGCGCAGGAGCGAATGGCGCACTCACATCTGAATATTTCCACCATCATGAGCAGGTGGTCAAAGAGGCTGATGTGTTGTTGTTACAGCTCGAAACACCGTTGGAAACTGTACAGCTGGCCGCTGAAACGGCCAGAAAACATAACACTAAAGTTATCTTGAACCCTGCGCCAGCACAGAAACTCTCTGAACAATTGCTTTCTTTGGTCGATATTATCACTCCTAATGAAACAGAAGCGGAATACTTAACTGGGATCGCTGTAAAAGATAATGTAGGAGCAGAAAAAGCCGCTCAGGACTTGCATAAAAAAGGTATTGAAATCGTTATTATCACATTGGGCAGCCGTGGCGTATGGCTGAGTGAAAATGGTAAGCAAGGTAAAATTGTTCCTGGATTTAAAGTTAAGGCAATCGATACGATTGCGGCGGGCGATACATTTAATGGCGCACTGGTAACGGGATTATTGGAGGGGAAAGGAATCGTATCGGCAATTCGTTTTGCCCATGCTGCGGCAGCTATTGCTGTGACACGTCAGGGAGCGCAGCCAGCTGTTCCGTGGCGACGTGAGATTGATGCATTTCTGGCTGAACAGGACTAACCGTGGCTACTATGAAGGACGTTGCCCGTCTTGCGGGTGTATCTACATCAACGGTCTCTTATGTAATTAACGATAACCGTTATGTCAGTGAGAGAGTGAAAAAGAAAGTCAATGCGGCTATTGATGAGTTGAACTATGCGCCTTCCGCTTTGGCCAGAAGTCTGAAAATCAAGAAAACCAAAACCATCGGTATGCTGGTCACAACCAGTAATAACCCGTTTTATGCTGAAATTGTCAGGGGAGTTGAACGGAATTGTTACGAGCGTGGATACAGCTTAATTCTGTGTAATACCGAAGGTGACGTGACGCGGTTGATCCGCAGTATGGAAACACTGTTGCAAAAACGTGTTGATGGATTGTTAATCATGTGTTCTGAAAATGCGATTCTACCCAATGACTTTCTGCTCCGATATCCACTTATACCGATGGTAACAATGGATTGGTCGCCTTTTTATGTATCCAGTGATGTCATCAAAGATAACTCTCTATTGGGGGGCGAATTAGCCACAAGTTATCTGATTAGCCGAGGTTTTCGTAAAATAGCCTGTATCGCTGGCCCACAGGATAAGACGCCAGCCCGTCAGCGTCTGGCTGGATATCGAAAAGCAATGAAAGATGCCCAGTTAGAGATCCCGGAAGGATATGAAATCCACAGTGATTTTGAATTTGCTGGTGGATTGTCATCAATGGAACAGCTACTCCAATTATCTAAACCTCCTGAGGCGGTATTTGCAGGAAATGACGCCATGGCTATTGGGGCTTATCAAGCCTTACATAGAGCGGGTTTTTCTGTTCCCGATGATATCTCCGTGATTGGATATGATGACATTTCGATGGCGCCTTACATGACCCCACCACTGACCACCATTCATCAACCCAAAGATGAATTGGGTAAGCTGGCTATTGATACTCTGCTCTATAGAATGGGCAATCCGGAAAGTGAGCCAAAACAATTAATTTTGAAGCCAAAACTGATTGAGCGGAATTCTGTAGCCAGACGCTGAAAGCATTACTTTTTGATCAAATTCCGGCCATCTTCTTTCTTCAATAACAGGAAAACAAAAGAAGAGGCTAGAGTAATCACGCCTATCGTAATAAAGGTATAGTGGAAGTGATCCACTGTTGAACCGTATTCCGCTGATTCGTAAAACCGAAGGATTGCAGCACTGACTGTTACTCCTAAACTGATAGATAACTGTTGAGTAACCGCCAATAGGCTATTGCCCGCACTGGCATTGTTATTATTCAAATCACCAAGGGTAATGGTATTCATTGATGTAAATTGCGTGGACATTGCCATTCCTAAAACAAATAGAGGAATGATCAAAAAGACGAGTGATATCTCCGGTGTCTGTAGTGAAAACTGTGCAATCATCACACCAATGATCACCGTAACCCAAATGAGCGTGTTTCGATATCCAAATTGAGTCAGTAATTTGGTGACAAAAGATTTAGCGAGAATTGCGCCAATGGCGTTTGGTGCCATCATTATCCCGGCAATAACCGCCGAATAACCAAAACCCACTTGTAGCATTAACGGAATAAGAAATGAGAGGGATCCTGTACTTAAGCGAGTGGCAATATTGCTGGTGATACCAACTGAAAAGGTACGTGTTTGGAACAACTGGAGGTCGATGAGTGGATTTGGGTGCCTTTTTGCATGAAAAATATATCCTGACAGCATAATGATACTACCCGCCATAACCGCAACGGGAACATAGTTAGGTAGAGTATTATTACCAAATAAATCAAAGCTGACCGAAAGCATCACCAGTCCTACACTAAATAGCATGAATCCCAGAAAATCAAAGAAGCATTTAGGCATGGTAAAGTTGGGCATGTGCTTTTTGGCATAAATAATACCCAGTAGGCCGATAGGAATATTGATGATGAAGATCCAATGCCAAGTTGCATAAGTTACTAACAGTCCGCCGAGCATGGGGCCTAAAATTGGGCCAAGCAAACCTGGCATAGTCACAAAATTCAAAACGGGCAACAATTCGCTGCGAGGATATGCCCGCAGTAATGCCAAACGGGCAACAGGCATCATCATGGCACCACCGATCCCTTGAATGACGCGGGCAGCTACCAAAAAAGAGAAACTGCTGGATAACGCACAGGCGAGTGAACCTAAAGAAAAAAGGGAAACGGCATAAATGAATATCCGTTGTGTGCCGAATCTATCAGCCAACCAACCACTGACCGGGATTAACATTGCCACCGTTAAGGTATAACTAACAATGGCTGGCTGCATTGCCAGAGGATGATGATTAAGACTTTTAGCAATTGCCGGCAATGCGGTATTAAGGATGGTTGCATCCAGGGATTGCATAAAAAAAGCTATCGCAGCAATCCAGGGCAGTCCCGACATACTGCGTGCAGATTTGACCATTAGATATCCTGTTATATTTTAATAATCGATGATTACTTACTGGGTATTTTTTTCCATTTGTTTTTGTTCTCTTAACTGCATGGATGTCACATGCTCCTTCTATTTAACACATTATACTACTGTATAGATTTAACCATTGTTGTCGATAACACCAATATCTGATCGAAAAGAGAGCGTAAATGCCAGTTTTGTTGAAAAAAAACACGAACGGAAAGAAAATTCAAAAAAACTATTGCCAGGCACGGAAAAGTCCCTATAATGCGCCACCACTGACCGACGCTGAGCGAAGACACGCCGCCGAGGACAGCGGGAGAAAAGCCCTGAAAATAAAGGCTTGACACCCGGCGAGGAAAGCGTAAGATACGCAGCCTCACGACACGGAGCCCTGCTCCGGTCGGACCGCTCTTTAACAATTTAATCAGACAATCTGTGTGGGCACTCACAAGACAGTATCGACAGCATCGCAAGATGCCGAAAACTTTAAAGTCTTAAAGAGTGACTAAAACAGTTAATTCATTACGAACTAACAGTAACAATTCTTTGAGCATCAGACTTTTAATTGAAGAGTTTGATCATGGCTCAGATTGAACGCTGGCGGCAGGCCTAACACATGCAAGTCGAGCGGCAGCGGGGGGAAGCTTGCTTCCCCGCCGGCGAGCGGCGGACGGGTGAGTAATGTCTGGGGATCTGCCCGATGGAGGGGGATAACCACTGGAAACGGTGGCTAATACCGCATAACCTCTTTGGAGCAAAGTGGGGGACCTTCGGGCCTCACGCCATCGGATGAACCCAGATGGGATTAGCTAGTAGGTGGGGTAATGGCTCACCTAGGCGACGATCCCTAGCTGGTCTGAGAGGATGACCAGCCACACTGGGACTGAGACACGGCCCAGACTCCTACGGGAGGCAGCAGTGGGGAATATTGCACAATGGGCGCAAGCCTGATGCAGCCATGCCGCGTGTATGAAGAAGGCCTTCGGGTTGTAAAGTACTTTCAGCGGGGAGGAAGGCAACAGCGTAAACAGCGTTGTTGATTGACGTTACCCGCAGAAGAAGCACCGGCTAACTCCGTGCCAGCAGCCGCGGTAATACGGAGGGTGCAAGCGTTAATCGGAATTACTGGGCGTAAAGCGCACGCAGGCGGTCAGTTAAGTTAGATGTGAAATCCCCGGGCTCAACCTGGGAACGGCATCTAAAACTGGTTGACTAGAGTCTCGTAGAGGGGGGTAGAATTCCACGTGTAGCGGTGAAATGCGTAGAGATGTGGAGGAATACCGGTGGCGAAGGCGGCCCCCTGGACGAAGACTGACGCTCAGGTGCGAAAGCGTGGGGAGCAAACAGGATTAGATACCCTGGTAGTCCACGCTGTAAACGATGTCGATTTGGAGGTTGTGCCCTTGAGGCGTGGCTTCCGGAGCTAACGCGTTAAATCGACCGCCTGGGGAGTACGGCCGCAAGGTTAAAACTCAAATGAATTGACGGGGGCCCGCACAAGCGGTGGAGCATGTGGTTTAATTCGATGCAACGCGAAGAACCTTACCTACTCTTGACATCCTCAGAATCTGCCAGAGATGGCGGAGTGCCTTCGGGACCTGAGAGACAGGTGCTGCATGGCTGTCGTCAGCTCGTGTTGTGAAATGTTGGGTTAAGTCCCGCAACGAGCGCAACCCTTATCCTTTGTTGCCAGCACGTGATGGTGGGAACTCAAGGGAGACTGCCGGTGATAAACCGGAGGAAGGTGGGGATGACGTCAAGTCATCATGGCCCTTACGAGTAGGGCTACACACGTGCTACAATGGCAGATACAAAGAGAAGCGACCTCGCGAGAGCAAGCGGAACTCATAAAGTCTGTCGTAGTCCGGATTGGAGTCTGCAACTCGACTCCATGAAGTCGGAATCGCTAGTAATCGTAGATCAGAATGCTACGGTGAATACGTTCCCGGGCCTTGTACACACCGCCCGTCACACCATGGGAGTGGGTTGCAAAAGAAGTAGGTAGCTTAACCTTCGGGGGGGCGCTTACCACTTTGTGATTCATGACTGGGGTGAAGTCGTAACAAGGTAACCGTAGGGGAACCTGCGGTTGGATCACCTCCTTACCTGAATGATAGTGATTGTGCAGTGTCCACACAGATTGTCTGATGAAAGAAAATGAGCAGGAATGCCCGCGAAGAAGACTTGAGTCCCCTTCGTCTAGAGGCCTAGGACACCGCCCTTTCACGGCGGTAACAGGGGTTCGAATCCCCTAGGGGACGCCATCCTGTTCAGGCACTGTGTGAAAGGCAGGGTCACCGAATTATTGGTAAACGGACTGCAAAGTCGGTTTACCAATAACGCTCTTTAATAATCTGGAACAAGCTGAAAATTTGAAACAATCAGTGCCGTCATGGACGGGACTGGTGAGTCTCTCAAAACGCACACCCGAAGACACCTTCGGGTTGTGAGGTTAAGCGACTAAGCGTACACGGTGGATGCCTAGGCAGTCAGAGGCGATGAAGGGCGTGCTAATCTGCGATAAGCGCCGGTAAGGTGATATGAACCGCAATAACCGGCGATACCCGAATGGGGAAACCCAGTGCAATCCGTTGCACTATCCTGGCCTGAATTCATAGGGTCCGGAGGCGAACCGGGGGAACTGAAACATCTCAGTACCCCGAGGAAAAGAAATCAACCGAGATTCCCCCAGTAGCGGCGAGCGAACGGGGAACAGCCCAGAACCAACATCAGCATCAGCGTCAGGAGAACGGTCTGGAAAGGCCGGCAGTAAAGGGTGATAGCCCCGTATCTGAAGACACTGGTGGTGTGAGTTCGACGAGTAGGGCGGGACACGTGGTATCCTGTCTGAACATGGGGGGACCATCCTCCAAGGCTAAATACTCCTGACTGACCGATAGTGAACCAGTACCGTGAGGGAAAGGCGAAAAGAACCCCGGCGAGGGGAGTGAAATAGAACCTGAAACCGTGTACGTACAAGCAGTGGGAGCCTTGATTTATCAGGGTGACTGCGTACCTTTTGTATAATGGGTCAGCGACTTATATTCTGTAGCAAGGTTAACCGTTTAGGGGAGCCGCAGGGAAACCGAGTCTTAACTGGGCGTTAAGTTGCAGGGTATAGACCCGAAACCCGGTGATCTAGCCATGGGCAGGTTGAAGGTTGGGTAACACTAACTGGAGGACCGAACCGACTAATGTTGAAAAATTAGCGGATGACTTGTGGCTGGGGGTGAAAGGCCAATCAAACCGGGAGATAGCTGGTTCTCCCCGAAAGCTATTTAGGTAGCGCCTCGTGAATTCATCTTCGGGGGTAGAGCACTGTTTCGGCTAGGGGGTCATCCCGACTTACCAACCCGATGCAAACTGCGAATACCGAAGAATGTTATCACGGGAGACACACGGCGGGTGCTAACGTCCGTCGTGAAGAGGGAAACAACCCAGACCGCCAGCTAAGGTCCCCAAGTCATGGTTAAGTGGGAAACGAAGTGGGAAGGCTCAGACAGCCAGGATGTTGGCTTAGAAGCAGCCATCATTTAAAGAAAGCGTAATAGCTCACTGGTCGAGTCGGCCTGCGCGGAAGATGTAACGGGGCTAAACCATGCACCGAAGCTGCGGCAGCAACACTTAGGTGTTGTTGGGTAGGGGAGCGTTCTGTAAGCCTGCGAAGGTGTGCTGTGAGGCATGCTGGAGGTATCAGAAGTGCGAATGCTGACATAAGTAACGATAAAGCGGGTGAAAAACCCGCTCGCCGGAAGACCAAGGGTTCCTGTCCAACGTTAATCGGGGCAGGGTGAGTCGACCCCTAAGGCGAGGCCGAAAGGCGTAGTCGATGGGAAACGGGTTAATATTCCCGTACTCGGTGTTACTGCGAAGGGGGGACGGAGAAGGCTAGACCAGCCGGGCGACGGTTGTCCCGGTTCAAGCGTGTAGGTGGGAAGAATTGGTAAATCCGTTCTTCCGTGAACACTGAGGCGTGATAACGAGGCACTACGGTGCTGAAGTGGTTGATGCCCTGCTTCCAGGAAAAGCCTCTAAGCATCAGGTAACAGTGAATCGTACCCCAAACCGACACAGGTGGTCAGGTAGAGAATACTCAGGCGCTTGAGAGAACTCGGGTGAAGGAACTAGGCAAAATGGTGCCGTAACTTCGGGAGAAGGCACGCTGGCGCCAGGTGACGGGACTTGCTCCCCGAGCCGAGGCCAGTCGCAGATACCAGCTGGCTGCAACTGTTTAATAAAAACACAGCACTGTGCAAACACGAAAGTGGACGTATACGGTGTGACGCCTGCCCGGTGCTGGAAGGTTAATTGATGGGGTTAGCGGCAACGCGAAGCTCTTGATCGAAGCCCCAGTAAACGGCGGCCGTAACTATAACGGTCCTAAGGTAGCGAAATTCCTTGTCGGGTAAGTTCCGACCTGCACGAATGGCGTAATGATGGCCAGGCTGTCTCCACCCGAGACTCAGTGAAATTGAACTCGCTGTGAAGATGCAGTGTACCCGCGGCAAGACGGAAAGACCCCGTGAACCTTTACTATAGCTTGACACTGAACCTTGAACCTTGATGTGTAGGATAGGTGGGAGGCTGTGAAGTGTGGACGCCAGTCTGCACGGAGCCATCCTTGAAATACCACCCTTGAATGTTTGATGTTCTAACGCAGGCCCGTTATCCGGGTCGCGGACAGTGTCTGGTGGGTAGTTTGACTGGGGCGGTCTCCTCCCAAAGCGTAACGGAGGAGCACGAAGGTTAGCTAATCACGGTCGGACATCGTGAGGTTAGTGCAATGGCATAAGCTAGCTTGACTGCGAGAGTGACAGCTCGAGCAGGTACGAAAGTAGGTCATAGTGATCCGGTGGTTCTGAATGGAAGGGCCATCGCTCAACGGATAAAAGGTACTCCGGGGATAACAGGCTGATACCGCCCAAGAGTTCATATCGACGGCGGTGTTTGGCACCTCGATGTCGGCTCATCACATCCTGGGGCTGAAGTAGGTCCCAAGGGTACGGCTGTTCGCCGTTTAAAGTGGTACGCGAGCTGGGTTTAGAACGTCGTGAGACAGTTCGGTCCCTATCTGCCGTGGGCGTTGGAAGATTGAAAGGGGCTGCTCCTAGTACGAGAGGACCGGAGTGGACGCACCACTGGTGTTCGGGTTGTCATGCCAATGGCACTGCCCGGTAGCTAAGTGCGGAAGAGATAACCGCTGAAAGCATCTAAGCGGGAAACTTGCCTTGAGATGAGTCTTCCCTTGTCCCTTGAGGATACTGAAGGAACGTTCAAGACGAGGACGTGGATAGGCTGGGTGTGTAAGCGTAGCGATACGTTGAGCTAACCAGTACTAATGAACCGTGAGGCTTAACCTGACAACACCGAAGGTGTTTTGGTGAGAGAGAGACGCAGTTTCAAATGAAAAACAGCAGCTTGTTCGGGATTGAACACAGAATTTGTCTGGCGGCCATAGCGCGGTGGTCCCACCTGATCCCATGCCGAACTCAGCAGTGAAACGCCGTAGCGCCGATGGTAGTGTGGGGTCTCCCCATGTGAGAGTAGGGCACTGCCAGACATCTATTTAGCCAGAGAAGCCACCCCACCGGGTGGCTTTTTTGCATTTGATGAATTTTAAAAGGACTTTTGAAAAATAATTTACTACTCCGATTGGCTAAACAAAATTAATGTACCTTCCCCTACTCGATACCAATTCCAGTCTGTGAACGAATAAACTGATTGCGAAACATTTTCCTTTCCTGCTGACCTTGTTGTGATCCATCTGTGATGGAAAATAACCATGTACAGATGAATGCTACAAACATAGAAAACAGTGCAGGGTATTCATACGGATAAATTGGCTTTTCATGACCGAGGATGTTGACCCAAATAGTAGGCCCAAGGATCATTAATACAACCGCACTAATTAATCCTAACCACCCGCCAATGAGTGCCCCTCGCGTTGTCAGCTTGTTCCAGTACATCGATAATAAAATAATCGGAAAGTTACAGCTTGCGGCAATTGAGAATGCCAAACCCACCATGAAGGCAATATTTTGTTTTTCAAACAGAATACCCAATCCAATGGCGACAAAACCGAGAATAATGACGGTAATCTTAGAAACTTTCAGTTCATCCCGCTCATTGGCTTGACCTTGCTTAATTACATTAGCGTAGAGATCATGAGAAACTGCTGAAGCACCTGCTAAAGTTAACCCTGCCACAACAGCTAAAATAGTGGCAAAGGCCACGGCAGAGATGAAACCAAGGAAGAAGTTACCGCCAACGGCATCGGCAAGATGAACAGCGGACATATTCGTTCCACCAATTAATGCCCCAGTTGCATCTTTGAACGCGGGATTGGGACTGACTAATAATATTGCACCAAACCCAATGATAAACGTCAGGATATAAAAATAGCCGATAAACCCTGTGGCATAGAAAACACTTTTACGGGCTTCTTTAGCATCACTAACGGTAAAAAATCGCATGATAATATGTGGCAATCCGGCAGTGCCAAACATCAATGCCAGTCCTAAAGAGAGTGCTGATATAGGATCAGACACCAATCCGCCTGGGCTCATGATTGCCTGACCACGGGAATGCACAGCTATAGCTTCTTTAAACAGAGTATTGAAATTGAAATTTACAGCTTTCATGACCATCAGCGCCATGAATGTTGCTCCTGCCAGTAATAGGATTGCCTTGATAATTTGAACCCATGTCGTTGCCAGCATTCCACCAAACAGCACATACAGCACCATCAAAATACCGACCAAAATAACTGCAATGTGATAATTCAACCCAAATAGCAGCTCAATGAGTTTTCCTGCCCCAACCATTTGAGCGATCAAATATAGTGCAACGACAACCAAAGAGCCTATTGCTGACAAAGTACGAATGGGACGCTGTTTCAATCGATAAGAGGCGACATCAGCAAACGTGTAACGCCCTAGATTTCTCAAACGTTCAGCGATGAGGAATAGAATAATTGGCCAGCCAACGAGGAAGCCTATTGAATAGATCAGGCCATCGTAACCAGAGGTATAGACTAACGCGGAAATTCCCAGAAAAGAGGCGGCTGACATATAGTCACCAGCGATGGCCATTCCGTTTTGAAACCCTGTAATACGTCCACCAGCGGTATAATAATCTGAACGTGATTGCGTTCGTTTTGAAGCCCAATAAGTAATGCAAAGAGTGAACCCAACGAATAACAGAAACATAACAATAGCTTGAATATTCAAGGGTTGTTCTTCGACCTTGCCTGAAATGGCATCCGCTTGTGCTAAGTTGTGAAAGAGTGTGGAAAATAGCAGCATCGCTGACAATACGATTTTTTTCATTTTTTTACCTCATTGAGGATAGTCGAAGTCAAACGATCAAATTCACCATTCGCTCTGACAACATAGATCCCTGTCAATATGAAAGAAATAAATATAATGCCAACCCCCACAGGAATACCACGCGTCATGCTGGAGCCTTCATAGAGGGGAGTACCAAGCCACTCAGGGGAAAAAGCGATAAGAAAAATAAATCCAACATAAAGTACTAACATGATGGCGGATAACAACCAGGCAAAGCGCCCACGCTTCTGAACCAATTCCTTAAAGCGGGGATTATTTTCAATCTCTTGATAAATATCAGGATTCATCAGAGTGTCTCCTTCTTGGATTTTGAACGATACACCTTAATTGCGTTATTGATTGCTAAACGCGGGGTACAGAAGTCCGTGGGAGCTCATGACGTATTTGTCATGTCCCTGCACAGTTCTCTGTTTTTGGTGATACGTTATTCAAGCCGCCTTCCGGCGGCGTACTTTTTTAAGTCATATTCATGGATTGTTTTTCTTCCAGCAGTTTTTCAACGACACCCGGATCTGCTAGTGTGGAGGTATCACCTAAGTTACTGGTATCGCCGGAAGCAATTTTGCGCAAGATACGGCGCATGATCTTCCCTGAACGCGTTTTGGGCAAAGAATCCGTCCAGTGAAGAATATCGGGTGTTGCAATCGGGCCGATTTCTTTGCGAACCCAATTTCTGACTTCGGTATAAAGATCCGGGGAAGGTTCTTCACCATGATTCAGTGTGACATAGGCATAAATCGCCTGCCCTTTGATATGGTGTGGAATGCCAACAACAGCAGCTTCGGCAATTTTTGGATGTGAAACCAGCGCAGACTCAATTTCTGCGGTTCCCAACCGATGACCTGAAATATTCAGGACATCATCGACACGGCCAGTGATCCAGTAATAGCCGTCTTCATCACGTCGAGCGCCATCTCCGCTGAAATACATACCTTTGAAAGTGGAAAAATAGGTTTGTTCAAAACGCTCATGATCACCAAATAAAGTTCGCGCTTGTCCCGGCCAGGAATCCGTGATGACAAGATTACCCTCACATTCGCCAGTTAATGGCTCACCTGAGTTGCCCACCAATGCCGGACTGATACCGAAGAATGGCAAAGTAGCCGAACCTGGTTTGAGGTCGACTGCTCCGGGCAAAGGCGTGATCATGAACCCGCCTGTTTCGGTTTGCCACCAAGTATCGACAATAGGACATTTACTGTTACCTATCTTCCGGTAGTACCATTCCCATGCTTCAGGATTAATTGGCTCACCTACCGAGCCCATGATACGTAGTGACGTACGTTTGGTTCCTTCAATCGCCTTATCGCCTTCAGCCATTAATGCACGAATGGCGGTTGGTGCAGTATAGATAATATTAACCTGATGTTTATCAACGATCTGACAGAGGCGATTGACATCGGGGTAGTTTGGTACACCTTCAAACATCAATGATGTTGCACCGCAGGAGAGAGGCCCATACAGAAGGTAGCTGTGGCCGGTTACCCAGCCAATATCGGCTGTACACCAGTAGATCTCCCCAGGGCGGTAATCAAACGTGTATTTGAAAGTCAAAGAAGCATAGACCAGATAACCGCCAGTGGTATGTAGAACCCCTTTAGGTTTGCCGGTTGAGCCAGAGGTATAAAGTATGAAAAGTGGATCTTCGGCATTCATTTCTTCGGCAGGGCAATCTGTGCTGACATTTTCGATCAACTCATGCCACCACAAATCACGACCTTCCTGCCAGCTTTTGGTGTTACCAGTACGCTTGAAGACTACCACATTAACAACGTCGGTTACGGCTGGATTACTCAGTGCTTCATCGACATTCTTTTTCAATGGAATAACGCGGCCTGCACGTATCCCTTCATCTGCGGTAATAATCAGCTTGGCATTGGAATCGATAACCCTGCCAGCAATGGCATCAGGAGAAAAACCACCAAAAATCACGGAATGGATTGCACCAACTCGGGTACAGGCCAGCATGGCAACGGCGGCTTCGGGTACCATTGGCATATAAATCGCAACGACATCACCTTTTTTGACATCAAGTTTTTTCAATACATTGGCGAATTGGCAGACATCATGATATAGCTCGCGATACGTAACATGCTTGGATTCTGCGGGATTGTCTCCTTCCCAGATGATAGCGGTTTGCTCACCACGTTCCTGCAAATGGCGGTCAAGGCAGTTGGCACTTAAATTCAGTGTGCCATCTTCAAACCAGCGGATACTGACATGCCCTGGGTCGAAAGAGGTGTTTTTAACCTGAGTATAAGGTTTAATCCAATCCACTATCTTACCTTTCTCACTCCAGAACGCTTCAGGATCTTGTAGTGACCATTGGTAATCTTGTAGATATTGTTGTTTGCTTATCAGGGCCGTTTCTGCAATGTCAGCAGGAATAAGATGCTTGATTATCTGAGTCATATTTTTATCTCCTTGCGATTGTTAATACTATGTCAAAACAACGTTAACTAAAGTGTAAAGAGAAGTTTTGTTTCTTTTTTGCGCGGAAGATCACGCATTAAAGAGAATGCATTTCATGGAATGATCAATTAATGCGGCGTGTTTGAGAGAAATTAAGTTCTGTTGATAATTTAATCTTTGGAGAGAACGACTAACTTATGGATTTTATTTAGTTATTCTATCTAATGAAGAAATGAAACTGAGAAATGGAAAGGAAACCCTAGTTATAATATGGAATTGATAATCATTTTCATTGCTGTTTAAGTCATTATAATAACTATGTTGTTCACAAGCTGTGAGCCTTATACATTCTAAACTACTGGAGATATGACATGAGCTATTCACTGCCCGCTCTACCTTACTCTTATGATGCGTTGGAGCCTCATTTCGATAAGCCGACGATGGAAATTCATTATACCAAACACCATCAAACCTACGTGACTAACACGAATACAGCGTTGGAAGCTTTCCCTGAATTAGCTAAACTTCATATTGATGATCTGATCCAGCAGCTTGATAAAATCCCTGCGGATAAGCGCACTTTTATTCGCAATAATGCGGGCGGTCACTCAAACCATAGTCTGTTCTGGAAAGGATTAAAATTGGGAACGGTCTTAGGTGGTGCTTTGAAAACGGCCATTGAGAGGGATTTA
Source organism: Xenorhabdus bovienii SS-2004 (assembly GCF_000027225.1). Lineage (NCBI taxonomy): Bacteria > Pseudomonadati > Pseudomonadota > Gammaproteobacteria > Enterobacterales > Morganellaceae > Xenorhabdus > Xenorhabdus bovienii. The sequence goes on from NC_013892.1 coordinate 59,770, forward strand.
GGTAGCATTGAGATCTTTAAGGAAAAATTTGAGCAGGCGGCTGCAACCCGCTTTGGCTCTGGCTGGGCATGGTTGGTTCTAAAAGCAGATGGCAAACTTGCGGTTGTTTCAACTGCCAATCAGGACAGTCCGTTAATGGGAGAGGAAATTGCCGGTGCTTCAGGTTACCCGATTCTGGGTCTGGATGTGTGGGAACACGCTTATTACCTGAAATATCAAAACCGCCGTCCAGACTATATTAAGGCGTTTTGGCATGTAGTGGACTGGGATGAGGCAGCAAAGCGTTACGAAGAAAAAATTAAGTAATTAGTGAGATTTATTTCTCTCAATAATGCTGGTCAATGCTATGGCCAGCATTTTGACTATTCGATATTATTGTTATCATGCGTGGGTAATACTTTAATAGCTATCAATAATTTATTGAGAGGAAAAAATGTATTACCCGAAAGTATATCGAACGATTACGGATGAGCGAGCAAACCTACCGCATCGTAGATTTTATCCAAAGTCGCCTGAGCACGGGCTTGTGCCTTGGCTGCCCCTTCTGCCATGATTTGATTTAGCAATGCTTCATCATTACGGAAATGATGATAACGTTCTTGCAAATCAGTTAGCATTTCGGATACAGCATCTGCGACAGCGCCTTTCAAATGACCGTACATTTTTCCTTCAAACTCAGCTTCCAATTCAGCAATGGTTTTGCCGGTGACACCAGAAAGAATATCCAGCAGGTTGGAAACACCCGGTTTGTTTTCCAGATCATAGCGTACACGAGGTGGATCTTCAGAATCGGTAACTGCACGTTTGATTTTTTTCGCGACAGATTTTGGATCTTCCAGCAGGGCAATAACGTTATTACAGTTATCATCCGACTTTGACATTTTCTTGGCTGGATCTTGCAAAGACATCACTTTAGCACCACCCGTTGGAATGAATGGTTCTGGTACGGTGAAAATATCACCGTAAATAGCATTAAAGCGCTGTGCCAGATCACGGCTCAATTCAAGATGCTGTTTCTGGTCAATTCCCACAGGGATTTGATTGGCTTGATAAAGCAGAATATCTGCGGCCATCAGAACCGGATAACTAAATAACCCTGCGTTGATGTTTTCCGCATGACGAGCTGATTTATCTTTAAACTGGGTCATACGGCCGAGTTCACCAAAATAGGTGTAACAGTTAAGTACCCAACTTAATTGAGAATGCTGTGGAACGTGTGACTGAACGAAGATCGTACTTTTCTTGGGGTCAATGCCACATGCGAGGTAAAGTGCAAGCGTATCAAGCGTGCGTTTTTTCAATTCATTTGGGTCTTGGCGCACGGTAATAGCATGCTGGTTAACGATGCAATAGATGCAATCATACTCATCCTGCATTTTAACCCACTGACGTAACGCCCCCATGTAGTTACCGATGGTCAATTCACCGGAAGGCTGTGCGCCGCTGAATACAATAGGTTTTTGGGAGTTTGGTTTCATTACAGTGGGTTCGTTCATTTTGTTACGCTTCCTGAAGTTTTAACGTAGATAATCCGATAGCCGGTAGTAAATCCGGGAAATGGTCCAATATATAATCTGGGTGGCTTAATGCTATCGATTCTCCGTAGTTATATCCATAGGTTAAGCCAACACAAGGGCAGCCAGCTGCCTGTGCCGCTAAAATATCATTACGGGAATCACCGACAAAAAGCAATTCTTCTTTATGGATGCCAAACATGCCCATTGTTAGATATAGCGGGGCAGGATGGGGTTTTTTCTCTTTAACATCATCACCACCCAGCACCAGTGAAAAGTATTCACTGATCCCCAATGATTCCAGCAATGGCGCAATAAAAGGTGTGGGTTTATTGGTTACGATGGCCATTGGCAGATTATGCTGTGCCAGTGTTGCCAGAGTTTCTTTTACATAGGGAAACAGTTGGCTGCCTGTTGTCACGGTTGTTTCATAAAACCCATCAAACAGTTTACGGGTTTCACGATGCAATTCAGGGGTGGATTCTACGCCTGCCCATTTCAGTGCACGTTCAACCATGACATCCGCGCCGTTACCTATCCAGATAGCAACTCGTTCTTTGCCTGCCGGAGGTAAACCTTTGGCAATCAGAGCCTGATCCAGTGCTTCCGCCAGACCGCTGGCGCTGTCGACTAATGTTCCATCCAGATCAAATGCAATGGCACGAAGATTTTTCTTAATACTTGTTACCATTATGCCACCTTTGATAATTCACGGCGCATCTCATCAATGACCGTTTTATAGTCAGGCTGGCTGAAAATAGCAGAACCTGCAACAAACATATCTGCGCCCGCCTGAGCGGCTTCTCTAATATTATTGGCCTTGATGCCACCATCAACTTCAAGACGAATATCGTATCCGCTTTCGTCAATGATTTTGCGTACCTGTCGTAGCTTGTTCAGGGTTTCTGGAATGAAGGACTGACCACTGAAACCCGGGTTAACGGACATCAGCAGAATCACGTCCAGCTTATCCAGAACATAATCAAGGTAGCTGAGAGGGGTTGCTGGGTTGAAAACCAGACCTGCCTTACAGCCATGTTCTTTGATGAGTTGCAGGGTACGGTCAACATGCTCGCTCGCTTCGGGGTGGAAAGTGATGTAGGTTGCACCTGCTTTAGCAAAATCAGGGATAATGCGATCTACAGGTTTTACCATCAGATGAACGTCTATCGGTGCCGTAATGCCATAATCACACAGCGCCTGACAGACCATTGGTCCAATGGTCAGGTTTGGCACATAGTGATTATCCATAACGTCAAAGTGGACAACATCAGCGCCTGCTGCCAGAACCTTTGCGGTATCTTCACCTAATCGGGCAAAATCTGCAGATAGAATGGATGGGGCAATCAGAAAATCTTTCTTCATTATCATCTTCTCCAATTCATTGTTTTATCCCCATTATTTCAGGGGTAAGAAACCTCAGTCACTTCCGGCAGTATAACGCCAAAAGCTCATCAACTTTACTCCGAGCAAGAATATTTCTACTTATTGTCCGACGGGCTTTAACAATATGAAGAGTAGCCTGATGATACCATTCCCGCGTCATTAGCGTGTCATGGTTGGATATGAGCACAGGAATGCCCTGTTGAGAGGAAAGATGATAGGCCATCCTCGCTAGATTTTCTTGATCGAGGAGGTTAAAACTATTTGTATGATAGGCCGTAAAATTAGCCGTTGCCGAAAGTGGGGCATACGGAGGATCACAATAAATTACTGATCCTTGTGGAGCGTTGTCTAACGTGATTTGGTAATGCTGGCAGACAAAAGAGGCTTTTTGGGCTTTTTCAGCGAACCAGTAAAGCTCATCTTCAGGAAAATAAGGTTTTTTATATCGCCCAAAAGGGACGTTAAATTCTCCTCGAGAGTTATAGCGGCAAAGGCCGTTATAGCAGTGTCGGTTAAGGTAAAGAAACAATAGACTGCGGTACAGTGGTTCTTGGCTTTTGTTGAACTCTTCCCTCAGGCGATAGAAGTCTTCCGCAGTGTTGAACTCCTGAGAGAATAATGGACGGGCATGATTGATAAATTCTTCTGGACGAGATTTTACCGTGTCATACAGGTTGATCAGATCACTATTTATGTCTGACAAGATGTAAGAATCATAATCGGTATTCAGGAATACCGAGCCTGCGCCAACAAATGGCTCAATTAAGCGTTCTCCCTCTGGCAGATGACGTCTAATGTCATCCACCAAAGGGTATTTTCCACCGGCCCATTTTAAGAAAGCGCGTTTTTTTTTCATGCCGTCAAATTAGCTATTCAATAATTTCAGAGCCGCAGATTGTACTCTGTTTAGGACAGCATATCAGCGCCTAATCAAAATAGTTTTATTTTTTCAGATCTTGCTGAACCTGTTGTAGTTTTCTAACCCAAGGTTTTTTGGCCTGAACTTCAGCCGGGAGTGAGGAAATGGCACTTTTGGCGTCAGAAACCGAACCATAACTGCCGTGGATCAAGATAAACCATGCCTTACCTTCACGTTTAGCTTCATAAACCGTATAGTTTGACAGGTTATTGTTCTTTGCGAAGGCAATTAAGGTATCCGAGCGGCTGGCGCTACTCAACTGGAGTGTGAATCTGTTGGCGGAGGCTTTCAGTAAATCACCGCGAGTATCAGTCACACTCTTTTTACTGGCCTGATGGTGGAATATTGCTGGTTTATCAGTTGATTTGGCATGCTTTTCTGATTTTGCCACTTTTTCCGTTTTTTCTATTTTCGGCGGTGCAACTTTTTCAGTCTTATTCTGTTCAACTGGCGGTATCACCGTCTGTTGCATCGGGTTGGACTGTGATGGCGTCAGGTTTTTTTGCACCGTATTATTGATGTTACCTTGCTGTTGATTCAAGGCATCAGAAATATCACCGGGCAATTCTATGCGCTGGTTGTGGTTACTTGCCTCAGGTGCTGGAGAAAGATCTTTGCTTGGTGTATTGCTAATGGGTGGCATACTGATTTCTTGTGAGCCATTGATTGCTGATGCCAATGGATTTTCCGGCGAGCTATTCTGATTATTGGTAGAGAGTGAAGAAGAGCCGGATAGATCGATGTTTTTCTCAGCCGTATTCTGGGATTGCTGTTTCTCATGCTCAGTTGGCGATTTCAATGCAGAACTGATAGCAATAATCAGCAGTAAAAGCACCAGAATTCCAACCCCAATCATTAATTGCTGGCGGGATACTGCCAGCTTGGGCTGGTTGGATTGGCTGCGCGATCGCGGAGGGTGGCGATCGGATGTATCGGGTTTAAATTCGTTTTCTGTTTTTTGTTTGTTTTCTGATTTTAATTCGTCCATATGCCCTCTCAGCAGAGATAATACTGCCAATTGTTATTTTAGAGGCTTGGCAGCCTGATCTAACTAAAACCAATAATGTTATATCTGATAATGTAGCTATTTTTTAGCATAACAGCTAGAAAATGATTCATTATTCAAGCTTTTATTCCCAGAAGGAATATTTCGCCATATTCAGATAATCGTGTATTTAGCTGGTCGATGGCAGGCATAGGTGGATGGCGTCCAATATAACATCAGACCCGATATCAGAACGAAGCTCTGCTTTCCCAATCGCTGTAGGCAGTACCAGATGCAATTTTCCCGCAGAGACTTTTTTATCGCGCATCATATGTGGCAAATAGATTTCTGGAGACATTTCCACTGGGCCGTTGACTGGAAGTTTTGCCCGTTCCAGCAAACTGATAATGCGCTGAGTATCCTGTTTTGAGAACGTGCCCATAAGTTCAGATGTCCGTGCTGCCATCACCATACCCGCAGCAACCGCCTGACCATGCAGCCAGACACCATAACCCATTTCAGCTTCAATAGCATGCCCAAAGGTATGGCCGAGATTTAATAGTGCCCGCATCCCATTGCGTTCTTGTTCATCAGCAGCGACAACCCATGCCTTGAGTTCACAGCAGCGACGAATGCAATAAGCTATTACCTGATTATCGAGAGCCAGTAATTGTTCGATATTGCTTTCGAGCCAGTTAAAAAATTCACCATCCAGAATGATGCCGTATTTGATAACTTCAGCCAGTCCTGCATGCAGTTCTTGAGCAGGTAATGTTTTCAGGCAATTGATATCAATAATAACGGATGCTGGCTGATAAAAGGCCCCTATCATGTTTTTGCCGAGGGGATGGTTGACGCCGGTTTTTCCACCGACGGAAGAGTCAACCTGAGAAAGTAATGTGGTGGGTATTTGGATGAAGCGAATGCCGCGTTGATAGCAAGCGGCGGCAAACCCTGTCATATCACCGATTACACCACCACCGAGAGCGATAAGCGTTGTGTCACGACCATGATTATTTTCCAGTAAAGCGGAAAAAATGTCATTGACCACAAAAAGTGATTTGTACTGTTCACCGTCAGGTAAGATAACTTCGTCTACCCGAAGGCCCATCCCCTGCAATGTGGATTTCACCTGTTCAAGATACAGGGGAGCCAGCGTCTCGTTGGTCACTATCATGACCTGCTGACCAGCTTGCAGGGACTTGAATGCCTCATCGCTAGAAAATAGCCCTTGGGCTATGGCAATCGGATAGCTTCTTTCACCTAACGTAACAGTTACTTGTTCCATATCAGCTTTCGCCTTATCGTTTGCTGCTGTGCACACCAGCGTAAATCAGTTTTTTTCCAGTAATTCGATGATTTGGTTAGCAACAACTTTGGCGCTTTGCTCATCTGTACGGATAGTCAGATCAGCAATTTCCTCGTAGAGAGGGTTGCGCTCATCAGCTAAATTTTCTAAAACTTCGCGTGCTGGTGCATCCACTTGAAGTAAAGGACGTTTTTTATCACGCTGAGTACGAGCTAACTGTTTTTCGATGGTTGTTTCTAAATAGACAACCACACCACGGGCAGACAGACGATTACGGGTTTCTTTTGATTTAACAGAACCCCCACCCGTTGCCAGTACGATGCCTTGTTTTTCAGTCAATTCGTTAATTATTTTTTCTTCACGATCGCGGAAGCCTTCTTCGCCTTCCACATCAAATACCCAGCCCACGTCAGCTCCGGTACGTCGCTCAATTTCTTGATCAGAGTCGTAAAACTCCATATTGAGTTGCTGAGCTAACTGACGACCAATAGTGCTTTTGCCGGCACCCATAGGCCCAACCAGAAAGATATTGCGTTTCTCTGCCATGTTTTTGGTATTACTAAGACTATTTGTTAATGATAACCCGCCCCGCCAATCAGATTAGCCACGGGACCTAAACTGAAACCTCATGAGTGAGAATGTGAGATCAGATGGGAAAATTATCTCAGTACATCAACCTGTATTGCAACTATATATATCTGGCACGAACCGTTGTAGTCTGGTTTATGCTTTGTTGGCTGACTGTGAGCCTACTTTATGTTTATTGGGGTAGACTCTTACTTGTGATGTTAGACCCGCTCACTCAATTAGATAATCCTTGTATGCTAAATTACTCCCAGCGTCAAATCCATAAACAGGTCAGACCAAGAAAAATAGTAGAAAATCTGGTTAAAAAGACGTAATTATTCCTATTAATTGTTTGATATTTATTGCATATTTTTTGTATTGGTCAAATATCGGTCAGTTGAGGTGTGATAAAAATTACGAGTTCCCTTCGGCTGTGCTGTTCTCCTTTTTGGTTAAATAATGCACCCAATAGTGGAAGATCAGACAAGTAAGGGACTTTTTGCAGGCTAGCGCCTTTTTTCTGCTGAAAAATGCCACCAAGAATCAGGGTTTCCCCGTTTCTGACGGTAACCTGTGTCACGATTTCCTGTTTATCTATCGCCAGATTTTCATTTCCTCCCTGACTAATGGGCAGTCCAGGAGCATTCTGGCTGATTTTTAGCGCTAAACGGATTTTCCCTTTTCTCAATATGTGTGGAGTCACTTCCATACCTAATACCGCCTCCTTAAATTGAATCGTCGTTTTGTCCTTGTCCTGAACGAGATAAGGGATATCAGAACCTTGCTTAATGCTGGCTGGCTGTTGGTGTGAGGCTGTCAGCCTTGGGCTGGCAATGATATCCAGTTGGTTTTCCTGCTCCAGTGCACTGAGCTCCATTTCCAGCAGGCTTGCATGGATGCGGGCAGTGTTCAGTACCAGTCGGTGGCTTTGATTACCTGCGGATTGATGCAAATTCAAACGGTTGAGGCCTATTGAGCGATTTAGTGGATCAGCAGCCATGCCCCAGTGAATTCCCAACTCATGCAGAGCCTCTCTGCTGCTGGTAACAATATGAGCCGTAATTTGTACTTGTTGTTGTGGCGTATCCACTTCTTTCAGCCAACCTTTGATGCGGGTAATGGCATCAAACTTATCTTCCAGTATCAGGCTGTTGGTCATGGTATCGTGTTCAACTTTTCCCCATTTTGTCAGTAGAGCCGGAGTATTTTTCTGTAATTGTTCGGCGATCTGCCCTGCGTCAGCGTATTGCAGAGTAATCGACTGATATTCAATCTCTTGCTCCTGTTCATCTCTTTCTGCTGGGAAAAATTCGAGTTGTTCATCTAATTCGTTTTTTGGTGGCTGGAACGGATTTCTCACCGCTTTTTCGCTCTCTGTTTCTTTCCATGTGTTAATTTCTTCGGCAGAAGCGAGGATTGGCAGTAACAGAAACAGGCAAGCCAGCAAAATAAAAAAATGACTGTTCATGATTATCCCTCATGGAGGACATCTGACAGCACCATGCGGACAGTCAGATCGTTATCGACAGGGATGATGGTGAGGTGTTTGATCAGCAAAACAGGTTGTACTTGTTGGATTTCATTGAGGAAATGGAGGAGTTGGTCATAGCTCAGTGACAGCATGATGTGCCAGAAAATCTGGTTGCCTTCCCTATGGCTTTTCCACTCCATGAGCTGACTGCCAGAGCTGGTTAAGGGCTGATGAAGGCGTTTGAGTACGGTGGCATTTTTTTGCGGGATATTGTTGGGCAAAATATTATTGCCTTGGCTGAGTTCTGCCGTCAATTGCTGAATCTGCTGTCGGATATCGGGTAAATTGGGTAACTCGGCGATACGTTTTTCGGATAACGCCGAATTGTGTTTCTGCTCTGTGAGATTGAGCTGGAGGTCATGGATTGCGTACTCATTCTCCTGCCAGACCCAAAAATAGAAACCCAATATGAGTGGAATAACTGGCAATTGCTGCAACAGAAACAACTGCCATGCTGGACGATGAAACCACACAAGATAATTACTTTTCATCAGGTGCTCCCATTAACCAATTGGCATCGATAGTAAATATCTTGAGATGTTCTTCCGTGGTGCTCATTTTTTTCAGTTGGACATTGTTCAGTGAGGCATTGTCGGTCAGGTTATCCAGTAAGTCCGAGACATCATCGTAGTTTTGACTGCTGGCGGCAAAAACCAATTGGCCGGTGTCGTCACTGAATGCAGTAAGCCAGCTTTTTTCCGGCAACAAATGAGGGAGTTGACGAAATAACTGTAAATATCTTTGGTTCTGTTCCATGAATGTCTGTTTTTTCCTTAATTGTTGTGTCAATTGCTGATGATGTTGAATAGCGTGTTCGCTTTCTTGGATATTTTGCTGTAACTGCATTAATTGGTGGCTAATTTCTGTTAATTTGTCGTGATGTTGCGCAATTTTGTTTTTTTGCTGCACGGAAATAAACGTTAGTACAGATATGCAGAGTATTAATTGCAGGCAAAGCAATAGCCCCCATTTCCGGCATAGGCGTTTTAATCTTGCCTGACGCCACGGTAAAAAATTAACCTGATACATCATTGATCATCCGGCCTCAGTGCCAGCCCCGCAGCGATAATGAAGGCATCTGTTTTTTCGGGTAATGGGAGCTGGTAATGGCGAAATGCGGTCTGCATGTGCCAGACATGAACGGGTTCTGCGGGTATAGCATGCTGTTCGTCACTGTAATAAATCTCAGGGCTGGCCATGTCTGATAAAACAGGTAACTGGCTGATGATTTGTGCCAGATGCGGATGTGTCTGTATTGATATCAACCCATAACCAAAAGGGCTACTGGCGGGGGTAACCCATAGCCAGTCTGTTATGCGTTTGTGGATCAACCAGCCGTCATCGGGAACGCCCGCGAGTTTGGCAATATAGCGCAATGCGCAGGGAGAAATATCAATGGCATCGGGGGATAAATCGATGTCTGCGAGCAGCTTAAGCCAGAGGTTGAGATCTTTTTGCCGGGTGGCACTGATACAAATTTGCTGACCTCGTACTCGATAATCCAACGCAAGATCACTGACAGGGAATTGTTTTTCGGCATTGGCATGAACAAACCAGCCGAGTTCTGGCTCTTGCAATAGAGTATGGGTAGGTAGGGCGATCTGCTTCTGTAAGGTTTGTTGAACAGGTAATGTTAATCGTAAGCTAATCTTTTTAGGTAATTTTCGCCGCCATTGCATTAAAATGTGGCCTAATTTTTCAGGATGTTGTAGCCGTCCTCCTGAAATAATGTCGCTTGATAAACGATATTGCCAGCAATGGCGAAGTTGCCAGCCATCACGGCGTTTAATGGCTGCGAAAGCATTAATGTAATGTTCATGGACATCCAGTCCGATATACCATTTTGATAAATACATGTCGCGATCTCCATATCTGCTATTAATGAAAGGTCATATCCATAGTGCTGTATAGCCTTTATACTACGTACTAATCGTTTATAAACTGCCCGATTAACATGGCGTGAGAAATTTCAGGTGAAGTTCATAAAATATTTTTTGATCCTTGTCGTTGTTTGCATTTTATTGGGAACCGCCTCGATTTTTGGTTTGTACAAATATATCGAGCCGCAGTTACCAGATGTCGCGACTTTAAAGGATGTCCGATTGCAGACACCAATGCAGGTGTACAGTGCTGATGGCGAGTTGATGGCGCAATATGGTGAAAAACGTCGTCTGCCGCTAACCCTTTCCGAAATGCCGCCTTTGATGGTAAAAGCCTTTATTGCCACTGAGGACAGCCGTTTTTATGAACACCATGGTGTTGATCCCATTGGCGTTATCCGTGCGGTTTCGGTCATGATGACTTCTGGTCACGCTTCCCAAGGGGCGAGTACCATTACTCAACAGTTGGCGAGAAACTTTTTCCTCAGCAGAGAGAAGACGCTGATACGTAAGGCGAAAGAAGCGTTTCTGGCGATTAAGATCGAACAACTGCTGACGAAGGATGAAATTCTGGAGCTATACCTCAACAAAATTTACCTTGGTAATCGTGCTTACGGTGTAGGGGCTGCGGCTAACGTCTATTTTGGTAAGAATGCCAATGAGTTGACTTTGAGTGAGATGGCGATGATTGCCGGACTGCCGAAAGCACCTTCTACTTTAAACCCGCTCTATTCTTATGATCGTGCAGTCAGCCGTCGTAATGTGGTGTTGGTGCGCATGCTGGAAGAAGGGTACATTACCCAGCAGCAGTACAATGAAGCCAGAAGTGAGAAATTGGTTGCCCGTTATCATTCACCACAGATTGTCTTCTCTGCGCCTTATCTGACTGAAATGGTACGGCAGGAAATGATTAACCGTTATGGTGAAAATGCCTATACCGATGGATATAAGGTCTATACCACCATTACTCGTAAAGTCCAATTGGCTGCCGTTGATGCCGTCCGTGCAAATGTAATTGATTATGATATGCGTCATGGCTATCGCGGTGCACAGGAAGTGTTATGGACTGTCAGCCAGTCAGCATGGAGCCAGAGCCAAATTGTTGATAAGCTGAAAACTCTGTCCAAATATGGCTCATTGCTGCCTGCGGTGGTCACGAAGTCCAGTGCGACTCAGGCTGAAGCTATGCTGGTGGATGGCAATAAAGTTGAACTGACTATGGCGGGCGTTCGTTGGGCGCGTCAATTTAAATCTGACAGTCTGCAAGGAGCGGCACCACGCAGTGTCAATGAAGTGATTCGAGCCGGTGAACAGGTTTGGGTCAGAAAAGTCAATGATATCTGGTGGCTGGCACAATTACCTCAAGTTAACGCGGCGTTGGTATCTCTCAACCCGATGAATGGTGAGGTAGAAGCGCTGGTCGGTGGGTTTGATTTCGAGCTAAGCAAGTTTAACCGCGTGACCCAATCTCTGCGTCAGGTGGGTTCTAACATCAAGCCATTCCTGTATACCGCTGCAATGGACAAAGGGCTGACGTTGGCATCTATGTTTAATGACGTGCCTATCAGCCGTTGGGATGCGGGAGCTGGAACGGATTGGCGTCCTAAAAACTCACCGCCGTCTTACGATGGACCGATTCGTCTGCGTCAAGGATTGGGGCAATCCAAGAACGTGGTCATGGTTCGAGCCATGCGTGCGATGGGGGTGGATTATGCCGCTGACTATCTGCGCCGGTTTGGCTTGCCGGGGGAAAATGTCGTGCGGACGGAATCGATGGCGCTGGGTTCTCCTTCTTTCACACCAATGCAAATGGTGCGTGGCTATGCAGTGATGGCGAATGGCGGTTATTTGGTTGATCCTTACTTCATCACTAAAATTGAAAATGATGAAGGAAAGGTATTGTTTGAAGCTAAACCGAAACTAGCCTGCCCACAGTGTGAAAATATTCCGGTGATTTATGGTGATACAGCGCATTCCATTGAGTTGTCCGAAGATTCGATTGAGAACGTGACCCATTCCAATGTTACGCAAAATTCGACTCAGCCACAGTCAGAGTTAGAGCGTGCTCCGGTTAATGTGAACAACGATGATCAGCAGTACGCGCCTCATGTCATCAGTACGCCGCTGGCGTTCCTGATTCATGATGCCTTGAATACCAATGTCTTTGGTGAACCGGGTTGGATGGCGACAGGCTGGCGTTCAGCCCGTGATTTGAAACGCCGGGATATCGGGGGCAAAACAGGAACGACAAACAGCTCGAAAGATGCGTGGTTCTCTGGTTATGGCCCTGATATGGTTGCCACGGTCTGGATTGGTTTCGATGAGCATAGTAGATCTCTGGGGCGTACACCCGCCCTGAAAGGTGAAGGCGGAGCGAAAAGTGCTCAACCTATTTGGAATGATTTCATGAAAGTGGCGCTGGAAGGTGTACCGGTAAAAGTGATGGAACCACCAGCAGGCATCGTTTCTGTTACCATTGATCGTGCGACGGGTAAGCTATCCAATGGTGGGGGCAATACCCGTAAGGAATATTTCATTGAAGGTACACAACCAACGGAATATGCCGTCCCAGAAGCAGGAACGACAGTCACTGAGAATGGAGAGAGTCAGGAACTGTTCTGATTGACTACAGGAATCAAGGAAAAAAGCCCTGTCGGGAAACGGACGGGGCTTTTTATTATTATCAGCTTATCAAAATCTGTTCTCTAAGCGCTCTTTTATCATTAAAAAGCGTCTTATAGCGGGTTGTTGATTCCAGAATATTGACTATTAATCATACCTTTTAAATAAGAAGTGTGATGAATTAGAGAACTTATTCTTATTACCAATCCATAACGCAGGTTTATGTTTTTTGGCAGATTGGTATGGTTACACTATGGCCTGTCAATGATTGCTATCCAGCGTAAAATATACCCGTCGTCATTGAAGATGCTTGATTTTTCATTTGTATCAGATCATGATTGCGCCCATGAAAATTAATCTAACAGATGCCCAAAAAGACGCCCTCGAATTGATGCATGATACGACTCGCGATGGACGAGTACGTGACCGCATCAAGGCCGTGCTTTTGGCCTCAGAAGGCTGGACTGCCCAGATGATTGCTCAGGCTTTGCGGATCCATGAAAGTACGGTGAGCCGCCATCTGAAAGATTACTTCTCTGAGGAAAAACTCGCCCCTGAAAATGGGGGCTCTGAAAGCCGTTTGTCTGCCGAACAAACAACAGAATTAGTTGAGTATCTGATGGCAAATTTGATGCACACTACCGCACAAATTGTGGCCTATGTTCGGGCACGATGGCAGGTGACTTTCACTGTCGCAGGAATGACGAAATGGCTTCACCGTCAAGGTTTCAGCTACAAGAAGCCAATGGGTGCTCCGCATAAATTTGATGCGGATAAACAGCAACAGTTTATTGAAACCTACAACGCGCTGAAAGAAGAATGTGGCCAGAATGCGCCTATTTTATTTATTGATGCGGTTCACCCGACCCTGTCCACAAAATTAAGTTATGGCTGGATGAAGAGCGGGCGGAAGCACGTCAAAGTGGTTGAAACCACAGGCAGTCGTACTCGACTCAACATCATGGGTGCCCTTAATTTACAACGGATTGAAGAGACTATTGTTCGTGAATATCCGACGATTAACGCGAAAAATGTCGTCCTTTTTTTCGGCTCAATCCGGGAAACCTATCCACTTTCGCAAAAAATCCACATTATTCTGGATGGTGCGGGTTATCACCGTTCCGGAGTCGTCCAATTTTTTGCCGAGGTTTTGAATATTGAGTTGCACTACCTGCCGCCTTACAGCCCTAATCTCAACCCGATTGAGCGATTATGGAAGTATGTGAATGAGCAGGTACGAAACAATGTCTATTTTCCGGATACCAAAACATTCCGTGAAACGCTGCGCCACTTTTTTCATGTCACATTGCCAGAAAAAGCGAAAGAACTCACCACTCGGTTGACTGATAACTTCCAGATTTTAAAACCCGCATCTTCAAGTTAATTGCGTATATATTTTTAATCTGATCATTTTAAAAAAATACTTGATTTCAATTGGCTGGATTAAGTGTTTTATTAATCAATAGAAAGAAGGTTTTTTATTGGGGAGTAATAACGATCATATTTATTAATTATTTTTAATAAAGGGAAAAGCTTTTTACCCATATTAATATTATTTATGGTAATTATTTTAATTTAAGTGATTGATATTTTTTGTCAGATTGGCGGCTTAAAAAGGGTACAGGATTAATATTAAGAGGCGTTATCTTTTATTGCGAATAGATTTCAAGTTGTAGCGCGATAGCAAGTGAGTGGATCCCCAGGCATATAGATAACAATGTGACTAGGGAGTAGTAAACTCAGCCGCAAAAGCAGAAATTTGAAAGCACATACCTGTCGATTGGGATAGGTTTTAACGCGTTCCATTGCTTGATGCTTGCAGGTATCGTTGTGCAAAAAACAGGGCGCTGACGTTTCTGGCTTCGTTGAAATCGGGATGTTCCAGCAAAGACATCATATCTGCGATTGGCCAGCGAACCTGTACCAGCGGTTCTGGCTCATCTCCTTCCAAACATTCGGGATAAAGATCTTGAGCAATGACAATATTCATCCTGCTGGAAAAATAGGAGGGAGCCATTGTCAGTTTTGTCAGCAGTTCCAGTTTGGCTGCCCCGAATCCCACTTCTTCCTTCAGTTCACGATTGGCAGCTTCAAGGGTGCTCTCTCCCGCATCAATAGCACCCTTTGGAAAACCCAATTCGTATTGTTCAATGCCAACGGCATACTCACGGATAAGGAGTAACTCATCGCCGATCACGGGAATGATCAGTACTGCTTCACGATTGGAGGGTTTCATGCGTTCATAAACTCGCTTTACACCATTGCTGAACTCAAGATTAACAGACTGAATATTGAATAAACGGGAATGGGCAACGTCATTTATATTCAATATTTTAGGTATCTTCTGATCAATCATGCTTGCCCCTGATGGTTGCCATACACTGGCTCATTGAAAAATGATGCATCCAATCACCGAAAAATTCTTGGTAAATTCAATTTTTGTGATGAAATTGGATACGCATCCAAACTTTGCTTTAATATGGCCGATTATGCCAGTAAATGATAGCGATTATCGCTTGTATGTATTTTTGTTGCTATCTTACGGCTGCACAAAAGGCTTTATTTTGCGAAATGGTGTAATAAAATTTATTTAACCTTTTGTTAATAACATTAAAAATAGAAGGTAAGAATAGAAATAGCCTGAATCTGCGTATTTTTGTCAGGTTGTTATTCTGCCAGTCTCTTTATTGCTGTCATGGGCGTGGATAAGAAATGAGTTCACTAGTCATTATATTGGCTATTTTTATCACTAGCATGATTATAATGGTTTCCTTTCTGACTTTCAGATGGAAGCGGCCTGATAACGCGCGTTATCTACCGTCAATCGCCAAAACAGGCCATCGTAAGCTGAATGCTGATGAATATCAGGCAATTGATTCTTATTTGCAAAATGCTCTGTCCCTGATGCAGCCAGATAGGAGCCACAGATCAGGCCAACCAGCACTGTCTGTCAAAAATGATACGGTTTATACCATCAATCACACCATCAACCGCTTTTCTGTCGCTACGGATGAATCGCAGTATTGGCGCTATTATGTTGATGAAATGGAGATACATCTTCCTGCGTTACTTGAGTCATTCATTAAGCAGCAGAATACGATTGAGATTGTTCAAACCACATTCATGCCTCTTGTTATTGCCGTGAATGGCCACTTCCTGAAAGATTATCAGCAAGATCTGTCCATCGCGCGAATCGTGAAACAAACGGCACAGGCTTCAATCCAAAAAAACGGCAATTCCATTGCCAATTTTTTGTATATCCGCAAGGAAACGCCGGAAGAGAATCGTCTGCGTCGTTCAACAGGCATTCTGGAAGGCATTCTCATGTGTATTGGCTTGTCGCTCTGGTTTTTGGCTCTTTTCATGCCAACGCCCATATTACCGTGGCTAATGTTGGCCGCTGTTCTGTTTCTGATTACCAGCTTCTGGCTGACTTTCCGGTCACCTTCTCCGCGTAACATTTTGAATATTAGCTGCTTTAATGGTATTCCGAAACGTTGGGGTATATTCAGTGAATCTGAACCGGAACAGCGGAGGAATATCTCTCTGGGGGGTATTGATCTTATCTATCCCTCACATTGGGAGCCGTACGTCGTTCGTGAGCTTGACCAAAATACTGATGTTGATATATATACCAATTGCCATGTCGTTCAGCAGGGGCGCTACCTCTCATTGCATGAGGAAGAAAAACACTATCCTTATCAGCGCTATAGAAAAAACCTGATACTGGTGGTTTTTTCCATTTGTGCTATGTTGGTACTTTATTTTTACCAGCCCGTGAGCTTATCTATGCGGCTCAGTTTTGCATGGCTGTATGGGAGTAATACTCAGGTCATCACCAGCGTCACTGAACTGCAAAATATGCCTCTGAAGGAAGGCGATGTACTGCGAGTTAAAGGCATAGGGATGTGCTACATACCACCCAGACTGAATGATAATCCCGGTGGAATCAAACATATATTTACTGCGTTTGACTGCACTGGCATCTACTGGAATAACGATAGCCCATTGCCCATTCCGGAATCAGATATTATCGAAAATGCATCAACATTGATTACAACGGTCAATGAGCAATTACACCCGATTGAACGTAGCCGGAAAACCAACTCTGACCTGAATGAAGCCATTGCGAAATCGGGTATGACATTACTCGACAATTTTTCGCAAGTCATCTTGAAGACGCATAATTTGTGCATGGACGAGATTGACTGTATTCGTCTGAAAAGCGCACTGGTCAATCTGAGCAATGCTGAGGATTGGAATGATCTATTGAAACAGGCTGAAAGAGGGAAACTGAATGGAACCAAAGTATTATTACGTTCAGTAAGCGCAGATGCACTGGAAAAGTTAATTGATACCACCACAGCATCATTTATTTATCGGGAAATTGATAAAATAAGCATACTGCTGAACAGCCCATCGCCGGGGGGCGTCCTGCTGATCAGCGAGGAAGGGAATAAATTGGTTGAATTGCCTTATTTACCATTTCTTACCTATGAATACAGCGCACTGGATCAGTGGAGGGAATTACAGCGGTTAGCTGAAATACTGTTGAGTGCTCCATTTGAAGCTGTCGGAATTGTGACGAAATTGTCCGAAGACGCAAATGAGACTCGCCGTATCACCTTGCATAGTGAACCCGACTCCGTGACTCTTATTCGTTATCTGGGAAGCTGCTTCTTTCTGGCAATACTCATGGCGATATTGAGCATCAATGCCATTCTGATAATAAGCAAAAGGCAGAAAAATAAGGTGCGGCTCCAGCGTATAGGCGAGTACTACGACAATTGTTTCAACTCGAAACAGCCGCCGATGGATTAGCGATGAGTCTGCGGGCTGTGTTACCCTCAATCCGTTTTTTGCCAGCTTCGATTAGACATTTGGGAGAAACAACCATGCCGAATTCAGACACGGATCAGACTATGCGCCTCGATAAATGGCTCTGGGCTGCCCGTTTTTACAAAACCCGCTCCATCGCGCGTGAAATGATTGATGGGGGAAAAGTTCATTATAATGGGCAGCGGAGTAAACCGAGTAAACTGGTTGAGTTGAATGCAGAAATTAAACTGCGTCAGGGAAATGAAGAGAAAATAGTGACTGTTTTAGCATTGAACAGTCACAGACGCAGCGCCACTGAAGCCCAGCAACTTTATCAGGAAACGGAAAAAAGCATTATCAATCGGGAAAAAACGGCATTGGCCCGTAAAATGAATGTGCTCACGATGCCGCATCCCGATCGCCGCCCAGATAAGAAAGAGCGGCGTACACTGATTAAATTTAAGAACACGAAATTAAACGAGCCGGAATAACCGTCTCAGTGAGATGAGAGAGATTTATGACCAAGCATGATCAATTACACCGCTTTTTGTTCGAAAGCCATTCTGTCCGGGGAGAACTCGTTTCCGTCAGTGAAACGTACCAGCGGATGATGGAAAATCACCATTACCCTTTGCCCGTACAGCAGTTATTAGGTGAATTGTTGGTCGCAACCAGCCTGTTGACTGCCACATTGAAATTCAACGGAGATATAACCGTACAGATTCAAGGTGATGGGCCAGTCAGACTGGCGGTCATTAATGGTAATAATCAACAGCAGATGCGTGGCACTGCCCGTATTGATGGTGATGTGGATGCTGCGAGCAGCCTGCGGGATATGGTCGGTAATGGTTATATGGTTATTACTGTTACGCCAACAGAAGGTGAACGTTATCAGGGCGTTGTCGCGCTGGAAGGGGAGACGCTGGCAGAATGTCTGGATGCGTACTTCAAGCAGTCGGAACAATTGCCAACCAGACTGTTTATCCGTACGGGAATACTGGATGGAAAAATGGCGGCGGGTGGCATGTTATTACAGATCCTGCCCGGCGCACAGGAAGGCAGTGAAGACCTGCTTGATCATCTGGTACAACTCACTGCGACCATCAAGGGAGAAGAGCTGTTTACGCTGGATGTGAAAGAAATTTTGCATCGTCTTTATCATGAAGAAGATGTGACGCTGTATGAGCCGCAACAGGTTGAATTCCGCTGTACCTGTTCTCACCAACGCTGTGCTGATACGCTGGTGACGCTGCCGGATGCTGATCTTCAGGAGATTTTGCTCAAAGATGGCAAAATCGATATGGAATGTGAATTCTGTGGTATGCACTATATTTTCAATGATAAAGATATCAGCGAAATAAAGATTGTGAAAAAAGAACTGCTTCACTGATGCGATTAATTATTTTTTCAGGGCGTAATATACGCCCTTTTTTATGTGTTCATTAATCCTTTCATTCCGTGTCCTGCGTCTCATATAAACCTAAAAAAAGTAATGCAATTTCAATTTTTTGATAACAATCGCTGTTAATTAGTCATAATTATTTATTATTCCCCGCCGAGAAAAGTGTAACTGATCAGGAGCAACACATGAGCGTTAAAGGCATTACTGCGCAGGAACTTGCGGTTTATGGTATTTGTGATGTTAGCGAGATTGTTTATAACCCAAGTTATGAATTGTTATTCTCTGAAGAAACTCAGCCCTCACTGCAAGGGTATGAGCGTGGCACACTGACCCATCTTGGTGCGGTTGCGGTAGATACAGGGATTTTCACGGGGCGTTCTCCCAAAGATAAATATATTGTCCGCGACGATGTGACGTGCGATACCGTATGGTGGGCTGATCAGGGAAAAGGTAAAAACGATAACAAACCGCTCAGTCAGGAAACCTGGTCTCAGCTCAAGGGATTGGTTACGCAGCAGCTTTCAGGCAAACGTTTGTTTGTCGTAGATGCATTTTGCGGCGCAAATGCGGATACCCGCCTGAAAGTGCGTTTTATCACCGAAGTGGCGTGGCAGGCTCATTTTGTCAAAAACATGTTTATTCGCCCATCGGATGAAGAATTAGTTAACTTCACGCCTGATTTTATTGTGATGAACGGGGCGAAATGTACCAACCCGCAGTGGAAGGAACAAGAGCTGAATTCTGAGAACTTTGTTGCCTTTAACCTGACAGAACGTATGCAGTTGATTGGTGGTACTTGGTACGGCGGCGAAATGAAAAAAGGAATGTTCTCAATAATGAACTACCTGCTGCCATTGAAAGGTATTGCATCCATGCACTGCTCTGCCAACGTGGGTGGAGAAGGCGATGTTGCCATTTTCTTCGGCTTGTCTGGTACAGGTAAAACCACGCTTTCCACCGATCCGAAACGCAAGCTGATTGGTGATGATGAGCACGGCTGGGATGATGACGGCGTGTTTAACTTCGAAGGTGGCTGCTACGCGAAAACCATTAACCTCTCCAAAGAAGCAGAGCCGGATATTTATCACGCGATCTGCCGTGATGCTCTGCTGGAAAACGTTACCGTGCTGGCGGATGGCACAGTCGATTTCAATGACGGTTCTAAAACCGAAAATACCCGCGTTTCTTATCCTATCTACCATATCGAAAACATCGTTAAGCCAGTATCGAAAGCCGGACATGCCACTAAAGTGATTTTCTTGACCGCTGACGCTTTCGGTGTATTGCCTCCGGTTTCCTGTCTGACGCCAGAACAGACCCAGTATCACTTCCTGTCTGGTTTTACGGCGAAGCTGGCGGGAACTGAACGTGGTGTGACAGAACCTACGCCAACGTTCTCTGCCTGCTTTGGTGCGGCATTCCTGTCACTGCATCCGACTCAGTACGCAGAAGTGCTGGTTAAGCGGATGCAGGCATCAGGTGCGAAAGCTTATCTGGTCAATACTGGCTGGAATGGCACAGGTAAACGCATCTCTATCAAAGATACCCGTGCGATTATAGACGCGATCCTGAATGGTGATATTGAAGATGCAGATACCATTGAGCTGCCGATCTTTGACTTAGCTGTACCGACAGCATTGCCAGGCGTGGATACAGGCATTCTTGATCCACGTAACACCTATGCGGATAAATCTGAATGGGATGTTAAGGCTAAAGATCTGGCACAGCGTTTTGTCGATAACTTTGACAAATATACTGATACAGCCGCAGGTGCTGCATTGGTGAAAGCAGGGCCTAATCTGTAATAGCTGCCGTGTTAAATTCACAGCAAACCACGTAAGACCCTATCTGGCTGGATAGGGTTTTTTCATTCATCGAACATTAATCAGCAATCAGTTAGGTGGCAGGTCGAACAGCAGGATTTCGCTCTCTTGGCTGGCAATTAATTGAAGATGAGATTCATCCCAGATAGCGATGCCATCGCTGGTGGTCGCTTGAACGCCATTGATAGTCACTTCGCCACGAACAACCTGAATCCAGATTTTTCGCGATTTTTCTATATCATACTCGTCTGTTTCGCCGTTTTTCAGTGCCCAACGCCATAAAATCATATTCTGAAATACTTTTAACGAGTCATCGCGAGTATCGGGCGAAAGGATTAACTGGCGACCTTTGGCAGAATCAAAGCAGCGTTGCTCGTAGCGCGGTGGCAGGTCATTTTTTTCCGGCATGATCCAGATTTGGTACAGGTGAAGTTTGCTACTATCATGCGGATTATACTCAGAGTGACGGATACCGGTTCCTGCGCTCATAATCTGGAACTCTCCGGCGGAAATTTGCCCCTGATTTCCCATACTGTCCCGATGCTCGACTGTACCGGAAAGCACATAGGTCAGGATTTCCATATTCTTGTGAGGATGCATGCCAAACCCTTGTCCGGCATCAATTACATCTTCGTTAATCACCCTAAGGGCAGAGAATCCCATGAAATTGGCGTCATAATAGTCAGCAAATGAAAACGTATGCCAGCTGTCCAACCAGCCGTGATTGGCGTGACCTCTTTCTGAAGCTTTACGTAAGTAGATCATTTTCAAAATCCCTCAATGTTTTTTGTAGTCTAATTGAAGGCTTGAAATATAAAAGATTGTAAATTTAATCTTAAAATTCAAAATTTTTGAATAGTAGCTGTAGCTAAGTTGAGTTAAGTATAAAAAAAAGCCAACATTCAAGTTGGCTATAAAAATAAACACTGGAAGCAATGTGAGCAATGTCGTACTTTCATATGACCCTGAAGGTGGTGCACTGAAAGTAATAGTAATGATAATCGTTCTTATTATCGTTTGTAAAGTGTTTTTTTAACCAAATTTAGAGGTATAGCTAAAAAGTCGATCTTTACACGGGATCGCCGGTAAAGTGTACTGATTATGAAAACAACATCGTCCTGACAACTGAGCCAGGGTAACAAACCAGTGCCGTAAAATACCCTGCATCAGATAACTGCCAGAGAGGTCACATCCAACTATTGCGGAAATGGTAACCATCTATAAGCAATTGTGGAATTAATGACTGATTTATTGGAGAAAAGGCCATGAATATCGTAGGACGTTTTATTAACGGCAATGTTACTGATATCCATTCATGCTTACAGGATATTTATTCACGCAACGCTGGCCATCCGCTAGCCCCTTGACGTATCTATTGCAATTTTTTTAATATGTTAACGTAATTTTTATTTAAATTACGTAAGAAACCACATTATTTAAACATAACTAAGATGGAACTCTGTATGTCATACATGATATATCTAACATTAAATGGTAAGAAGCAGGGCTTAATATCAGCAGGGTGTTCAACGCTTGATTCTATAGGAAATCGGTATCAAAAAGGGCACGAAGATCAAATACAGGTACTCAGCCTGAATCATGCAATTTCACGCCAGCAGAACGTGAGTCACCAGCCAATACAGTTCATCAAACCAATTGACAAGTCATCACCACTACTGGCAATGGCAATAGACTCCAATGAATCACTGAATGGCGGTTTTATTTTTTATAGAACAAGCCAAACAGGGCAATTAGAATTATTCTACGAAGTAAAAATTACGGAAGCCACTATCACAGATATCTCCTGTGTATACCCACATTCTATAAATGATCACGATATGATGCCATATGAAAAAGTTACATTAAACTATAAATCTATATCATGGAATCATATAACGGCAGGTACATCTGCCTATATACCCGTCGTCATTGAAGATGCTTGATTTTTCATTTGTATCAGATCATGATTGCGCCCATGAAAATTAATCTAACAGATGCCCAAAAAGACGCCCTCGAATTGATGCATGATACGACTCGCGATGGACGAGTACGTGACCGCATCAAGGCCGTGCTTTTGGCCTCAGAAGGCTGGACTGCCCAGATGATTGCTCAGGCTTTGCGGATCCATGAAAGTACGGTGAGCCGCCATCTGAAAGATTACTTCTCTGAGGAAAAACTCGCCCCTGAAAATGGGGGCTCTGAAAGCCGTTTGTCTGCCGAACAAACAACAGAATTAGTTGAGTATCTGATGGCAAATTTGATGCACACTACCGCACAAATTGTGGCCTATGTTCGGGCACGATGGCAGGTGACTTTCACTGTCGCAGGAATGACGAAATGGCTTCACCGTCAAGGTTTCAGCTACAAGAAGCCAATGGGTGCTCCGCATAAATTTGATGCGGATAAACAGCAACAGTTTATTGAAACCTACAACGCGCTGAAAGAAGAATGTGGCCAGAATGCGCCTATTTTATTTATTGATGCGGTTCACCCGACCCTGTCCACAAAATTAAGTTATGGCTGGATGAAGAGCGGGCGGAAGCACGTCAAAGTGGTTGAAACCACAGGCAGTCGTACTCGACTCAACATCATGGGTGCCCTTAATTTACAACGGATTGAAGAGACTATTGTTCGTGAATATCCGACGATTAACGCGAAAAATGTCGTCCTTTTTTTCGGCTCAATCCGGGAAACCTATCCACTTTCGCAAAAAATCCACATTATTCTGGATGGTGCGGGTTATCACCGTTCCGGAGTCGTCCAATTTTTTGCCGAGGTTTTGAATATTGAGTTGCACTACCTGCCGCCTTACAGCCCTAATCTCAACCCGATTGAGCGATTATGGAAGTATGTGAATGAGCAGGTACGAAACAATGTCTATTTTCCGGATACCAAAACATTCCGTGAAACGCTGCGCCACTTTTTTCATGTCACATTGCCAGAAAAAGCGAAAGAACTCACCACTCGGTTGACTGATAACTTCCAGATTTTAAAACCCGCATCTTCAAGTTAATTGCGTATAGTATATGGGAAGACAGAGTATTGTAAAAAACAAACTAAGCATATGTAACCATATGCTTAGTTTTATATTTTTAATTACACACCTTCATATTTTTGACATATTTATTAGGTGCAATTAAAGAAGTTTTTTCACATTTAATATAACCAGATTTTTTCAATTTATGATCAGCATATATAGATACAGGAAAACTAGCCACGATAGATAATATAAAAATCAACACGCATAAATTCAAAAAAAAACCATAAAATGGCGATGGTTTATTTAATAAACAATTTTTTATTGCCAAACCAAACATATAGTAAACTATTGGCAAGCCAAAACATGCAAAAAACACCCTCCAAGAAAAATATATTATGTCATTCATGTTAATGAATGACATGAAGTCCCTCCAAGAAAAATATAAAAACAATGTTGTAATAAATAAGAAAATAATTGACATTACTACACAAAAAATTCTATTTGGTAGAGTTATGTGAATTTTATTTTTTTTATTAATAATATTTTACCTATAAAAAATTGGAGGTCTTGGCATATTATATTTTGGGTTTGCTAAGTGCTCCCGAAACCTTTTTTTTGCTTCTTCATTTCTCAATGCTTCTATGAGTTTCTCACTTACTTGATATTTATCATCAAGATAATATAATACACCGGCTACAACTAAACCAAAAACAATCAATTATGATATAAGTTTATAATTTCAATGTTTCTAATTCTAATGATAAGACTCTGCCATCAGAAACACGCATATTCACCCCATCTGTCTGAGTTGATGACAATAGTTGAAAACAAAACATCATCATCACAGCCAGCTTATCCTCTGATTTCACCGGACTATTGATCAATAAGTTACTTATTTTCTGCATCAATTATTCTCTCTCATCCATACGACATCTCCTATCATGAATTAACAATTAGAATATAACATCTTTATATAAAAAATAGCCATATCAATCATATAACAATTAACCCTTTAAAAAAGCACAAAATCATGCATTACTCCTCCATAAGGAACAATTGTAATTTTAAATATTTTTAATTTTATCTATCGAAAATTACATAAATAAGTAACTCATACGATTAACCTCATATTATTGATTTTATTCAATCCGTTAGGAAGTCTGTGGAAAAACTGACAAGTTTGATAAGTTTGAGATATTAGTGGTTTATCTTAACGTCTATAACTATTTGATAATTAACTTAGAACAGCACTTTTGATAGATTTTTTCCAACATAACCAAAATAGTATACTTTTTTATAAATATAATTAAGTAACTTATTGAGGTTTTAGTAACTTTACATTTTTGTCAATTTTTCCACTGGACCCCATCCAGCGAACTGGAAACCCCATTTAATGTTCAATTCCCGCTGAAACTGTATGGGGACATGGGTCTGTCAGGAGCCGGATGCGGTAGCTCTGCAAGTCCGGATTTCATCGATAGCCTAGACACACACGCTGTTCAGTTTGTTCGTACTATCCAGTCCGTCAAATATAAGATCCTCGATCTTGCTCACAGATCTACATATTTTTCCTGATGGAAATGCAGAAAGTTACATGTATGTATATGAATGACTTCTTTATTTTACATTTTTGCTACAAGTTTGACGAAAATGCAACTATTAAATATATTAAATCATAGGTTATATTTTATGCATTCAATCCATCGGGGGTAAGCATGCCGGTACCAACGTTTAAGCATTTCATTAATGGTCAGTATATTGAGTCTCAAGGTTCCGAGTATTTTGATCTGGTCAGCCCGGTCACTGGTAAAGCTTATGCGCGTTCTCCTAACGCGACTGTAGCGGATGTTGATGATGCTTATGCATCGGCTAAAGAGGCATTTAAAATATGGGGACGCAGTACACCCTCTGCACGTCAGCAGGCGTTACTAGCGCTGGCTGATACGGTGGAAAAAAACGCTGAACGTCTGATTGAGTCGCAAAGCCGTAATACAGGGCAGCTTAAGCACCTGATTGCCTCCGAGGAGATTGCGACGTCGGTGGATCATATCCGCTTCTTCGCCGGTGCAGCTCGTTTTCTGGAAGGCAAGGCTACAGCGGAATATCTTTCTGGTATGACTAGCAGTATCCGGCGTGAACCGCTGGGCGTGGTAGGGCAGGTTACTCCATGGAACTATCCGTTGATGATGGCGGTGTGGAAGATAGCTCCTGCTCTGGCAGCAGGTAATACCGTGGTGCTTAAACCGAGCGATACTACGCCGGAAAGTACTCTGTTGCTGGCTGAACTGTCCGCTCCGTTCTTCCCTGCCGGCACTTTCAACGTGGTGCTGGGTAATGCCAGCGCAGGTTCTCTGGTCGTTTCACACAAAACGCCGGCTATGGTTTCCATCACCGGTTCCGTACGTGCCGGTTTGCAGGTTGCGTCTTCGGCGGCAGCTAATCTCACCAGAGCGCATCTGGAGCTGGGTGGCAAAGCGCCGGTGGTTATTTTTGCCGATGCGGATATAGACAAAGCCGTGGGAACCATTGTTACCGCAGGGTATTTCAACGCCGGTCAGGACTGCACGGCAGCTTCACGTGTGCTGGTGCATGAATCTGTTTACGATATTTTCGTCACTAAACTGGTGGCGGCAGCTAAAGCTACCCGTTTTGGCGATCCAGAAGATAAAGAGGCGCTGTATGGGCCGCTTAATAATGTTCGCCAGTTGGAGCAGGTCACAGGGTTCCTTGCACGTCTGCCCGCTCATGCCCGTATCGAAACAGGAGGTCGTCAGGCTGATCGTTCGGGATATTACTTTGAACCTACGGTGATTACTGGTCTGGAGCAAGAAGATGAAATGATTCAGACCGAAATTTTTGGCCCTGTTATCACAGTACAGAAGTTTCTAACAGAACAGGATGCTATCGAGAAAGCTAACGATGTGAAATACGGACTGGCCTCCAGTGTCTGGACCCGCGACCATGGTCGCGCGTTGCGCCTGTCTCGTGAGCTTGACTTTGGAACAGTCTGGATTAACACCCATATTCCTCTTACGGCAGAAGCACCCCATGGCGGCTTCAAGAACTCTGGATACGGTAAAGATCTGTCGGCTTATGGTTTCGATGAATATACGCGTATCAAACACGTGATGAGTTCCAACGACTAATACAGGGTACCCATAATGGTTCAAAATAGATCTTCACGTGACTTGGTATCGCGTGCGCACCACGAGCTGTTTACTGATCGTGATGTGAGGGCGCTTGAACGTTATTTTGCGCCAAATTTCATCGAACATTCTCCGTTGGTTAAAGAGGGGTTCGCCGGATTGCGTGAGCGGGTTCAGGCACATCCTGAACTGCACCATGAAATGTATCGCGTACTACAGGATGGTGACTTAGTTGCTATTCACGGCCGTTTTACGGGATTAGATGAGCAGCCGTTGGTCGGTTTCGATCTGTACCGGGTTGCCGATGGTTTAATTGTGGAGCACTGGGACGGCTTAGTGCCGCAGTCCGCGCCCAACACCAGTGGCCGAACTCAGTTAGACGGCCCGACTGAAACGGGCTATAGCCATGACAGAGAGAAGAACCGCGAGCTGGTGGTTAACTTTTTCACCCGTACCCTGATCGAAGAACACTATGATGAGTTTGGAAACTACACCAATGGTGAAGAGTTTCGTCAACACAGCCCGGATATTCCTGATGGTACGGTTGCGGTCATTGAGTTTCTTAAGCAACTCAAGGATGAAGGGCAGGGCCTGCATTATGCCAAAATCCACCATACAGTCGCCGACGGGCAGTTTGTTCTGAGCCACTCGGAGGGAAGTATTGCCGGAGTACGTCACAGCTACTTTGAGCTATGGCGCATTGAGAACGGCAAAGTGGCTGAGCTTTGGGATGCTATCACACCGGTACCGGAGGATGCGCAAGCGCTGCATCGCCACGGTATGTTTTAACGTTGTTTGCCGACAGGCTGAAATCCGATGCTATTTCAATCAGGAATTAGAGAATGACGGATTATTCCATCATCTATGCACCGCTCGATCAGGCTACCCGGACTGAACAGGTTGTCGAACGTTTAAGTAACGCAATCATCTCCGGGATATTACAGACTGATGCACAGCTGCCTAACGAAAATGAACTGTCGCGGTTGTTAGGTGTGTCACCGGTAACTGTTCGTGACGCCCTGAATACGCTGCGCGCCAGACAGTTGATCGATACTCGGCGCGGACGTCATGGTGGTAGTTTTGTATGTCAGGTTCCTGTTGAGGCAATGCGGAAATACCATCCGTTGCGGCTGATGGCTTCAGGTGAACTGGCGGATTTCAGTGAATTTCACTGTGCCGTGATCGGCCACAGCGCGAGGCTTGCGGCTCAACGTTCAACGCAGGGTGAACTGAGAAAGCTTGAGCAACTGATCGACAGCTTTGCGGCCGCGACACAACCGGATGCCCGTATTCAGACAGATATGCGCTGTCTGTTAACGCTGGCATCCCAGTCACAGTCGGCTAGGCTTGCCAATCAGGAGCTGGAGATTCAGGCCGAATGGACGCCTTTGATGGGGCTTCTGTACCAAGAGGCTGCCGTTCACAGCGAGGTTGTCGCCGCCTGGCGTACACTCTTGGCTGCGCTGTATCAGGGTGATGATCTGGCCTGTTACCAGTTGGCGCAGAAGATGATTACTCAAATTACTGACCACCTGCTTGAATGCAAATTGCGTGTGGATACTGATGCGCCATTCTTGCAGAGATCTGATCGCGAGTAACACGGCTGCATTCATCCCAGGAGAGGGGGAAGGCATATGTACAACGATATACACGTAGAACGGGCCAGGAGCATCCTGAACGATATTCTGGTCACGGCGCAGCAGGCCACCGCAGCTCTAGCGGATAAGACAGCGCGTATTTTATTGGAACTGCCGTTATGTCATACGGTAGGTGTCCGCTTGGCGCGGGAGCAACGCGGCGCATTGCAAAAACATATCCACGATGTACTGCGTAATAACGTCTGGTGTAACGGGGCGGGATTTGCCAGTTATGCAGTCCCGAAGACGGTTGGGAAGGAGGGATACTGGACGCTGGAGTGGTGGCGTCAGGAAGGGGATACCATTCAATATGCGCCACTGGAACACAATCAGGAGCAGCGCAGGCGCCTGGATTTCCGGTTGTTTGAGTGGTTCAGGCAGCCGGCCAACTGTCATCTTCCCGTCATTGACGGCCCCTATGTGGATTATGTCTGTAACGGTGCCTACACAATTACGATAGCCCATCCGGTGCTTATCGGTGAGGAATTTGCCGGTGTTGCGGCGGTGGATATGCTGGTCTCGACGCTGGATCGGTTACTTCTGCCGGCTCTGGGCGCTATCGGTAAGCCAGCATTGATTATTAATGACGATGCGCGTGTCGTGACCTCGACAGTGCCGGGAGTGCGTTCAGGTTCGCTATTGAAGAGCCAAGGCGTTAACCGGTCGGTCGATGGTGAAGTCCCTTCACTGCGTCTGGTAATTTTGCCGTCATCACACACTGAATCACACAGGGCATTTGTCTGCTGAAACCCACTTATTCAGATTGCTCAGGAGTTTTTATTTATGACTGAATCTATGTTAGCTAAAAGGCGCAGCGCGGCTATCGCAAAAGGCGTCGGCGTGACGACACAAGTCTATGTTGAACGTGCGGAAAATGCTGAAATCTGGGATGCTCAGGGGCAACGCTATATTGATTTTGCCGCAGGTATCGCTGTGGTGAATACCGGCCACCGCCACCCGCGCGTCATTGCCGCAGCCAGAGAGCAGCTGGAACAATTTATCCATACCTGTCATCAGGTCGTGCCTTATGAAAATTATGTAGCGTTAGCCGAACGACTGAACCGTCTGGTGCCGGGTAATTTCGTGAAGAAGACCGTTTTTGTTACCACCGGGGCTGAGGCGGTAGAAAATGCTGTGAAGATCGCGCGTGCCGCAACCGGGCGCAGCGGCGTAGTGGCTTTCAGTGGCGCTTTTCATGGCCGTACTTTCCTCGGTATGTCATTAACCGGCAAAGTCGTGCCGTACAAAATGGGGTTCGGCTCGCTGGTTAGCGACGTTTATCGTGTTCCGTTTCCGGTAGCGCTGCACGGTATCAGCGTGGAACAGACGCTGAACGCGCTGGATAATCTCTTCAAAACCGATATTGAGCCGACGCGTGTCGCTGCCATCATCATTGAGCCGGTACAGGGAGAAGGCGGTTTCTATCCTGCGCCTCCCGAACTGCTCAAATCCCTGCGCGAAATTGCTGATCGCTACGGTATTGTCCTTATTGCCGATGAAATTCAGACCGGTTTCGCGCGTACCGGCAAACTGTTTGCTATGGAACATCATGAGGTTGCAGCCGATCTGACCACGATGGCAAAAGGTCTGGCAGGGGGATTTCCGCTGGCGGCTGTAACGGGGCGAGCAGAGCTGATGGATGCGGTAGCACCGGGTGGCTTGGGGGGAACCTATGGAGGTAATCCGGTGGCGATTGCGGCTGGCCATGCGGTGCTGGATGTGATCGAAGAAGAGAAGCTGGCTGCGCGTGCGACGCAGCTGGGAGAGCGGCTAAAACAATGTCTGAATGAACTGCGGCCGCGTGTCCCGCAGATCGCCGACGTGCGTGGGCTTGGGCTGATGATTGCTGTGGAATTTAACCGTGCGGACAGTCAGGAACCCGATGCCGGCTTTACCAACGCCGTGCGTCAGAAAGCGCTGGAGCGGGGTCTGATTCTGTTGGCGTGCGGTATACACGGTAACGTGATCCGTTTTCTTCCACCGCTGACTATACAAAATGATGTTTTTGACGAGGCGCTCAACGTTCTGGAGTCTGTACTGCTCGATCTGAACCGTACCGCCGTTTAACCGGAGGGTAACTAAGGAGGGATTAACCCAAAATGAGCGTGGCGGCAGGGAGGAACCCGCTGGTTCATAAGAGAGGACAACAATGCACTGGTATTTAAATGTATTAAATAACTATGCCTGTTTCAGGGGGCGAGCCCAGCGTAAGACGTTCTGGTATTTTGTTCTGTTTCAGATTCTGGCTGTTCTCATCATTTCTTTCTTGGAAAGGCTGTTTGCTGTTGCCAATCCCGAAATTTATATGGGGTGGTTCAGCGCTATCTATCTGCTGCTCACCTTTTTACCAGCGCTGGCGGTAAATGCCCGCCGCCTGCACGATATCAACTGTAGCGCCTGGTGGCTACTGTTACATCTTATCCCGTTTGTCGGCACTGTTATCTTACTGATTCTCGCCGCTCTGAAAGGGCAGGCGGGCAGCAATAAATACAGTTCAGAGAGCCGGGTCCATTCACAGGGAAATACCCAGAGCCAAGCTAACGGGTGATTTCCGGTCATAAAGGAGTGCTGAAATGGCAATGAACAGAAGAGATTTTATCTCTACTACTGCTGCCCTTGCAGGGGCGGGAGTGCTTTCATCTTTACTTCCCACCACTTCTCTGCTCGCCCGGACTTTAACTGCGGCCGATGCTTCGGCTGTTAATATTGACCAACTCCGGCCGACACTGTTGAAGGATGCACAGTACAGAACCAGCCGGTTGGGGTTGGATCCGCGCATTTGGAACTGGCATAGAGACGTGGCTGCCACAGCCATGCCAGCCAACTATTATGAAGCCTCTCTGGCTGATTGGCCGGCTTTTGGAAGCTTTCCCATAGACCAGAATTGTGAGGTTGTGGTCATTGGCGGTGGGTTGCTGGGGGCTTCCACTGCGCTGCATCTTGCAGAAGCGGGTGTGGATGTGATTCTGGTTGAAAAGGATAACATTGGTTCGGGAGCCTCTGGCCGTAATGGAGGGCAGATGACCCCCGGAATTGCCCGCTGGGAAGCTGAAACTATGCTGGAAAAACTTTCACCCGATGAGGCCAAACGTTTATGGCGTTTTGCATCGGTTGAAGCGATGAATCTTGTGGATGAACTCCGCGAACGTTACGGTTTTGAATGTGATCGTAAATATGGTCATATTACAGCAGCGATACATCCGGGTCATATGGGGCCATTGGTGGCTAATGCCGATGCCCGGCGCCAGCTGGGAGATACGGCGGTGAAGGTTATTGGGCCACACGAATTGCAGGAAAGGTATGTGCGTTCGGGTATCTATCATGGTGCCAATATCGACAGCATCGGTGGACAGGTTCAGCCTCTGGCGCTGCTGCGAGGCCTAATTTATAGCTTTGCTAAACTGGGGGGGCGAGTTTATGACGGCACGAAAGTGAAGGGCATCAGGCAGGATGCCAGCAGCGCGGTCATAGAAACTGAACGGGGAGTCATCAGGGCGAGTAAAGCCGTGGTACTGGGGGTACATGGCTCCACCGAAGAGTTTATCTCTGGCCCTTCCACTACCGTGCCTTTTTTCACCTATGTGGCGGTAACTCCGCCGTTGCCGGTGGATATCAAAGAGCTGATCCCGTCAGATCTGCCAGTCTATGATACACAGTTACAGATAGATTATTATCGCGCGGTGCGTGACAACCGCCTGCTGTTTGGTGGGCAGGGCACCGGCAATTCCTGGTCATCGCGTGATGTGAACAACTATTTGCTTGAGCGTATCAGAACCGTGTTTCCACAACTGGAAAAACCCGAATTGGAATACTCTTGGGGCGGGATCAGCGATCTGACCCTGAATGGTGCCACCGATGCCCGCAAAAGCGGTGACAGCGTCCCTGTGTATATGGTGCATGGCTGGAGCGGTCATGGAGTGGCGCAGACGGTTCGTATTGGCAAAGCCATCAGCGACGATCTCACCGAACGCAATCACGACTTTACCATGCTTACTCGCATCGAACACTCGAGTATTCCGCTGGGTTCCTATTTCTCTCCGGTGGCTATCCCATTGATTAAAGGCGCTCTGGGGGTGATAAACACAGTGAATCCGGCAGATATGGTTTCGTTCTGATGCAGCGTGGCCGCAAAAGTCTGGAGTGGTTTTAATCATTCAAAATAAGTTATTTGTAAATTGAAAGTTTCGATGGCTCTGTGCAGAGACAATAAATGTTAGTTTCACTAGACGAAATCGACTGCGCTGAGCCAGCAGGAAAATAACAAACTGGTGTTGACCATCCGGGGAAGCCTTTATAGTACGATTTTTCCCGTTTTCTGAGGCAACCCCTAGATACAAAAAAGGCGAAAAAAATCCCTCCTCAATGGTAGGGATTCATGATACTTGTTTTGCTAGTTCGTAATTGGGCATCACAACACCAAGAGATTGCTAGTACCTAACCAATCCAGACGTTTTTACGATGAAAAATAGTTTCTTTGTGAAAGAATTTATTGTCATCCTTAACTGTTATTAGGCAAGCTAATTAACAATCGATCATTCGATATGATAAGAACTCTGTTTGAAAGAAAGTCATCGCCTAACAGGCCATCAAAATCTATCCGTTCATCTGGAATTTGAAAGAGAAACGCAGAGAGCTTAACACCGTCAGGCGTCACAATGGCTTTCTTCGGGCAGTGCTGCGATAACTTAGCACATCCCTCCTTTGAGCGCGTGAAAAGCATTGTATGACTTGCGCCAGTATCAATAACCATACGACGTATTTTCTCATTACCAGATGACACACTGATTTCTATCCCGTTCCTTGTGCGGGTAAACGGGATAGATTGCCAGCGGTAGCCATCAGGAAGCGCTTTAAGATGGTCAGCTATCGTCAGCATCTTTGAAGCGTAGTTGATAATAAGCGTTTTGTTTTTGGCGACACCCAGCCCTAGCACTCCATTTATGATAAGTTGTCCGTTGTCGTCTAACATACCGCCGTTACCCCACGTTTTGAAAATTTCAACGTTAACATCTGAAAGGCGTTCACCATTAACAGTAATATGGGATGCTCTTGCCGTTACAGCAGACTTCTCAACTCCAAAAACATCAATGGAATTTTGCACGGTTGTTGTGCGATGGTTTAGCTCTGAAAAAATCGAATCAAAGACGGTTCGAGGGAGATAAAAAGCGCCGGAAGCCCCAGTATCAATTGAAAGCCTATTAACTTCTTTACCATTGATATTGAGCGAAACAGAAGGAGTGACATGCTCAAGGTAAACAATCGGCGCAGTAATATCTGCCTTTACTGCTTCAACTGGAATCATTGTAAGACACAACGCCACGCATACATTCAGGATTCTATTCATATTCAGCGATCCGTTAAGGTCAGTGGATAATATTTAGTGCTAACTCGTTTCCCATATTAAAACATAGCGATGGAAGGCTTAGACTACAATGCTGTTTATTTTGAAATTACTTATAATTGATTGATTTTAGATGTAATAGACAAATAAAGCATGTGAGTATGAGCTTAGGTCTTTTTTCTTATAGACGGCTTTTAGATCATAGAACCAAGAATTGACGATAAAAACAAAATGACTGCCTTTATCGTAGAGCGTGGGTAAAGAGCTTAAATTCGGACAATGACTACTTCACCACCGGGTGTGAACGATACATCAGAGTCTCGATAGACATCGGCTGATTGAATGAGTTTTGCCATGCTGTCTTCCTTCTGAGTACAAAAAGATACTGGCTGCATACGTAGTACATACAACCAGTATCTTTTTGATTTCCAGAGTTACAAACGTGCAACGGTATACTTTCTACACAACAACCAGTGCCTGTGCGCAAGCCCATGCGGAACTCCACGCCCATTGGAAGTTATATCCCCCCAGCCAGCCGGTTACATCAACAACCTCACCAATAAAATACAGTCCCTTCACCTTATGAGACTCCATTGTTTTTGACGATAGCTCATTCGTATCTATGCCACCCATCGTCACTTCCGCTGTACGATATCCCTCAGTGCCATTCGGTTGTACCTGCCAGTATTGTAGGGTAGCGATCAGTTCCTTTTGCTGAGCAGGATTAATTTGTTTCAGGGAAACATCCGGCAATTGCTCAAGAGATTGCAGACACTCTACCAAGCGTTTAGGCAGCAATTTAGCCAATGTGTTCTTTAGATTCTGATTAGGATGGGATTCCCGCTCTTTATCCAAAAACGCATCCAGATCCATATCAGGTAGTAAGTTAATACTCACATACTCACCGGGTTGCCAATAACTGGAAATCTGCAAAATAGCGGGGCCAGAAAGCCCGCGATGAGTAAACAGGATATTTTCTCTGAATACCGTGCCGTCCTTCGCGGTAACAATGGAAGGAACCGCAACACCGGAAAGTGTTTGTAGCTGTTCCAATAACGGTTTATGCAGGGTAAAAGGAACCAGTGCTGCATGGGTAGGCAAGATATTGAGGCCGAATTGTTCCGCAATGCGATAACCCAAAGGAGACGCGCCCAACCCAGGCATGGACAGGCCACCAGATGCCACAACAAGTGAGTGTGCACTTACTTTTTTCCCTGCCGTCGTAATCACAAAACCCTGCTCGTCTTTTTCGATTTGTGTCACTTCACTGCGTAACCGGACAGTCACCTGACCTGCCTCACACTCTTTCAAAAGCAGGTCGATAATCTGTTGAGCAGAGTCGTCACAGAAAAGCTGACCCAAAGCTTTCTCGTGATAGGCGATCCCGTGTTGTTGAACGAGGTCAATAAAATCCCATTGGGTATAGCGAGCAAGTGCTGACTTACAAAAATGCGGATTGGCAGAAAGATACGCGGCAGGTTCAGTGTACATATTGGTGAAATTACAGCGTCCGCCACCGGACATCAAAATTTTGCGACCTGCTTTTTTGCCGTTATCCAGAACCAGAACGTTTAACCCCTCTTGCCCTGCCTGAGCCGCACAAAATAAACCGGCCGCGCCAGCACCAATAATCACTACATCAAATTTTTCCATTCGTTTGTCTCTTTTAGCCGAGTTATTTTGCAGGAAATGTACTTTATCGTGGGGGACTGTCCGCGAACTACGGAGAAAAAGATATATTTGGTTTAACTTTTTATCGTAAAAAGTTATTTTTCGTCAAAAAAATATCAAAATATTAAAACCAAATAATCAATTGATATAATTGATAAAAATAACTGGTTGGCTGTCATTTCATTGTCATTAAATCGAAAAAAGGTCATATTTCTCTTTTCCCGCTCGCGTTTGTCACTGATAATGCGCCGCGTTCATGTCCTACTAACTGGCTTAACGTTTATGCTACATCTGTTTACTGGCCTGGATTTTTATACCAGCCTAATGTTAGTACTTGCTCTGTTGTTTGTGCTTTTCTATGAAGCCATCAATGGGTTTCATGATACCGCAAATGCAGTAGCAACTGTTATTTATACCCGCGCGATGCGTTCGCAGTTTGCCGTTGTCATGGCAGGGGTTTTTAACTTTTTGGGTGTTCTCCTTGGTGGGTTAAGTGTCGCTTATGCGATTGTACATCTATTGCCTACAGATCTTCTGTTAAATGTCAGTTCTACCCACGGCTTGGCGATGGTTTTCTCCATGCTGTTGGCGGCAATTATCTGGAATTTGGGCACATGGTATTTCGGCATTCCGGCATCCAGCTCCCATACGTTGATTGGTTCCATTATCGGCATCGGCCTGACCAATGCGATAGTGGCCGATTCTTCGGTAGTTGATGCGCTGAATATCTCCAAGATGATACAGATTTTCATGTCCTTGATCCTGTCTCCTCTCGTGGGTTTGGTGATTGCTGGAGCGATGGTATTTTTACTGCGCCGTTACTGGAGTGGTACTAAAAAACGTCGTCGTATCCATATGACGCCTGCTGAACGTGAAAAACAGGATGGTAAACGTAAACCCCCATTCTGGACACGGACTGCGCTGATTCTTTCTGCTGTAGGGGTTAGTTTCTCCCACGGTGCAAATGATGGGCAGAAGGGTATCGGCTTGATCATGCTTGTGCTGATAGGTGTCGCGCCTGCCGGCTTCGTGGTCAATATGAACTCAACGAGCTATGACATTACCCGTACCCATGATGCAGTTGCTTCTTTGCAAAAGTATTATGTGCAGCACGGCCCGGCACTTTCCCATGCTATTGAGCAGACTCCGGCAGTGTCTTCGGTAGAAGATTCGGCGGATCAGATGCTCCATTGCGACAGCTCACAAGCGCAGGATGTGCTGAATACGGCTGCTGTGATGCTGGGAAGTATTCAGAACTTCAGTGAGTTGACCCCAGATCAACGTAACAATATGCGCCGTATGTTGATGTGCGCTGCTGATACGGCAAGCGCTGTGGCTAAATTGCCTGAAACCAGTCTTGAAGATGCCCGTTTCCTGAATAAATTACGCAAGGATTTGCTGAATACCGTTGAATATGCCCCGATGTGGATCATCATTGCTGTGGCACTTGCCTTGTCTCTGGGCACAATGGTAGGTTGGAAGCGTGTTGCTGTTACCATCGGTGAAAAAATTGGCAAAAAAGGCATGACCTATGCTCAAGGTGTTTCTGCTCAGGTCACGGCTGCCGTTTCCATCGGGGTTGCCAGTTATACGGGGATGCCAGTGTCTACGACACAGGTACTCTCTTCTGCGGTAGCAGGTACGATGCTGGTTGATGGTGGTGGTGTTCAAAGCAAGACCATTAAGAACATCATGCTGGCGTGGGTACTAACATTACCTATTTCAATTGGATTATCAGGCATTTTGTATTGGATTGCTCTGCAACTGATCTAATGATGTTTTAGAAAAAGGGTTAGCGACTATATTTCCGTAAGCTAACCCTTTTTATTCCCTTCTTGTTACTTTCAGAACCACTTCAAATTGCCATGGCTATCTATTTAATATTCAAATGAGATACCCATATTTTCATACAGTTAAGAAAATAAAATGGTAAGTTGTGATCAAAACAACACTAAAAAGATATATTGAGCAGTTATAGTATAAACAGCAAATCGTGGCGTTTTAGTGTTGCCAATCCATTTAATCAGCATTATGGAAGGAGTTCACTTATGGCTTACAAACATATTCTTGTTGCGGTTGATCTATCTCCAGAAAGTCAGGTTTTGGTAGAAAAAGCTGTTTCAATGGCGAAACCGTACAATGCCAAAGTTTCCTTGATCCATGTTGATGTTAACTACTCCGATCTTTATACCGGTCTGATTGATGTGAATCTTGGTGATATGCAGCAGCGTATCGCGGATGAAACCCGCAATGCTCTGAAAGATCTGTCTGTTAATGCAGACTATGAGATTCAGGAAACATTGAGTGGTTGCGGTGATTTAGGGCAGGTTCTTGTTGATGCTATCAAGCAATACGATATGGATTTGGTCGTGTGTGGTCATCATCAGGATTTTTGGAGCAAGTTGATGTCGTCAGCCCGTCAGCTCATTAACACCGTTCATGTTGATATGCTGATCGTGCCTTTGCGTGATGAAGAATAATCTACAGTTGAAATTTTATTCTATAAAATCGCCGGCTTATGCAGGCGATTTTTTTGTCTGAAGAAAAGATGATGAAACTGTTTTGGAAATTGTCAAAACTATTTTTAAGGAAACTTATAAAAATAGTTGTTGAAATATAAGCGTAAGAAAGTGGTATATTCAGAAAGCAAACCACAATTACCTCACATTTTCGACAAAAAAATAATATGGAAAATGGCTGGGGGACATCACCTCTGAATGACAAAAGGAAGCCCTAAATGAATATTTCACCCTCTTTGGTCTCATTTCTTGATTCGATTCAGTCTCACAACCCACATCAACCGGAATATTTGCAGGCAGTGCGGGAAGTGTTGACATCACTCTGGCCTTTTCTTCAACAAAATCCGCAATATCGTGAGCAAAGCCTATTGGAACGTCTGATAGAACCGGAAAGAGTGATCCAGTTCCGTGTCTGCTGGGTCAATGATCAGGGTAAAGTACAGGTTAACCGTGCATGGCGGGTACAGTTCAATTCTGCCATTGGGCCATTTAAGGGAGGGATGCGTTTTCACCCTTCTGTTAACCTTTCTATCCTGAAATTCCTTGGTTTTGAACAGACCTTGAAAAATGCGTTGACGACACTGCCAATGGGCGGTGCAAAAGGGGGGTCTGATTTCGATCCCAAAGGTAAAAGCCACGGGGAAGTAATGCGTTTCTGTCAGGCATTGATGACAGAGCTTTATCGCCATCTGGGGCCAGATACCGATGTTCCTGCCGGAGATATTGGCGTGGGAGGCCGGGAAGTGGCCTTTATGGCAGGTATGATGAAAAAACTGTCCAACAATACGGCATGTGTTTTTACCGGTAAAGAACTCTCTTTTGGTGGCAGCCTGATCCGTCCTGAAGCCACGGGCTACGGTCTGGTTTATTTCACCCATGAGATGCTCAAACGCCACGGTATGGGGCTGGAAGGGATGCGGGTATCGGTCTCTGGCGCGGGAAATGTTGCCCAATATACCATTGAAAAATGCATAGAGCTGGGGGCGAAAGTTGTCACCGTATCGGATTCAGGCGGCACTGTGCTGGATGAAGAAGGCTTCACTCCGGAGAAACTGGCTCATCTCGAAGAGATTAAAAATCAACGTTACGGCCGTGTGGAAGAGTATGCCAAAGAGCACGGATTGACCTTCCTTAAAGGCCAGGATCCGTGGTCAATACCTGTCGATATCGCATTGCCTTGCGCTACCCAGAATGAACTGGATCTGGATGCGGCGAAGACGCTGATCAAAAACGGCGTGAAAGTCGTCGCGGAAGGGGCGAACATGCCTGCGACCATTTCTGCCACAGACGCTTTCCTTGAAGCTGGCGTCTTGTTTGCACCGGGTAAAGCAGCCAATGCGGGAGGTGTTGCAACGTCCGGTCTTGAAATGGCTCAGAACGCAGCTCGTCTGAGTTGGAAAGCAGAGAAAGTTGATGTGCGCTTACACCACATTATGCTCGATATCCACCATGCCTGCGTGGAATATGGCGGGGAAGGCAAGCAGACCAACTACGTACAGGGCGCGAATATCGCTGGTTTTGTCAAAGTGGCTGATGCGATGCTGTCGCAGGGGATTTTGTAATTCTCGTGTAATCAAATCAATGGTGTTTTGGCGGATAAGCCCCATGTACAAACACGGGGCTTGTTTTCTTAATCGCAGCCGTATCGATTAACAAGGATAAATATCGAAACGATGATTTTTAGTCGTAATCGCTGCGGAAGCCTTAGCCCCTGCCAGCGGTTCCGCATAATCAGGCCGTTTTACCACAACCCGCCGTTTTGCCAGCGCACGGGCAGGCTCCAGCAAACCATCTGCGTCTTCATCGGCGCCCACTAATGATTGGAAAACGCGCATCTCTTTTTTGACCAGCGCGCTTTTTTGCCGATGGGGATACATGGGATCGAGATAAACGACATCAGGTGGCGGTGTAATATCCGTCAAGGCCGTAATACTTGAGGTGTGGATCAGCGTCATACGTTCTTTCAGCCAGCTACCAATCTCTTCATTCTGATAGCCGCGCTGTAAGCCGTCATCCAGCAGTGCTGCTACCACCGGATGGCGTTCCAGCATTCTGACCTGACAACCGATGGACGCCAGTACAAAGGCATCGCGCCCTAACCCAGCGGTGGCATCGACAACTGTGGGCAGATAACCTTTCTTGATGCCGACAGCCTTGGCGACGGCCTCACCACGGCCACCCCCAAAACGGCGGCGATGTGCCATCGTGCCGGCAACAAAATCGACATAAATACCGCCCAGCTTTGGCTCATCGAGTTTGCGCAGTTCCAGCCGTTCAGGTGTCAAGACCAGCGCCATGACGGAATCTTCATCGTGAACCAGATTCCAGCGTTCAGCCAATTGAGATAAGGCGCTGCTATCAGCGCCTTGTTCACAGATTAAACAAATCTTCACAGGTTATTATCCACTGATGCCAGAGCTTTTCAGCATTGCATCCAGTTTCGGCTCGCGACCACGGAAGCGTACAAACAGCGTCATTGGGTCTTCTGAACCGCCACGGGTCAGGATATTATCGAGGAAAGACTGCCCGGTTGTGCGATTGAAAATTCCCTCTTCGGCAAAGCGGGAATAAGCGTCCGCAGCCAGAACATCGGCCCACATATAGCTATAATAACCCGCCGCATAGCCACCGTTAAAAATATGGCTGAAGGTGTTGGGGAAACGTCCCCATTCCGGTGATGGCACAACCGCGACCTGTTTTTTCACTGACTGCAAGGTTGGCAGGATTTGCGCCCCTTTTGCCGGGTCATATTCAACGTGCAGGCGGAAATCAAACAGACCGAATTCCAACTGGCGTAGGATTGCCATCGCTGCCTGATAATTTTTGGCGGCCAGCATATTATCCAACATCTCTTTCGGTAGAGGTTCTTTCGTCTCATAGTGGCCGGAGATAAACGCCAGTGCTTCTGGCTCCCAGCACCAGTTCTCCATAAACTGGCTTGGCATTTCAACGGCATCCCACGGTACACCGTTGATACCCGCAACATCTAACGTTTCAACCTGAGTCAGCATATGGTGCAGGCCATGACCAAATTCATGGAACAGCGTTGTTACTTCATTGTGAGTAAACAGGGCAGGCTGATCGCCAACCGGCTTATTGAAGTTACAGGTCAGATAAGCGACAGGCGTCTGTAATTCGCCGGAAGTATGACGCATTCTGCCGACATAACTGTTCATCCATGCGCCGCCCCGCTTATGCTCACGGGCATAGAGATCCAGATAGAAACTACCGAGCAATGTCTGTTTTTCATCATACAGTTCAAAGAAACGAACATCAGGATGCCATGTTTCTACATCGCGGCGCTCTTTAGCGGTAATCGCATAAATGCGGCGTATAACTTCAAACAGACCTTCAATGACACGCTGTTCAGGGAAATAAGGGCGAAGTTGCTCATCGCTGATAGAGAAATCATGTTGTTTCTGCTTTTCACTATAATAGGCCAGATCCCACGCTTCCAGCTCATCGACCCAATAGTGTGATTCGGCAAAATCGGTGAGTTCTTCCAGCTCTCTTTTACCTTGAGCATGAGCACGGTTGGCCAGATCGTTCAGGAAATCGAGTACTTGCTTAGGTGTTTTAGCCATTTTGGTGGCTAGAGAGTT
Source organism: Xenorhabdus bovienii SS-2004 (assembly GCF_000027225.1). NCBI lineage: Bacteria > Pseudomonadati > Pseudomonadota > Gammaproteobacteria > Enterobacterales > Morganellaceae > Xenorhabdus > Xenorhabdus bovienii. Next base: position 101,422 of record NC_013892.1, read on the forward strand.
CTCAGCATAGTTTTTGAAACCCAGCAATAGTGCGAGCTCATGACGCAGTGCGAGAATTTCCGTCATGACGGCACTGTTATCCCACTGACCGGCATTTGGTCCTTGCTCAGAAGCGCGGGTCGTATAGGCGTAATACATTTCCTGACGCAGTTCACTGTCATCGGCATAGGTCATGACCGGCAAATAGCTTGGCCCATTCAGTGTCAGCAACCAGCCCTCTAACCCTTTGGCTTCGGCTGCGGCCTTGGCGGCGGCTTTGGCACTGTCAGGCATACCCTCCAGATCGCACTCATCCGTGATCAGCTTGGTCCATCCCATCGTGGCATCCAGCAAATTATTGCCGAACTGGGAGCCAAGCTCAGATAAACGGGCGGAGATCTCACCGTAGCGTTTCTGTTTTTCCTTCGGCAGACCAATGCCAGACAACTCAAAATCACGCAGCGTATTTTCGATAGCTTTACGCTGTGGCTGAGATAGTGCTTTAAAGGCTTCGCTCTCTTTCAGAGCCTTATAAGCCTGATATAACCCTTCGTGCTGCCCCATCCAAGTTTCGAACTCAGAAATCAGAGGCAGGCTTTGTTCATAGGCTTCGCGAAGTTCTGGGCTATTTTTGACCGCATTGAGATGTTCGACAGGAGACCACACGCGGGAAAGATGATCTTTCGCTTCAGAAATTGGCTGGCACAGATTATCCCAAGTAAATGTGACATTTCCGGCCAGAACTTTCTCAATCACTTGACGGTAGTTGGCTAACGTCTCTTTCACGGCTGGCACGACATGTTTTGGTTCAATGGCAGCGAATTTGGGCAATACAGAAGGAGTCAGTAACGGGTTAGTCATAGTGAGCGCCTTAGTTGTATGTTTGGGTATATAAACCGCTATATCCCAATGGGTTGTTGTCGATAAGATGGGGATAAGATACAGCGAGTTCAATGCTGATGCCGCACTTTTATGCGGATAATCGGGGTCTTTTTATATCAGATATCTGTGAGATGACGAATGAGTTTAGATGTTTCGTGGGGCGGGCTATAATCCCTGCTCTTCATTATTTTTTATGGAAGATCATCGCCCCCGGTGGGGCGGCTGGGCTTCAAATCCAGACGGGTTCGCCAGCGGCTCCCGGCAGGTTGACTACGTTCATTTGCTGCTGTTCAGTAATTTGAAATCTATTGGATAATCATTTCTTATAAGAAAGGACTGTCCAATTAATGGCAAGAGCCAATGTTGCGGCAATAACCTCTAATACGTTATTAATATGGACAATGTTGGGATACTCCGTTTTTGTAATAATATCGCGTTATATAATTTATATTTTATTGTCGTTGGCTTAATTGGATAAGGGGCAGGATGAGTTTATATCCTCCGTCTTCCAAGTTGCTGCTTTGCTGGCTGTAACCTGAAAGACGAAGAGGATAACTATATCGGCTTCTGGATTGAGTTATAAATTGCATCAAGCTGGTTAATACGCTGGTGATAACGTTGTAGCAGGCATGTCTTATCGCCTTTGCATTTCTGGCGTTGTTTCAGCCAAGCCTGTTGGCTGTCATACATTTCACCCGACATGCCCATAGCAAATAACCCTCGTAGGAAATGATATTTGACGCTCATTTCTATATCCAGATCATTAAGCCGGTGATCAGTACAGATTGCTTTTTCATCTGGTACCTTGGCTTTTGCACAGTCAAAACTGGCAGCCAAACTAAGAGGAGACAGAATAAGCAGCATAAATAATGTATATCTCATCTACTCCCCTTTTTTAGGAAGGATCACCGGCTCTGGCCCGGTCTGTAATTGTGGTGGTAATGCTTTTAACAATTTGAATGACCGCGCTTCGCCGGTTTTGGGATCTAACTCACAGGAGAATCTGATATTTTTCCAGCCAAATCCTTGGCGATACATCCCTGTACCTATGAGGTGGGAATCAACCAATCTGATACTGTTTGGCGATTCATCACCGAGAAACACTTTGTCAGCCTCTTTGTGCTCTTGTTGAATAACAGAGAGTGCTAAAGGCCTGCAAATAAACTCGGCTACTTTTTTAGTATCTGACCAGCTTTCTACCTCTTTGACCGCTGATTTATCTGTCATTTGTTTATCTATTTGCTGTTGCAGGTATTTTTGTTGGCTTGTAGACAATTGGGACGATGACGATTGTGCTTGTACGAATACGGAAAAGAGAAAAAAGCTGGCACCAAAATAATTCAAACATTTTAAGTAAGACATATACGCAATTAACTTGAAGATGCGGGTTTTAAAATCTGGAAGTTATCAGTCAACCGAGTGGTGAGTTCTTTCGCTTTTTCTGGCAATGTGACATGAAAAAAGTGGCGCAGCGTTTCACGGAATGTTTTGGTATCCGGAAAATAGACATTGTTTCGTACCTGCTCATTCACATACTTCCATAATCGCTCAATCGGGTTGAGATTAGGGCTGTAAGGCGGCAGGTAGTGCAACTCAATATTCAAAACCTCGGCAAAAAATTGGACGACTCCGGAACGGTGATAACCCGCACCATCCAGAATAATGTGGATTTTTTGCGAAAGTGGATAGGTTTCCCGGATTGAGCCGAAAAAAAGGACGACATTTTTCGCGTTAATCGTCGGATATTCACGAACAATAGTCTCTTCAATCCGTTGTAAATTAAGGGCACCCATGATGTTGAGTCGAGTACGACTGCCTGTGGTTTCAACCACTTTGACGTGCTTCCGCCCGCTCTTCATCCAGCCATAACTTAATTTTGTGGACAGGGTCGGGTGAACCGCATCAATAAATAAAATAGGCGCATTCTGGCCACATTCTTCTTTCAGCGCGTTGTAGGTTTCAATAAACTGTTGCTGTTTATCCGCATCAAATTTATGCGGAGCACCCATTGGCTTCTTGTAGCTGAAACCTTGACGGTGAAGCCATTTCGTCATTCCTGCGACAGTGAAAGTCACCTGCCATCGTGCCCGAACATAGGCCACAATTTGTGCGGTAGTGTGCATCAAATTTGCCATCAGATACTCAACTAATTCTGTTGTTTGTTCGGCAGACAAACGGCTTTCAGAGCCCCCATTTTCAGGGGCGAGTTTTTCCTCAGAGAAGTAATCTTTCAGATGGCGGCTCACCGTACTTTCATGGATCCGCAAAGCCTGAGCAATCATCTGGGCAGTCCAGCCTTCTGAGGCCAAAAGCACGGCCTTGATGCGGTCACGTACTCGTCCATCGCGAGTCGTATCATGCATCAATTCGAGGGCGTCTTTTTGGGCATCTGTTAGATTAATTTTCATGGGCGCAATCATGATCTGATACAAATGAAAAATCAAGCATCTTCAATGACGACGGGTATAGCAGAGTCGCTCCCAGTTTGAGATAAAAAAAGTATGGCACAGGTTTTGTCGCCGTGCCATTGTCTGGGTTTTTTCCAGAGAATTCTCGTGCGTGTAATTCATTAAATATGGGCAGAGCATTTTGGTCAATATTGCAATGAATAATGAGGTAAATGTACCTCGTCCTATTCGGACGAGGTTTTATTTTGAGTGGATTAATAAGGAATAAATAAAATTATTTTTCAGCTATCAAGTATATTGATTCATAAGGTTTAATTGACATCTCTTTTTCTATTGAAGAAGGCGATGGATAATTACTTATTAATACCTGCCATTCTTTATCTGTGAGAGAAGGTTCTGGAGACCATAGCTGGTTTTCATCACTTAAATTCGCGATAACTAACATGACCTGATTCTGCCAGCGACGCAGATAACACCAAAGCGAAGGATGGTCGGGTAACAGATCCAGATAATCACCGTAGGTCAGTATGGGTTGTTGTTTCCGCAATTTAATTAATTCGTGGTAGCAATAGAAGACAGAATCTTTATCCTGCAATGCAGCTTCGGCATTGAGCTCTGGATAATTATCGCAAGAGGCTATCCACGGTGTGCCAGAGGTAAAGCCGGCGTTGGCTGAACCATCCCACTGCATCGGCGTCCGGCTGTTATCACGGGATTTCTGCGCCAGAATTGCCAGTATTTCCTCTGGTGCCATGCCTTGCTCAATGCGCTCCTGATACATATTCAGGCTTTCAATATCCCGATACTCTTCAATACGCTCAAAGTGAGGGTTCGTCATGCCCAGCTCTTCACCTTGATAGATATACGGCGTACCTTGCATACCGTGCAGCACCATTGCCAGCATTTTGGCTGACGTCCTGTGATGCTGGTGTTCATCCCCAAATCGGGAAACAATGCGGGGCTGATCATGATTGCACCAGAAAAGCGCGTTCCATGCTTTTTGATGCATACCTTGCTGCCAGGTTGAGAAAATCTTTTTCAAGGCAATATAGTCAGGTTTGGCGAGAGTCCATTTTTCACCGTTAGGATAATCGACTTTCAAATGATGAAAATTAAACGTCATGGACAGCGCACTGCTATCCAAAGCGCTGTAACGGAGGCAGTGCTCAAGACCTGTGGAAGACATCTCACCTACGGTCATCAAGCCCTTGGGCTGGAACACATCACGGCTCATTTCTTGCAGAAATTCATGAATACGCGGGCCATCGGTATAGAAACGGCGGCCATCTCCGTGATCGTCACTCGGATAATCCTGCTGTTTTGAGACGAGATTAACCACATCCAGCCGCAAGCCATCAACACCACGATCTGCCCAGAACTCACAGATTTTTTTCAGCTCGGCGCGGACGGGTTCATGTTCCCAGTTCAAATCAGCCTGTTTTATCGCAAACAGATGGAGGTAATATTGCTGGCTTTCAGCATGCCATTGCCACGCATTCCCGCCAAACTTGGATTTCCAGTTATTGGGCAGGGAATCGCTGGAGCCTTCGCGCCAGATATAAAACTGGCGCGAAGGGCTATTGATATCCTGTGCAGCCTGAAACCACGGATGTTCGGTTGAAGTGTGGTTAAAGACCATATCCAAAATGATGCGGATACCACGGCGATGGGCATTTTCCACTAAATTGTCAAAGTCTTCCATTGAGCCATAATCGGGATTAATGGCACAGTAATCGGCAACATCATAGCCATTATCAACTTGCGGAGACGGATAAAACGGCGTGATCCAGATAGCCTCAACACCGAGGTGCTGTAGATAATCCAGCCGTTGGGTGATCCCATTGATATCACCTGTACCGCTTCCGGTGCTGTCCTGAAAACTTTTTGGATAAATCTGGTAGATAACGCTATCTAACCACCAAGGTTGCTGTTCAGTCATAAAGATATCTCTAAGGAATTAATTCGTTAGCTCATTAATTAATGTCGTTTTGCGCTCGTTTCTGCGATAGGCCAGCACAGTAAGTAGCATAGGCACGACAATGGCGATGATCATGGCAATAAGGTAGACCATCCAGAACTGCGGCTTGATAGAGAGAATACCAGGGAGCCCACCAACACCGATGCCATTGGCAATCACATGATTAAGGCCACATACCAGTCCGGCCAGACCTGCTCCAATCATCGCGCAGAACATCGGATAACGGTATTTCAGGTTGATACCATACATTGCGGGTTCAGTAACGCCGAGATAGGCTGAAATGGCTGCCGGAATCGAAACCTCCCGCTCTTTCTGCTTCTTGCTTGCCCAGATAATGCCGGCAACGGCAGAGCCTTGGGCGATATTGGATAACGCAATGATAGGCCAGATAGGGGTTCCGCCCGTGCTCTGGATCATTTGCAGATCGATTGCCAACGTGGTTTGGTGTACGCCCGTAATAACCAGTGGTGCGTAGAAAAAGCCGAACAGGGCAGCACCGATAGGCGCGAAACTTCCGGTCATCAGGCTCTTGACGACCCAAGCGACCCCATCACCGATTGCGCGCCCCATCGGGCCGATCAGCGTATGGGCAAGGAAGACCGCCAGCAGCAGAGAAACAACGGGGACAATCACCAGATAGAGATAATCCGGCACCCATTTTTTCAGCCGAGTTTCAATCCATCCCAACGTTAAACCCGCCAATAGTGAAGGAATAACTTGTGCCTGATAGCCGACTTTGGAAATGGTAAACCAGCCGAAATCCCAGACTTCCGGTGCTTGCTGCCCAAGCAGGTAAGCATTCATCAACTGTGGTGAAACCAGCGTGATACCCAAAACAATGCCTAATATTGGGGTTCCGCCCATTTTTTTAACGGCAGACCAGCAGATACCTACAGGGAGGTAGAGAAATATGGCTTCACCGATTAACCAGAGAAAACTATAGATGGTTTGCCAGATAGGATATAGCTGGGCGAGTGTTTTGCCTTCACTGAAAGGGATATCCCCAATGATGTTACGGAAGCCTAATATTAACCCGCCGCTGATTAAGGCTGGCAGCAGAGGGAAAAAAATCTCAGCAAAATGTGAAATTGCATTTTCATGCCATTTCATATTTTGTCGGGCTGCTTGTTTAACCTCTTCTTTATTAACGGATTGTTTCCCCGTATTTTCAAGCAGGGCTTTATAATAAATGTCTACATTGGTTCCAATAACCACCTGAAATTGCCCGGCATTGGTAAAACACCCTTTTACCATGGATAGCTCTTCGATGGCCTTGGCATTGGCATTTTCTGGTGAATAGAGAACGAATCTGAGACGGGTAATACAATGGCTGACAGAAGCAATATTCTCTTTTCCACCAATCAAAGTAATAAGTTTTTCAAGATCCTTCTGATTTACTTGATTTTTCTTCATGCCTTTCTCCTTAGTATGGCAGGAGTAATAAGTAACTGAGTTTTGCTATTAACAGAATGATTACTCTCGTGATGAGATAATTCAAAGACTGAAGTAATGGCTGATTTATCCTAATCAGATTTCAAGTTTTTGAATATGAAAAGATGTTTTGTTTGAGTTTTGGATCACATTTTATTCTATTGGTTTGAAACTAAAAGGCTTTTTATATTTATTTTATTGATTATTTAATAGAGTCTAATTTCCTTAGTAACTAATGGATATAAGATATGAATTTTGTTGGTTTATGTTTTATTTTTAATAAATAAAGGGGTTGGATAAAAGAAAAAAGACAATAATTTAACTAAATAGAGGTAATTTTGGGGTTTTTTGATTAGCTGATTCAGGATAACGACCTTTCCATTAATACTTTATAAGTAAGTGATATGGATAAGTGTATTTTCAGTAGTCATATTTATAATTTCAACAAATATTCACGCTACTACTGACAATAATGTTGCCACAGCAATCAACGGCATCACCTGCTCCGGGATTAATCATTTTCTTAAATATCAAATGTTAGCATAAACTCATTTTCAGAATAGCGCCTTTAGGGAATTTCTTCCCAGCTATGACGAATTTCTGATATTGTTAAATATGACGGAAGGATTGGAGGATAATATCAATCTTTTTCATATTAATATTTGCCAAATAGGAATGAATTATATTAATAAGTTAATTTATATTAGAATTATAATAATAAAACATAACATTTTAATTACAACTAAAACTCCTTGATTATCCCTATCCAGCAGAAATAATTTATATTACAGGCATTATCGTTAAAGGAGTGGATACTCCACCTTAAACTATATGCAAATTTTAATTTGCGATTTTTTTAAGAGTCATACTAGTTTATTTTCTGCTATTAACCGTTTTTGATGATAAATAGCACCCTCTGACATTTGGACACGGACGTCCATATTTTCGTCCCTTTCCCGTATAGAATCGTTACCATGTTGTCGGAGACCGAAACTGTAATCCTTTTAATAACAATCGTATTTTTTGCTCACAGAACAGTCATATTTTCTTTCAAGATACTTTTTTTTGTTGCAATAACCATTTATCTAGTTCATTTGCGAACTGTTGGCGATCACGTTGGTTTAACGTAGCAGGCCCTCCCGTGTGGATCCCACTCGCCCGCATCGTATCCATAAAATCACGCATAGTCAGGCGTTCACGTATTGTCGCTTCACTATAACGTTCACCGCGCGGATTGAGTGCTATTGCACCTTTTTCGATCACTTCAGCAGCAAGAGGAATATCTGCTGTAATCACTAAATCACCGATTTCTGAGCGACGAACAATTTCATTGTCAGCGACATCAAACCCAGCAGGGACTTGTAATGTACGTAAAAAAGCGGATGCAGGTACACTTAATCGTTGATTTGCCACGAATGTAACCTGTATTTTTTCACGTTCTGCTGCACGATATAATACTTCTTTTATAACCTTAGGACATGCATCAGCATCTACCCATATAGACATAACAGGTTCCTCTCAATTTCATATTTTTAGCCACATCGGGGGCTATTTAATACAGGTTCATGAAGGTAGTTAAAGTAATAAGATGAACTTTACTTTAAAAAATAATGAAAAACAATTAGATAAAAATGTTGAATCTTATGAACTGAATTCGCACCCAACATAAATTAAATAAAAGTGACCGTGATACTCACTCGGTTTCTATGAGTTCAAACTCTTCAAAGATCAGTTCCATGTTTTCGGAATAAGAGTTTTCTCTCTCGAAAAAATTTTGATGCTCTTTCCTCCTGTACGAAAGACTCAGATCGCCTTTGATTTGCTGCTGTAATCGGCTGATTAACACCGTTAAATGTGTTGCGAGATCGCTTCTTAGCTTGCTGTCATGGTGTAAATCATAGTTATAGGACGCATTGATATCGTTGAGGATCTCATCTACCCATTGGTGGCTGTTGGGTGTATGCGGGGTGGGATTATCGTGTTGGGGAATTCTCTGTGCGGCAATCTCACCTCAAAAAGGTGGGCTAAACGAGGATAAGGGAACAAGGCCACGGAGATACCTTTAGTTTACCATTTGATATCCATAATGGTTTCAATTGCGCCACTGCGTAAAAAGCGCCGCTTATCCGACGTAACGTGAATCGGTTTATTGACTGGCAGGACACGGATGCCTGAACCCAGAAATATGGGAATGGTCGTAATAAACAGTTGTTGTAACTCCCCAGCATCGGCAAAACTGGCTGCGGTTTTGCCTCCTCCAATCATCCACACGTTTTTACCTTTGGCAGCGGCTCTTGCTTCAGCAGCAATATCGTTGGTCGAGGTATGAGTGACAACGGCACTGATGCCTGGCGGAATGGATATATTTCGTGAGGAGAGGATAAACGAGGGAATATCCTGATACGGCCAGTCACCGGAGGTATTTTTCATGATCCACTCATAAGTACCAGCCCCCATAATGGCTGCCCCAATGCCTTGGTAAAATTCATCATAAGGCGTGGCGTCATCGCCGAGGGTAAATGCCTCTAACCAACCCAGTCCGTGATCTTCGGTAGCGATATAACCATCCATTGTTGCGGCGACATAATAAATGAGCTTTGACATAGTTCCGGTTTCTCCGCATTAAATAAACTCTTTACTCTATCAGGAAGATAAGGAATGGATTAGTCTTTTTGAGTGATCGCAATGGAAAAACAGGTCGAAATTTACACGGGATAAATAACGCATCATGATAATATTTAGTGTGGGTTTTGTTATCTGTTATTTAGAGGGAATACTAATGATTACGCAATATCAACCGATGAAATACGCTGATGGAGCAAAATTCTAAGGATATTTTACTGGTAATAAATAATAAAAATGGTTATTTGTTTTTTATGTTAGTTTTATCATGCATTAAATAATACCCACGTAATAATCAAAAATAAGATGTATCTTACTGGACAGGGGTTTGATTTATCAATAAAATATTTTTATTATGGCATGGTATTTTTTTTCAAGAACGGATTTCAACAAAATCAAAAGGATAATTAATTATGTCTAGATTTATTATCAGTCGGAACAACAAGTCTTTACTTAATGAAACCGTATTCTATCTTACGAAAGGGAATATGCTTACATTAAAGATAGATGGTTTGAATAGTAATACAAAAAGACATCTTAAATTTCAGTCGAATAATACGCTTGTGTCCATTTTTCAACGTGATAATTATCTGTTTAGAGAGCAAAGCTTGCAAATAACAGCTCTTAATATGGGAGTAAGCGTGGTTAGAGCGGTGGATACTGATATAGATTACTGTCCCTATTTTGCAGCAGGTGTCGCTGAGGATTGTTTTCCACCATTAACAATTCATGTCTTATCCAAAATATCGATTCCAACGGACTTAACTGCCGAGCAGAAAGCGATTTTAATGGTGTTGTTAGCGGAAACGACAACGCCTGAGACACCGGGAATAAAGTATGATGAAAAAAAAGCTAAAGATGTTATGCAATATATGCATGATGTTCTATTGAACAGAGTCCGGTCTCCTAAAGCACATGAGCTTGATGTGCCCAGTCAGGGGAATAAATTAATCGGATTAATTTCAGGAGCACGGACAATAGAAGGTTTTAGTCAATATCCCAATATTAAATCTGATATAAAAGATAGAATTAACGGTATGATAATAGCTGCGAACGAAGGTAGTAATTCAAATTTTTTAGCTTATCGACGGTTAATTAAAAATGCTATTGATATAGCCAAAAGTAATAAAATCTCTAATACAGAGATTATTGCATGGAGAACGAAAAGTACTGATTCTCCTGGCTCAAATTTTATCAAGCTATTTTCATTACAAGGACAAGATTTTTATAAGCTATCTGATAGTTATCTTAAATAAGAGATTATATATGAAATATTTAATTGGTCTATGTGTTATTTTTTTCTCTTTAACTGTTTTTTCTAAGCAAGATGAATTGGACTTCAAGGCTTGGGAAAAGAAGGGCAGTTGGGGGATATATAGTGAAAAACCAAATAGTCATTTTAAGCCGCTAAAAATCAAGAGCTATAAAGAGGGTTATTTGCCTGCATTCAGTTATCTTATTAAGCGGTTTAATTTACAAAATGTGAATAATCAATACTGTCTGATTGGTTATAAGTGGAATAAAACAAAAAATAGTGATGAGCGTGAAAATATTATTGTTTTTTGGAAAACGGCTAATTATCTGATTAATTGGAATTTGCCGGATAGTGAGGACGATGATAGTTATAAAGCCATTATATTCAGCAAACCCTTTATTGATATGAGTGAATCCGTTGTTCCTTATAAGGAATCAGAAGGTGCGCAGGCTTTATGGGCTAAAGAAGGCGTTATTCAAATGATGAATGATTGTGAATTGAATGGGCAGAAAATCACGATAACACCTTCTGGGGTCAGGTAATATCACAACTGCTCGCAGACTGCGGGCAGTTCGTGTTTAAATTAGCGGTAACAATATGCGCCTATTGAAATATAAAGAGATTTCGCGGTTTCGTATAATAAATGCAACATCGTTACGCTGGAATTAAACATATTTGTGTTCCTTGAAAAGATTATGACTAATCTTTTGAGCTAGTTCGGCTTCTAAATGAGTATGCCACGCTCGGCATAAAATCGGCCAAAAATATCTACTGACATTTTTACATCAATTTGACTTTGAGTGTTAGCACCAGAAGGATTATGAAAAGTTATTTCTTCGGGTGTAGCGTTAGTCACCAGTACAAGATGTCCGCCCTTTTTTTCAGGTAATCGTGTTGGCCATCTGATACTAGGATGAACGGAAGCTATATATAAACTATCTTGGGTAAAAACTTCATGTATCTTTTCGGCCGTCATACCGGTCACTATTTGAGAGATAATCCCAAATTGTTCCGATAACATTGAAACTACAGGAGCATAAATCATTCCTTTTATATGCTCATCTTCTATCTGGTATGCTCCGTACTCGGTTGCCATTTTAGTTAATTTCAGCAATGGGTAAATTTTCCCTGAGCGAGCTGCAAGCAACATTTTAAGACAAGCCATACCACAAATATGATTTGCCCATTTTGCATATTCCTCTGGGGAATCTGCACCGGATTGTTCCCATAGCGGATCATGACTAAGTGGAAGTTGATGGTGAATAATGTCATTGGCTAAATGGAATGATTCCCACTGAGAAAAATAGGGGACTTTCATAGTCTCTCCATGAACATAAGTAAAATTGCGATAACAGCAACAAAGGAAAATAACATTTGTTCAGAGAGTTTTCCTTCACGATAGACAAGCACTGAAATTAGCATAAGTAAAGGAATTCTGAGAGTTATTGCTAGATATCCGTAGCTGACAGGTAAATAAGTGGCAATAGCATAGTTAAAAAATAATTCTGGTAAAAACCAGATGATTGATATGGAAAGCCAAAATTTCAGTGGAACAAAAGAAAATTTATTTTTCTGATAGAAAAAAATAACAGATATATTCCCTACGCCAGTAAATAATAAATAGGTAAACCAACCACTCATGGGAATCCCTGTTCGGTCCATAATTGCAAACCCGATTACACAGAATATCATAATGAAAAACATAAGCTTACTTCGTTTGTGCATGCTTTTAATATGACCAATCATAGTGAAAAGAATTCCGGCGACAAAAAGAATGTTAATACTGAGGATTGAGGAAAAGGTAAGATTAGAACCAAATATCAGTATATCAATGAGTGCAATAAACCCAAGAGATATAGGGAATACATAAGTGGCAGATGAAAGGCTTTTGTTGATAAGATTTTGTTGTGCTATCAGCATTATGCCTAGAAGCACCCCTTTCATCAATCCAGCAGATATCCCTGCTAGGTTAAAGAAATCAGATGGAGTTGAGATGCCCGTGGTTATGGCGACAGGAAGTAGAGAAAGGCACGTTAAAAACGTGCCAGCGCCAATAATAAAAGCAGTATTCTCCGGAGATACACGTTCTGCAACTTTTTTAAGGGCAAGGGTTCGCAAAGTCGTTAGTACGGTGATCAACAAAAAAACACCATATTGTGCTATGTTCAATTGAGATACCTTAACATAGACGAAGTATTATTATTTTCCGGTGTTAGAGACAATGCGGCTTCAATGTGAGCATCGATAGAATCAATTATTTTTATTGAATTTTGATACACCCTATCACTGACAACTAAAGGAATTTCTGTACAGCCGAGTATGACGGCTTCTGCGCCTAATTCAGCTAATTCATCAATAGCACGATACATTATTCCACGGGATGTGTCAGTGAGTGCATAGCGACATAGATCCTGATAAATAGAATCATGTATGATTTGCCGAGTCCTGGATCTAGGTATTAATACGTTTATTCCTTTAGCTTCAAGTCGTTTCTTATAAAAATCACGTTCCATAACATATTGAGTACCAATTAACCCAACATTGGAAACCTTCATGCTGAGTAATTTATTTGCGGTGGCATCAATAATATTGATAATTGGAATATTAACCAGTTTTGAAAGCCGATCGCAAGTATTACTGGTTGTATTAGAACAAATAAGGATTTTTTTTACTTCGGCTTGCGCAAGTTGATGAACTGCTTTGCTGAGAATGTTAAATTCAGTCTCATTATCATCTCGCTTCTGGGCGGCAAGTATTTTTGAAAAATTAAGGCTGATAATAGCTAGATCGGCAGATTCAAAATCTTTGCCAGTATTCTGCACAGCCATATTCAAACGTTTATAATATTCCATAGTTGATGCCCAACTGACACCGCCAATTAATCCTATTCTTTCCATTTTTTTACCTTTACTCGATAATGTAGTTAAAAATAGATTTTTTTTCAGAAATGTTTTGTGATGAACATGATAGGTGAATAAACAAGCCAGGTATTGATAATTTGTGTCCTTTTAACATCTTAGGGAATATGCTATTTTTCATCATGCCCGGAATTGGATTTGATTCAAGAAAGTATATTTCTTCAGACTCGGTAACAATAAAGTCAAATCGACACATAAATTCATATCCAGTAGATTCAAAAATTTTAATAGATAAATCTTTTAGTGTTCTCGTTATCTCTGAATCTTGTATTAAAAGAATTTCTTCTGCTTTATTAATTCGATGCTTTTCATCATGACCGAAAAAACCATTCTTTGTGATTATTTCGACAACATTGAGTGCTATTGCTTTCCCTTCTATTCGAATGCAACCAACAGAATACTCTTTTCCTTTGATGAAAGCTTGTACCAAGGCAAATCTATCGTATTCAAAAATATTTTTTAAATTATCCAATATTGATTTTTTTTCATTTTCCAGATTAACATATTTATTTGTAAATAAAGAAGCGCCTAATGAATTAGGTTTTATAACTATTTTTTCTTCAGGGAAGTTATCGCTAATCAATGAAAATGCTTTTTCTAGATTACCTTCAGTTAAGAGTAATGTTTTCGGTGATCTTAAAGAGGGTAATAAACTATTAATATAGTGTGACATATGGTATTTACTCATAGATAGCGAGGAAGGAAGTACACTACCAAATGTTCCTTTAATTTTAAAATACTTAGCAACTCCTTGGATATGCCCATCCTCACCTAAATTACCATGAAGAAGATTGATGTGAAATTCGCTTTGTTTAGACATCCTTTTGATTGCTGTATATAAATCTATTTTATCTCCAGAATGAGTAAAATCATAGGGAGAAATATAAGGTGTATAGGCGTTGTATAAGACAGAACCATCTTTATCGAAGAAGTATATTGAATTAAGATTTCTATCAAAATTAAGCTCTCTGAAACTTTTTATAAGATTATCAAAAGAACTAACTGATGCTGGATGTTCTGGGGAAATTCCACCAAAAATGATCGATAATGGTATAGTTGTTTTTGTATCGCTAGGAAAATAAACCATATATATTTCCTTTTTTTGATTTTTTTAAAATATAATTCATGCATTGAAATCAATTCAAGCATACTATTCATTTCAATGCAATACCTTTTGGCTATTTATTTTTTTAAAAAAGAAAAAATAAAAATAATTATTAATTGTTTCTATAAGTATTTATAGTGGTGAATATTTATAAGATAATATTTTTTATGTTTAATTAATTTCATCCTGATTTTATAAAAGATGTTTTTCAGATCGACAACATTAGGCTAGCCTAAATAAACACAGATGATCGTGTTTTGGTAAACTTATTAAAACGGCTAATTATCTGATTGATTGGTATCTGCCGGATGGTGAGGACGATCATCGTTATAAAGCTATAATATTCAGTAATCCCTTTATTGATATGAGTAAATCTGTTATTCATGATAAAGAGACTGAAGATGCTCAGGCTTTATGGACTAAAGAAGTCGTTATTCAAATGATAAATGATTGTGAACTTAATGGGAAAAAAATTACGATAACCCCCTATTTTAAGGGGGTCGTGGCTTTATAAATTACCATTTAATTCATCGACTACTGATTCTGCCACCACCGATATAACCCTTCAATATCTGCTGAAGTGAGCATCTTCATCGCCGCTTTTAATTGTTCCAGCGGCCAGTTCCACCACTGCATTTCCAGTAACATAGCAATCTGTTCATCTGAAAAGCGTTTTCTGATCACCTTCGCCGGATTGCCACCAATAATGGTGTAAGGTTCCACATCCTTGGTGACAAGAGCGCGGGTGCCGATAACTGCCCCATCGCCAATGTTTACGCCGGGCATAATAATCGCTTCGGCACCCATCCAGACGTCATTGCCGATAACAGTATCTCCCATCGGTTGGTAGCCATTTTGAGCATCAGCAAAGGCCGGTTCTTCCGACATATAGAAAAACGGAAAGGATGAAACCCAATCCAAACGATGTCCTTGATTACCTGCCATCATAAAGGCGACTCCAGTGCCGATGGAGCAGAAGCTGCCGATGATCAACTTATCAACATCAACCAGATCGGGATGCAGGTAACGGGCGCAGTCATCAAAAGAGTGACCATGATAATAACCGGAATAGTAACTGAAACGGCCGATCTGAATATTCGGATTAGTGACTTGTTCCGCTAAGGTTTTGCCCTTAAATGGGCTGTCAAAGTAGTTTTCCATATAACCCTTGCTGTTATCTGATTCGAATTTGAAAATTATAATTAGTTTTTCGGTATAAAGTCCTGACTGAATGTCAGCCGTTTTCGTCCCTGTTCCATTTCTGCCAGCGGCTCCACTTCCCGTAAGGTCTTTTTGCAACGTGTGACGAGATCCTGAGATGGTAACAATTCATTGTAGCTCCAATATAGCCATATCATTTTTCTCCCATTTGGTTTTTGGCGTCATTTTGGCACGTATATTGATTTTTGTTAAAGAAAATGTTAAATTAGACCGTATATTAAACCAATAACCGCAATACGGTGGAGTTTTGACTATGGCCACATTATCAAATGAAAGAATCACCACTAGGGTGAATTCAGAAACTAAAGAGTTGCTTGAAATGGCACTATCATTATCTGGGTATGCGAGTTTGAATAGTTTTATTGCAAATGCTGCTGTAGCAGAGGCGAAACGACTGATTGAACAAAACATGCGCATCAAATTGTGTCAGGAGGATGCAGTGGCATTTGTGCATGCATTAGAAGAACCTACCCAGATAAATGAGCGTTTCCTTCGTGCAGCTCGTAGACATAAGGATTTGTTAGATGAAGATCGAGTGTCTAAATAAAAATAAACACGATAGAAATAATTTTGACTGTGGTGAACCTGCGTTAAACAACTATTTGAAAGCAGTATCAGGGCAGCATGATAAAAAGGACCTATCAAGGACATTTGTCCTGACAAGTAGTCAGAATGAATCTCAAATAAAGGGGTATTATTCACTAGCGCTGTGCACGGTAGAACTAGACGAAATACCAGAAAAAATATCGAAAAAATACCCTTCCAGTTTGTATTGCGCACTTATTGGCCGATTAGCTATAAATAAATTATTTCAACGCCAAGGACTTGGCGAAATTTTGTTGATAGATGCAATTCGAAAATCAATAGAATCGTCAGAATCCATTCCTACTCCAATGATTATCGTTGACGCTAAGCACGATATTGCTAAAAAATTCTATATAAACATGGGGTTTCAGGAATTTCCAAAAATGAAATTCAGGCTCTTTATGCCTATGAATGCAGCTGTGAACATTATAGAGCAAATCGACGCGATATAATTC
This sequence comes from Xenorhabdus bovienii SS-2004, assembly GCF_000027225.1. NCBI lineage: Bacteria > Pseudomonadati > Pseudomonadota > Gammaproteobacteria > Enterobacterales > Morganellaceae > Xenorhabdus > Xenorhabdus bovienii. The sequence continues at coordinate 118,261 of NC_013892.1, forward strand.
AACAGGTGGGACCGCGGTCCCACCTCATTCTTCAGTAATTTCACCTACACCAGAACAATTTGTGCATTGCTGCACCTGAGTTGCATCTGTGTGGTGTTCTGCTCAAGAAAAATCGGACACTTTTACGAAGGCCATTTCATATTCCACGGGTGTTAAATCATTATTGGCCGTGTGCAATCGTGTTAAATTGTAATAATGCAGATAACCCAAGACATCTTTTTTCATCTCTGCCTGGTTTTCATGATGGGTTTTGGTTTCAGCTGCCTGTGGGACTGTATAGCTCTGTTCAACAACCAGATTGACCGCTTCTCTTTTAAAGTTATCGGTAAATTTTTGGGGTGATTTTCGTTTCATAAAGACACCTTAATTAAAGTCATTCTATTCCTTTACCAAAGTGTCCGAATTTATTAAAGCACAACACTGATTAAGACAGCGGCCGGGTGGACAAAAATGCTAACCACCAAAACGGCGGTAATACGCGGCCGCAGGTGGCGGAAGTGTGCCAATGGTGGTTTCACAGCGTTCGCTGACGTAATGTGTCGCAGTAAGGTCTATTCGGTGATAGATATTGGTGCACAAGTTACGGGCAACCTGCCCTTCCCATTGTGCTGGCAGCAAAGCATCCGGCAGCAGCGGATCGCGCAGTACCACACGGCGGTAAAAGTGAATAAGCAGCAGGCGCAACTGGAAGCTGCGTTCTGGTGTCAGGTCGGCTTCACTGCAATCTTGCAGCAGCTTCATTAAGGGACGGAATGAGACGATAAACTCGTGATAGTGTTTTACCACCTGATCCAGTGACCAACTGGCCGATACCCGTTCTTTCAGGCTTTGTTCTGAACGGGGATAGGGATAGTCTGCCCGAAAGTAGATCACAGAATCACTGGCGTTGAGTTCGCCAAGCAGGGCGGGAATATCACTTTGCGCGCTGCTTGGCGCCGCCATCAGAGTGCTGTTGAGTTGGCCGAAGCCAAGCCAGCTCAGTTCTTTTTTCAGGCGGTTGCGTTCTTCTTTGGTCGTGCCTTCCAGCAGCAGTAGATCCCACTTGCCATCCCACTCAGGCTGTTCGCTCAGGTAGATTTTGCTCTCGGCATGGCGGAATTGATTCATGCCACGCTCGGTGATGCGGTAATAGCTGCGACGGCCGATTTTCTCCACCGCCAGCCAGCCCTCTTTTTGCAGGCGAAAGACGGATGTCCGCACAAAACGGTCACTGAACCCCATCGGTTCCAGCAGGAGGCTCAGACTGCCCAACCATACTTCACCACCACGGTGACTGAGGGCATCCCCAAACAGAGAGATAATCAGCGACGTTCCGCTGATGGGCTGGGCATCAAGGGCGTGTCGGATAAAGTCGTCGAGTTTGTGTGCCATTTTTTCCATTATCTGCTCGCAAATGTGTCATGCCATTAGCATAACCGGAGAAATATACCCTGCAACTTGAAATAGTCTCAGCGGTGGCGAATGATTACTCATGCTGGCGGTGGTCGATCACTCTGACCGCCTTGCCTTCTGAGCGGGGGATGTCTCCGCAGTTGACGATACTGACTTCTGTACTCAGCCCTATCATGGATTTAATGTGATGGCGCAACTGGTGGCAGATGTCGCAGCGTTGTTGAGCATCAAGCCGCTCCGGTTCTTTTAGCTCGACCTTGACTGACAGGCAGTCATAATTGCCTGTGCGGTTCACTTCTAACTGATAATGAGGCGACAGCTCTTTGAAGCGGATGATCTGTTCTTCTACCTGTGATGGGAAGACATTGATGCCACGGATAATCAGCATGTCGTCAGAGCGTCCGGCGATCCTGTCCATACGACGCATATGACGGGCAGTACCCGGCAATAAACGGGTCAGATCGCGGGTGCGGTAACGGATCACGGGCATGGCCTCTTTGGTCAGAGTCGTGAAAACCAATTCGCCGGATTCGCCATCCGGCAACACGTTCAGGTTGTCAGGCTCAATCACTTCCGGATAGAAATGATCTTCCCAAATGGTGGAACCGTTAGCGTGTTCCACCGATTCCATCGCGATCCCCGGCCCCATGACTTCGGACAGGCCGTAAATATCCAAAGCTTTGATGCCCATGCGCGTTTCAATTTCGCTGCGCAGCGCTTCTGTCCAAGGCTCCGCGCCGAAAATGCCAACACGCAGGGAGCATTTACTGGCATCTCCGCCCATCCGCTGTTCCAGCGCGTCCAGTAAAGTCAGGCAGTAGGAAGGGGTCATCATGATGACGTCGGGTTTGAAGTCCAGAATCAGTTGCGCCTGTTTTTCGGTCTGACCGCCGGACATAGGGATCACGGTGGCGCCCAGACGTTCAGCCCCGTAGTGTGCTCCCAACCCTCCGGTAAACAGGCCGTAGCCATAGGCGACGTGAACTTTGTCTTTGGCGCTCGCTCCGGCAAAGCGTAGGCAACGGGCGACCAGATTCGCCCAATGGTCGATATCCCGCTGGGTATAACCCACCACGGTAGGATGCCCTGTGGTGCCCGATGAGGCATGGATGCGCACGATTTGTTCCATCGGAACGGCGAAAGTATCGAACGGGTAGTGATCCCGTAGATCCTGTTTGGTGGTGTAGGGAAATTTGGTGATGTCCGCAAGTTGCCTGAAATCACTGGGATGGATGCCGGCGGTGTCAAATTTGCGGCGGTACATGGGCACGTTGTTGTAAGCGTGATGGAGCGTCCATTTTATCTGTTCAAACTGGTGCGCCTGAATTTCGTCACGTGAAGCAAATTCAATGGAATCGAGGTGTTGTACGTTGTTGCTCATAGTTTCCTGTCCCTTTGTTGATTTGTTTGTAACAGGTTGTTGTTTTTATGTGCAGGTGTGGGTTATTTGCTAATACCCGATATAAGGCGTTGCCGTTACGATATGCGTTCAATAATCATGGCGATCCCTTGCCCTACGCCGATGCACATCGTGCACAAGGCATAGCGGCCGGTACGCCGTTCCAGTTCCAGAGTGGCCGTCAGCGCCAGACGTGCCCCGCTCATGCCCAATGGATGACCCAATGCAATCGCACCACCATTCGGATTGACCTGTTCTGCATCATCCGGTAGCCCCAACTGACGCATGACGGCCAGTGACTGTGCGGCAAAAGCTTCATTGAGTTCAATGACGTCCATCTGGTTCAGGCTCAGGCCAGTGAGCTCCAGTACCTTGCGGGTGGCTGGCAATGGCCCGATCCCCATCATGCGGGGTTCAACGCCGCAGGTGGCGGTTGCGATAATGCGCGCCCGGGGTGTCAGCCCCTGCTGCAAGGCGGCCGTCTCTGAGGCGATGATGAGTGCCGCCGCGCCATCATTGACGCCAGAGGCGTTGCCGGCGGTGATTGTTCCATCAACCCGGAAGGGGGTTTTCAGCCGTTGCAGTTGTTCGAATGTCGTCTCCGGCCGTGGGTGTTCATCCCGTGAGACGATGGTTGGTGTGCCTTTTTTGTCTGTAGAGGGCAGGGTAATGGGGGTGATTTCTTCCGCGAAAATTCCCCGTTGTTCGGCGTTGGCGGTACGTTGCTGGCTGCGCAGGGCGAAGGCATCTTGATCGTCACGGCTGATTTGAAACTGGGCGGCAACATTTTCCGCAGTTTCTGGCATGGAGTCTGTCCCAAACTGCTGCTGCATCAGGGGATTGATAAAGCGCCAGCCAAGGGTGGTATCAAAGATTTGGGCTTGGCGGCTGAATGGGCTGTCGGTTTTACCCATGACGAAAGGGGCACGGGTCATGGATTCGACCCCGCCCGCCAGCATCAGTTGCGCTTCGCCGGCTTTAATACCACGGGCGGCAAAGGCCAAGGCATCCAGACCGGAGCCGCACAGCCGATTGAGGGTGGTCGCCGATACCGAATAGGGTAACCCTGCCAGTAAAACCGCCATGCGTGCCACGTTGCGGTTATCTTCTCCCGCCTGATTTGCGCAGCCCAGAATGACGTCATCAATCTGTTGCCAATCCAGCGAGGGATAACGTGCCAGTAGTGCCTGTAGCGGCAGAGCGGCCAGATCGTCAGCCCGCAGGCCGGAAAGCGCACCACCATAACGCCCGATAGGAGTACGGATGCCGTCACAGATAAACGCATGGGTCATGATTGTTCTCCCTGTAATGGTGTTTCCTGCCTGTCTTCCAGAATAGAATGGCCGAGACGATGGGCATGACCACGAAAAAAGGCCACGATTTTGCCGTCCTGATTGATAATTCTGACGTCATACAAGCCCGTGGTTTTTCCCTGATGCTGCATAAAAGCGGTGGCTGTCAGGCGGTCACCGCTGAAGGCCGGGCGGATAAAATCAATGCTACAACCGGATGCCACCGCCGCCAGCCCTTCGCTGTTGCAGGCATAGGCGAAGGCAGTATCGGCCAGACTGAACAGGATGCCACCATGACAGCTTTGATGGCCGTTGAGCATGTCTGGTTTAATGGTCATGCTTACTTGGGCGACCCCTGTATCAACATGGTCGATGTGCATTCCCATATTCTGGGCGCAGGCATCTTTGGCATACATGGCTTCTATGCAGCGTTGAGCCAGTTGGCTGGAAGCGTTAGCGGACATGGTTGCGTTCCTTATTTTGATTTTGATCTCGCTGGAGATGCAGCGTTACATAGCCTGCCGCCAGTTGGCGCAACAAAGGTGCAGGTCGGTAACGGGGTTCGCCATAAAATTGCTGTAAGTTTTCCAGTGTGCTGAGAATGTGCCGCCAGCCCAGTTGTTCCCCCCATGCCAATGGGCCGATGGGATAATTGACGCCGTAACACATCGCCAGATCGATATCTGCAGCGCTGGCGATGCTTTTATTGATGGCATCCAGCGCCTCGTTGCACAACATGGCCACGGTACGCATCGTCAGTAAGGCAGGGTAATCCGGCAGGAGAATCACCTGCTTGCCGAGAGATTGCAGGAAACTGATCACTTTTGCCGTCTGCGGCCGGGTGTTCTGGCAGGCGGAGCTAAGAGTGATGATGGAAGCCGTCTGATGATTGGCGGCAAGATCAAACTGTACCACTGGCGCTCTGATTTCATCAGCAAGCTGTGCGCTGGTTTTACCTTGTGTCAGCGTTAATATAACGTCATCAAGCTGTAATGCTGGCGGCTGGGAATCGGTATTTTTGCTTTCTTCGGGGGCGATTCCATATTGTTGTAACAACGGTTTTAATAGCGCGGCAAAATGTGGCAGAGTTCCCCAATCGCCCGTTGCCTGAATCCGCGCAGGCCGTATTTGCTCCTGGAGGGTTTCCAACCGGGGTAATGGCTGATGTTTTTCTTTGCTATCATAAACATAAAACCCCTGACCGCGCTTACGACCCAGATGATCGGCTTCCACCAGCTCTTTCTGGCGCAGTGAAGGCTGGAAGCGCGGATCACCGTGAAATGCGTGGAACAGAGATTCGGTTACGGCATAATTAACGTCATGACCAATCAAATCGGTAAGCTGTAACGCCCCCATCGCAAAACCGCCCGATTCTTTCATTACTGCATCCAGTGTGGCGGGGGAAGCAACGTTTTCTTCCAGTGCGCGCAAAGTCTCCGCATAAAACGGGCGGGCGATGCGGTTGACGATAAAACCCGGCGTAGAGCGGCAAACTACAGGCTGTTTTTGCCAATCGGTGACGAGACTTTTGAGTGTGGTAATCGTTTGAGACGACGTTTCCAGACCCTGAATGATTTCCACCAGTTTCATCAGTGGTGCGGGGTTGAAAAAATGCAGCCCCGCCATGCGTTGGGGTGAAGCCAGCACACGGGCAATGGCGGTAATCGAGAGCGATGAGGTGTTGCTGGCAAAGATCGTTCCGGCTGAACAGAGGGGTTCCAGTTGGCGGAACAGGTTCTGTTTGACCTCCAGTTGTTCGATAATCGCTTCAATCACCAGTGCGCTCGGTGCCAGTGCCTGCAATGAGTCAACCCGTGTGATGCGCTGTAATAGGGCTTGGGTTGCGCCAGCTGCTGCTTTGCCTGCCTCCACACGTTGATGCAGACGGGTGTGCAGCGTCTCCAGTGCACGCTGTGCCGCTTCATTATTCACATCAAACAGCAGGACGGAATATCCTGCCTGAGCGGCGACCTGTGCAATGCCGATCCCCATCGTTCCCGCGCCAATGACAGCAATCGGGCCGTGAAGGATCGGATGATGATGTGCTGGCGTGTTCATGGTTATCTCCCTTTGAACTGTGGCTGGCGTTTGTCTATGAATGCACTGACACCTTCACGGAAGTCTTCACTGCGTCCGCACAGGCGCTGTAAATCACGTTCGAGATTAAGCTGTTGATCCAAGCTATTGGCTGCGGCGGCATAAGTGGCTTTTTTGATGCAACTCAGCGCCACCGTTGGCTGGGTCGCCAGATGTTGAGCGAGTTCCCGTGTTTTATCTTCTAACGCTTCGGGTTCGACGACCTGCCAGATCATGCCCCATTCCAGTGCTTGTTCCGCGCTGATTTTGTCTCCCAATAATGCCATTCCCATTGCCCGGGCATGGCCGATTTTATGGGGCAGGAACCAGCTACCGCCGGCATCCGGTGTCAGACCAATACGGCAGAAGGCTTGAATAAAGCTGGCGGTACGGGAAGCGATCACAATGTCACAGGCCAGTGCGACGGAGACACCTGCGCCTGCTGCTACTCCGTTGACGGCGCAGATCACGGGTTTGGGCAGGGAAGTCAGGCGACGGATCAGCGGGTTGTAGAAACGTTCAACGGATTGGCCGAGATCAGGAACGTCACCCTCTGAGATGATGGCGTTGCGATCATTTAAATCTTGTCCGGCACAGAAGCCCCGTCCAGCGCCTGAGAGCAGGACACAGCGCACGGATTCATCTTGTTCAGCGATCTTTAGCGCTTCACTTAACTGCTGGTGCATTTCCTCGTTAAAGCTGTTAATGCGTTCTGGACGGTTGAGCGTAATGCTGAGGACACCTGCTTCAATATCAGTGAGTATCATTGACATATTTTCCATCGATCAGAACCCTTTGAATGTTGGTTTACGTTTTTCAAGAAAGGCGGTAATGCCTTCTTGGCGATCGGCTGTCCCTGCCAGAGCGACAAATTGCTGGCGTTCGGCGAGCAGCCCTTGTGACAGGCTGGTTTCGTGTGCAGTCTTGAGTGCAGCTTTAGCCGCCCGTAACGCCAGCGGCGAAAACTCACTGATGCGTTGGGCAATCTGTTCCGCGCGTTCTAATGTCAGAGCATCGATACAGACTTCGCTCACCAGCCCTGCCTGCTGTGCTTTCTGGGCGTTGATCGCTTCGCCAGTTAGGATCATTTGATTGGCCAGTGCTTTGCCCACACAGCGGATTAACCGCTGTGTGCCGCCAGCGCCCGGCATTAATCCCAATGTAATTTCCGGCAGGCCGAAGCGGGCACTTTCACCGCAAATCACCAGATCACAGGCCAGCACCAGTTCGCAACCTGCACCCAGTGCGTAGCCATTGACGGCCGCAATAAGAGGTTTGCTGATGTTGTGCAAGCGCTGCCAGAGTTGTGGGCGGCGGTCTGTCATTGCCGTGGCAACGGTCTGCTGCTGTAGCTCCCTGAGATCGGCACCCGCCGCAAAATAGCGTGATGCTCCTGTAATGACGATAGCGCCGGTTCCGGTATCGGCATCCGCCTGTTCCAATTGCTGGACGAGCTGCTCCAGACAATCATTGCTGAGGGCATTACGGACTTCCGGGCGGTTCAGGGTCAGTGTGCGTACCCGTTGTTGCTGGTGGCATAAAATCCATTCGTGACTCATGGTAGCTCCTCATTTTTGACGGTGCTAGACGTCAAAATCCACAACCACGCCGTCACCTTTCGGCCACGACTGGCAGCTTAAGATATAACCGGCAGCCAATTGATCCGGCTCAAGGCTGTAGTTTACGTTCATGTCCACTTCACCGGATTTGAGACGGCATTTGCAGGTGGCACACACGCCTCCTTTACAGGCATAGGGTAAATCGGCACCTTGACGTAGTGCTGCATCAAGAATGCTGTCATCTTCGGTGTTCATGGCAATGTTCAGGGTGCGGCCATCCAGATGAATCTCCACACGGGTTTCACTGCGTTCGGCCAGATTGGCCGGGCGGGCAGCGGTACTTGATGGATTACGCCCGGTGTTGAAGCGTTCTGTATGGATACGTTCGGACGCCATGCCGGCCTGCTCAAGTGCAGATTTGGCATCATCCAGCATGGCTGCTGGCCCGCAGAGAAAGGCCTGTCCGAACTGGCTGAAATTGAGCAGGATTTTGCCGAGGTGTTGAAGGTGCTCGCTATCAATGCGGCCGTTGAACATCGGGCTATCGGTGATTTCCTGACTGAAGAGGTACAGCACCTGAAAACGGTGCAGGTAGCGATTTTTCAGATCGGCCAGCGCTTCTTTGAACATCACGGAACGGCTGGTGCGGTTACCGTAAATCAGCGTGAAGGTGCTATCCGGTTCCAGCGCCAGTGTACTTTTGATGATCGATAGAATTGGCGTGATACCCGAACCCGCAGCGATTGCCAGATAGTTTCCCGCGTTGTTCCCATCGGGATGGTGGCCGAAATTGCCTTGTGGTTGCATGACATCCAGCTCATCCCCGACTTTAAGCCGCTGGTTGATGAAAGTCGAAAAACGCCCTTGATAGGTGGCCTTGACGCCAATTTGTAATCCATCGTCCAGTGGTGAACTGCAAATGGAGTAACAGCGGCGTAGCTCTGCACCATCCACCCGCGCCTTAAGTGTCAGGTGCTGGCCGGGTTGATAGCAAAAGAGGGCTTTCAACTCATCGGGGACATGCAGTGTGACGGTCACGGCATCAGGTGTTTCCCGCTCAATCGCTGCAATGCTTAAGCGGTGAAAAGTCGGACGATGAAAAGTAGCCATCTTTTGCTGCTCCCTAAACTCAAATACATTTGAAATAGTCGAAGGGTTCCAGACACTGCTGACAGCGATAGATCGCTTTGCAGGCGGTGGAACCGAATTCACTGATTTTTTCGGTCTCATGGCTACCACAACGTGGGCAGGTGATTGTTTCTGTTTCTGTCGGTTTTTCACAAGCCAGACCTTGTGGAGGCGCGATACCGAATTCCCGCAGGCGTTGTTTGGCATCGGCATTCATCCAGTCAGTTGTCCATGCCGGCCTCAGGCTGATTTCGACAGTGACCGATGTAAAGCCCGCCCGTGCCAGTGTTTGCTGAATCTCATTGATCAGGTATTCCGTTGCCGGACAACCGGAGTACGTCGGGGTGAATGTCACCCGCCAGCCGGTTAGCTGGGGGGTCACCGCCCGAACCATACCGAGATCAGTAATGGAGAGTACGGGAAGCTCAGGATCGGCAATCTGGTGTAGGCATTGCCAGATCTGATGGATGGCCGGATTCTGTAATTGTAATGTGTTAACGTGTTGTTCCATCTTCCCCTCCCTTCGTGATCAACGGATGGTTACCAGTTACAGTTGGGATAAGTGCGTTGCAGATACTGCATTTCCGCCAGCATGTATCCCAGATGTTCGGTATGCAGTCCCTGCTTGCCTCCCTGTCGGTAGGGCGTTTCCTGCGGAATTTCCAATGTGGCTTGGGCGAATGTCTCGTTGATAATTTGCCGCCAGGGTTCGTACAAGGTACGGGGATCGACCGCAATGCCTTCTTCGGCCAGCCGCTGTTCCACTTCATCGCAATAGAACAGTTCGCCGGTAAAGCGCCACAGTTGATTGACCGATTGCCGGATTTTTTCGCGGCTCAGTTCCGTACCATCCCCCAGCCGGATCATCCAGCCACGGCTGAAACGCAGGTGATATTCGACTTCTTTCAACGATTTGGTGCTGATAGCGGCCAATTGAGGATCGCGGCTCTGCCCCAGTGCCTGATGGAGCAGGACGTGATAAGCATCGATAAAAAACTGACGTACCAGCGTATCGTTAAAGCCGCCGTTGGGTTGCTCTACCAGCAGCAGATTGCGGTATTCTCGTTCATCGCGGCCAAATGCCAGCCGATCTTCATCAAAATCCATTCCGTAGAGTGTGGCGGCGTAGCTGAGAAAATGGCGCGCCTGCCCCAGCAGATCGAGGCCGATATTCGACAGGGCAAGGTCAATTTCCAGTTCTGGCGCATGGCCGCACCATTCACACAGGCGCTGTGCCAGAATTAACGGGGTATCCCCCTGCCGTAGCACATAATTAAGCAGGTCATGGTTGGATGGATCAACGCTATGTGTATTCATATTTCAGCTCTTACATATTCTTGATGCCATCAGGAATGGTATAGAAAGTCGGATGACGGTAGATTTTGTCTTCCGAGGGATCGAAAAAAGCCCCGCGCTCTTCAGGTTGTGATGCCACCAGATGGATAGATTTCACTACCCAGATGGAGCAACCTTCATTGCGGCGAGTGTAGACATCGCGCGCGTTCTCCAGCGCCATTTGATCATCTGCTGCATGGAGGCTGCCGACATGACGGTGAGCCAGCCCCTGTTTGCTGCGGATAAAGACTTCATACAGCGGCCAATCGGTATCACTCATATTTTGTCTCCTGTTCCGGTTATCAATTCCGGTAATGAAACGGATTAAGCAGCATTTTTTCTGGTGGCCATTTTCTTGGCATGGATTGAGGCGGCTTCACGTACCCAGCTTCCGGTTTCCCAAGCCCGGCGTTTGGCTTCCAGCCGTTCGTGATTACATATGCCCTGTCCTTTGAGCACTTGATAGAATTCGTCCCAATCGATTTCACCAAAACGGTAATGTTCCGTGGTTGCATCCCAGACCAGTTCGGGATCGGGTGCGGTCATGCCCAGTGCTTCCAATTGCGGAACGGTGCTGTCGATAAATTTCTGCCGCAGTTCATCATTGCTGAACCGTTTGATTTTCCATGCCATGCTTTGGGCGCTGTTGGGTGAATCATTGTCATTGGGGCCAAACATCATCAGAGTCGGCCACCAGAAACGGTTGATGGCATCTTGCAGCATCTTGCGTTGGGCGTCATTGCCCGCCGCCAGTACCATAACGGCTTCATAACCCTGCCGCTGGTGGAAACTCTCTTCCTTGCAGATTTTCACCATCGCACGGGCATACGGGCCGTAAGATGCCCGACACAAGGCGACCTGATTGATGATCGCAGCCCCATCCACCAGCCAGCCAATCACCCCTACATCTGCCCAATTGAGGGTGGGATAGTTAAAGATGGATGAATATTTCATCTTGCCATTCAGCAGCTTCTGGTAGATGTCCTGACGGGTACAGCCCAGTGTTTCTGCCGCGCTGTACAGATAAAGCCCGTGTCCGGCTTCATCCTGTACTTTTGCCAGCAGCACCGCTTTGCGGCGTAGTGTCGGGGCTCGGGTGATCCAGTTGGCCTCCGGTAACATACCGACAATTTCTGAATGGGCATGCTGACCGATTTGACGTATCAGGTTTTGGCGATAGGCATCAGGCATCCAGTCTTTGGCCTCAATGGAAAGATCCGCCGCGATTTTGGCGTCAAAGTGCGCTTGAAGTGAGTTAGTTGTCATGTTGCCTCCGTTATGATTCTTATTTTTTTATTTTTAATATAAAAATGAATCATTTTACATAACTGTAAATCTACAAATTGATAACGTAAATATCAAACAGTTAGGTTGTCTATTTGTAGTACACATCACAATATGAATTTTTATTTTTTTAAAAACAATAAGTTAATTTTTATTATTGGATAGGATAAGAATATTAACAAGTGATCGCCCGCAAATGTTTTGCTTTTGTTAATTTATTGGGTGGTTTCGTTAATGGGATATATGATACATAAATACCATTAGATACTTGATAATTGATTCATTAATTTGTTAGGTGGAGAAAAAATGCAACAGTTAACCAGTTATATTTGTGGTGCTTGGGTTTATGGACAGGGCAACGCCAGAACCCTTCATCATGCAGTGAGTGGTGAAGCCTTGTATCAGGTGTGTTCAGATGGCCTGCCACTGGCCGATAGCCTAGGATATGCCCGTGAAAAAGGCGGTAAGTCGTTGTCCGCCATGACGTTCCAGCAACGTGCGCAGATGATGAAAGCGGTGGCGAAGCATCTGCTTGCTAACAAAGAAACGCTGTATGCCATTTCGGCAGAAACGGGAGCGACCCGTGCGGATGGTTGGGTGGATATTGAAGGCGGCATTGCGACGCTGTTTTCTTATGCAGGGCTGGCGGGGCGTGAGTTACCGGATGATACCCTGTGGCCGGAAGATGAAATGATCCCGCTTTCCAAACAGTCGCAGTTTGTGGCTCGTCATGTGTTGACTTCGCGTCCCGGTGTCGCGCTGCATATCAACGCGTTTAACTTCCCTTGCTGGGGAATGCTGGAAAAACTGGCACCAACGTGGATGGCCGGTATGCCAGCTATCATCAAACCCGCGACGGCATCCGCTCAATTGACGCAGGCGATGGTAAAAATGATCATCGATAGCGGTCTGGTGCCGGAAGGCGCTCTGCAATTGATCTGCGGTGGCATTGGCGATCTGTTTGATCATCTCGATTATCAGGATGCGGTGACTTTTACCGGATCGGCGCAGACCGGGCAGAAGCTGCGTGTTCACCCACGACTGATCGAAAAATCCATTCCGTTTACCATGGAAGCCGATTCCCTTAACTGCTGTATGTTGGGCGAGGATGTTACGCCTGAAATGCCGGAATTTGGCGTGTTTATCAAGGAAGTTGTCCGCGAGATGACGGCTAAGGCAGGGCAAAAATGTACGGCCATCCGGCGTATTATCGTGCCAGTCAGTCAGCTTGAGGCGGTTAAACAAGCATTGCTTAAACGCCTTTCCGGAGTGACTGTCGGCGATCCCGCACTGCCGGAAGTGCGCATGGGCGCGTTGATTAGCCTTGAACAGCGCGATGAGGTTCAGGCCAAGGTTGATGAATTGTTGCGTCACGGTTGTGAGCCTCTGTGCGGTGGTGCTTTGGATCAACTGGTGCTGACAGGCAATTCCAGCAACGAGGGCGCATTCTACCCTCCGACTCTGCTCTATTGTGCTGATCCGGTAGCACATCAAGCGGTACATGGAACGGAAGCTTTCGGGCCTGTTTCCACCTTGATGCCGTATCAGGGGACAGAACAGGCGATAGCGCTGGTGTTGATGGGGCAGGGCAGTCTGGCGGGTTCGCTGGTTACGGCGGATGAGCAGATCGCGGTGCAGGTGATCCGGGCAACAGCGTGTGCTCACGGCCGTATGCTGGTGCTGGATGAGGCGGCATCTGCGGAATCTACGGGGCATGGATCTCCACTGCCTATGCTGGTACATGGTGGGCCGGGGCGTGCCGGCGGTGGCGAAGAGCTAGGCGGTCTGCGGGCGGTGAAACACTATATGCAGCGCACCGCGATTCAGGGCAGCCCAAACATGCTGGCCGCCATCGGCCGTGAATGGGTACGTGGTGCCAAAGTTAAGACCGATCCGGTTCATCCATTCCGTAAGTATTTCGAACAGCTTGAGATTGGTGAAAGCCTGCTGACGGCTCGCCGTACTGTCACCGAAGCCGATATCGTCAATTTTGCCTGTCTGAGCGGAGATCATTTTTATGCGCACATGGATAAACTGGGGGCGGCGGAATCTCTGTTTGGTGAGCGTGTGGCGCATGGTTATTTTGTCGTATCAGCAGCAGCAGGCTTATTTGTGGATGCAGCGGTTGGGCCAGTGCTTGCCAACTATGGCATGGAAAACCTGCGTTTTATTGAGCCGGTGAAAATTGGCGATACCATTCAGGTGCGGCTGACCTGTAAGAAGAAGATCAAGAAAGTCCAGAAAACTCCTGATGACAAACCGCAAGGTGTTGTGGTGTGGGATGTGCAGGTTTTGAATCAGGAGCAACAACCAGTGGCGCTTTACAGTATTCTCACGCTGGTGGAACGGCAGCAAGGGGATTTTACCGCGTCTGAGTCGGTGCGGTTGAGATAAACAAATCGGAGATTTGTTGAGTAAGGGAACTGAAATGCCTGAGGATATTTGTCAAAAAAACAAAATAGCGGTGATCCTCAGGTTGTTCTCTAAAGTTTGAATTCGGGTTGCATTGCACTTGACGAAGCCGACGGCTGGTTAGCAAAGCTCGAAGCAGGAGATAATACGCATTAAGTGTACACGTAATGGGTTGATGATATTATTTTTTATTTTAATCGTATTTCTTAAATATTTGTCAAGTATGTTATTTCTAACTCAGAAATAATGAAATTTCTTTGTGATATTGATGACCTGTCCTCATTTTTAATGAAATTAAACAGAAGAAACTATATGGATATTAAATAGTTATTGTGATAGTTATTTGCTATATTATTGCGATATTTTCCACATAAAATAATCAATATTAGTTCACTATAAATTCAATGGGTATATTGGTATTAAATAAATAATTATTTTTCTTTAAATACGGCTAATTATATGAATTTTATGTTATTTGAATATAATATTAATGAGGTTAATATTTTAATTGGTTATATTTCATGATGTAAAATGTTAATATTTAAAATTAAAAATTGGGTTCTGTATCATCAATTATATAAAAATGTGATTTGACTAAAGTTAAATTCAATGTAATAGTCAATATCAAGCAAATCCATTTATTAACGCCTGATGATGTTTCCTATTTTGGTCTTGTTAATCCAAAATACCGGGTAAATAATAAAAACAGATGAAATACCTTATGTAATGCAGTAACAGAAGGGATAGTTTGTTTAATGTTTAAATTAAATGATAATCAGGCGTTATATTTTTTGCTTTTTTAATCAAGTTACCGCTGTTTTGCCTTTTTTATTGACCGCTTTTCTGAAAAATACTTTCCCGCAAAATACGCATCACTGTTTCTGCCCCGCTGCGATTGGGATTAATGCGGATCATGCGTTTTTCCAGTGTAGGATCTGCCTGACGAAATGTACCGGAAATGCGGTAAAACAGCGGCGGGATTTCAAACTTGGATTCTGCACCCACTGGATAAGGTAATGCTCCCAACCCATGTGCGGCCGTCAGTACTGCTTCGGCGATAGGGTCGTGAAATTCCACCAATAACACTTTGGATTGAGCATTGGCCAGAAATGCCTGTTTCACCTGTGGCAATTCCCCCTGATTCAATCGTGTCACCAACGTTTCATTAACTTCCGCCTGTACTGCATGTATCACTGGCGCGGACACCAGCCCACGCAATGCTTCCATTGCCTGATAGCCTTGTATCTGACAGCCACCGGAGTACATGCTGCGGCGTAGGGTCTCAATCATTGTTTGTTTGCCGATAACTAAGCCAACTCCCTGTGGCCCCAGTAACTTAAAACAGGAAAAACTGGAGAGTGTCGCGCCATATTCGCAGCCAATATGCGCCACTTTCATGGCTGCATAGTTATCATCGACCAATGAGGGAATTTGATACTGATGGAGTATGGCGAGCACATCTTGCAGGGCGTAGCTGTCATCTATCTTTTGCCGTGTATGCTGGATCAGGCTGGCAGCAGGTTGATATTGCCGGATGGCCGCTGCAATTTGTTCTGTATGATTGAAATCTGCATACACCACGTGAAGCCCCATTTGTTCAATCGATATCTTGGTCGTGGGATAAATCGGTGCATCGTGGACGAGCAATGTAGCGTTGGGACTGACTAATGCCGCCAGCCCCGCGCGTAGCGCCCCTGTTCCGGCTCCATTGACAAAGGCTGCCGCTTCAGCACCAAAATGCTCCGCGATGACCGCTTCAATGCGATGGGTCATCCGGGGTTGGTGCAGATCCGGGACTAAGCCCAGATCACCTTGCGAGAGAAAATCAGCGCCGGGAAAGTGACGACAGATAATATCCACCAGTTTGAACTGCTGCTGCTGGGCTTGCGCCATCGTCATACTTTGCAATGGATAGGTTTTCATTTGCTTATTTTATTCCCAGCAGATAGAGCACGTTGGCAAGGATACCCACCGCAATAGTTGCGATTGGGCCGATAGCCATCTCTACCAAAGGACGTCTGGAAGTACGGTTGAGCAGGTAGATTCCCGCCACGATCATAAAGCCTATACCCGGCAAAATAGCGTTGGAGGCAATCATACCACCAACCAGCAGGGCGACTTCGAGCATTTTGGTGATCGCGGTACGAATATGGCCACTACAGGCTTTTACGCCGGGGTATTTATCCAGCCAAATGGCGATTTTCGCCAGCAGCTGGATTTCAATGAACATGGTGATGCCGCCCGCAATAAAGGCGATCCACGGGTTGTTGGTCGCCAGACCCGCCACAAACACGAATTTCATGCCATTCGGGCTGTAAACTCCCGTGGCTATCGCCGTGGTGCCGACCAGCGGGATAAAGCTGATGGCGCGTGCCAGTGCGACCAACAGGGCGTTGGTCTGTTCGCCCTGCGCCATTAATTGCAGGGAAACCGGGCCTTCGGCCAGCAGGCTGAAAGACATGGTCGCGGCACTTGCGGTCAGGCCGCCGCAGAGGATCAGCAGCCATTTGTTTTTCTGGATGCGTTCAATACGGGTAGAGAACAGCCCGACTAAGACTTCATTGGCTCCTTTCTGCTCCGCTGACTGGGCTGGACGCTCCCGCATCGCAAAGTAGAACATGGCAATCATCGACAACAGTAATGCTGCGCCGTTGGGATCGAAACTGACCGGCTTTTCGATCATGCCACCAAAGCTGAGTGGGCCAACCGCCTTGGTGGCCAGATAGCCTATCAACGCGGTGAGCATGACCCATAGCCCTTTGCGGTAGCCATATTGATAACCCACAACTATTGCAGGGAACAGCGCGAAGCAGGCGACAATGGGATCGCCAACTTTCTTGAGGTCATCGGTGAAATTCACCGGCAGCATGGCAAACAGTTCGACGACTGAGCGCAGGCCGGCGAGCAAGGCAATAGCATACAGGGCGCCGATGATACCCGAGGCGATAAACCCTCTTCGGCTGTTGGCACACCAGATGCCGATCATATCAGTGCCGAGCAGCAGGCTGTGAACCAGCACAATCGGCGCTGCCAGTGAAAAGGGAATGCCAAAACCGACAACCAGACCGATGCTCAGGGCAAAGCTGGTCGCAGCGAGCGCTTTGCGGCTCATCCGGCCTTCAAGGTATTCCGGCAGCAGCGGGCGCAGACCATCATGGAAAACAGCGATACCACGGTTTGCCATCATGGCGGCAATCGCGCCAATAGCAGCGAGTAATCCGGCCTTGAAAGGGTCAACTTCCATCAAGCTCATCAGAAAACTGTGAAGATGTTGTATGGCATTGATATCACTCATGACATGCTCCTCACTGAGAAACGATGGTGTTGATGATCACCGGCAGGACAACATCAATATCCTGACCTGTAAAACCGAATGCTTTTTTACCTGCTTTCACATGGGCAATAATCTCGTCGTCAGACAGGATTTTACCCGGCATACTGATGGTGGCACATTGATTCAGGCCGATAAGTGCGATGGCGATTGCCAGTGCACCACCACCGCCGGTATTGCATGCACCGAGATAGTAATCTGCATCACCATTTTTAATCGCCATAGCGGCTTCAATGTCATTCATGATGGTAATTGCAGTGGCTTTGTCTCCCGCCAATTGCCGAATGCTTTCGGCTATTCTTTCTTTTTCTATTTGCCCGCCAATGACAAATTTCATGCTGTTCTCCCTCTCTTTTTATTTTGTACCGGATTGCTGATTGATTGAAAAAGCTAATTTTCGGAAAATACAGGGGTTAGAAAATTTAAGTCTTAGAAAAGCCGTGTCGGAAAAATTGTGCAGGATTATCGCGTAACATGAGATCTATCTGCGTTTGGGAGAAACCAGCTGCCAGTAACATCGGCACGAATACGGTCAACAGGTAATCGAATCCAATTCCCCCGTTACTTTTTAAATGAGAACGGCGAGTGATATCCTGGGATAGCATCACTTGGCCCAGCAGACCACGTTTGGCGACTTCCCGCAACATGGCAATGCGCCCACTGTCTGGATAGTAGTTGTTTTTGCCAATCGTATCGAATTGTATCCACGCCCCTTCTTCAAGCAGGGGAATAATTGTGTCGAGATTATCTTTCAGATCACAATGACCGATAGCCACATGTTCAGCGGAAACGCCAAATTCTTTGAGCAGAGCCAGTTGCTCACGTCCCATTGTGCTTAAGGTGGTATGGGTGGAGATAGGGCAGCCAGTGGCATGATGTGCCAGAGCGGCGGCGGCAAATACTTTCTTCTCATCCGCTGTGATTTGATCAAGGCTGGAACCAATTTCTGCTATCACGCCGGCTTTTAGCCCAGTACCGTCAATGCCCGTTTCAATTTCAGCAATCATATCGTCGGCAATCGCCTGTACACTCAATTCGCTGAAATGAGCGGGGAAAAATGGTTCTTTATAGTAACCCGTCGAAGCAATGATGTTGATGTGGCTATCACGCATCAAATCCAGTAGGAAGTTAGCATTGCGCCCCATGTAGCGGTTGGTCATCTCCGCGATGTTCCGTAGGCCAAGGGTATAAAGGTGACGAAGTTCATCGACGATCAGATCATATTGGTCTAATCGACAGTCGAGACTGCCTTTCGCACCAGAGAGATCGATATGCAGGTGTTCATGCACATAGGTATAGCCCGATGTATCAATACAGGTATTTTGCTGTGTACCCAGATGTGGGTTATTTAATTGTTTGTTTGATGAATATAGCAGCGTCTCACCCCGACGTTTAACCTGATATTCTTGGTAGTCCGCCTGTTTGAGTGCGTCTTCAGCTTCATCAATTCTGGATGAGGAATACGTAGCGGAATGTGTGGGCGTATTCCCAGTTTGTTTCTGGTATCCCATAAATATTTTTGTAGCATCATGTGGTAAATCGACTGGAGCGAAAATAACATTATTTAAGGGATAAGTGATATTAACTGTAATACTTTGATTGGATGATTATTGAAAATAACCCCTGTTTTTCCAATTTCCTTGACTGTCATAAATGCCTTGAAGCTTTGGTGAACCGGATTGAATGCCGGAAACGAGAGCTACGTCGCTGCGGGTGACAAAAATCTGGGTACGGAAGCACATGATCACTGGGCTGCCGATAGGATGGATACCGGATATCGGGATATGGTAATCAATGCAGGGATCTCCCAGACTCAGTACCCGCACGGTTTTGGGGGAGCGCGCATGTTCAGGGAAAACCAGCGCGTATTTCATATGTCCACGTTTATAGTAGCCGCCGCCATAGCAGTAACTGTTGCCGTCGTAGTGATGGGAAACCTCGGTGATATAAACCATTGAGATCTTTTCAGGTTCTTGGCCACTGATATTGGCGGGTATCGTGCCGGTCAGGGCATGTCCCGGCTCAAGGTGGGTAGCACCGTATTTTGCCAGCAGGGGGATGGTGTTGCAGCTTGATGCTGAAGGCGCATTGATTTGTGAGAGTTCAATGCCAAGCTGTTCAAGTCTGTTGCGCGCCCTGAGGAGGGTCTGCAAGTTGATGGTGGGCAGGGTTGTCTGATATCGGGCGTTCCACTCCAGGCAGGGGAAATGGGTTAAACCGCTCAACTTAATGCCCGGCATGGTTTTTAATACGTCAACGGTTGTATCCAGTTCATCGAAGAAGATACCTGCTTCCTGAGAGGGTAAAGTGATATCACGCTTATCAAACACTTTCAGCATGATGGGCTGAATCCGTCCCAATTTCTCTGCGGCATCTGAGATCGCCTGTGCTTTTTCAATGGAAAACACCGTAATGATACCCGGATGCTGTTTAAGCATGGTTTCTATCAGGTGTGCAGGGGTTTGTACCAAATGACCGATGTGGCATAGCGGTATGCCATGCTGACTCAGGGCATATGCCTCCCTGAAATCCACGGCCACGACACCAGGGTAACCGAGTTCAATGAGCTTTTGAGCCAGCCAGGGATTACGGCCAATCTGTTTGGTCATCAAATAGAGTTCAATGCCATATTGCTCTGCTGCTTGCAGTAAATGCCGACCATTGTCCAAGACCTGATCGACATC
The DNA here is from genome assembly GCF_000027225.1 of Xenorhabdus bovienii SS-2004. NCBI lineage: Bacteria > Pseudomonadati > Pseudomonadota > Gammaproteobacteria > Enterobacterales > Morganellaceae > Xenorhabdus > Xenorhabdus bovienii. Next base: position 138,153 of record NC_013892.1, read on the forward strand.
AATGATGTAAGTGTCTGGTAATATCGCGCCTTGCTGCCAAAGGTCTTTTGCTATTTCAATCAATTTGGGGTTCTGTTTTTTCAGGGCATTGATAAACATCGGCTTCCCTTCATGGCTGCAATGCGGCACGGCTGTGTGAAAATTAAAAAGACTGAGAAATTCAAATATTCATTTTTTTGAATATTTATAGTGTAAAACAAAATTCAGGGAATTTTGGTTGCCAGTATTAAACCATATAAATTTACCAACAGATAGCCTTCTTCGTTGGGGTGCAGTGTGATTGTGAATTTTTCTAACAATGCGCGATGGATTTTGAATAATTGTGCGCAGTGTTCTGACTGCTCGATTTTGGTCAAGATATTCTTTTCAAGTGGCAAAACAATTTCGCCGCGACGTGAGCGCATGAAAGCACTCGCCATGTGGGTAAGCGCCATTTCACCTTGTGGATGATGGACAGGGATTAACCAGATATCTTCTAGATCATGCACAATATCAAGCATGTTATCGTAGATATCTTGGTCGATGACGCCACCTTGCAACAGGATAGTTAGTCGTTGTTCTACCATTGCTTTTTGTTATACGTCAGGTTAATCATTTGATTTGGTTTATTGAGCGTCAATAAACTGGCTCGATTGTGCCTGCGACCACGTTTTGTTGATGAGTCAGCAGTGCTTCCCGATCAACCATGGTGTACAGGAGTTGCTGGATGGGGATGTTGTCCTTACGAGCCAAAATAACGGCTTCGGAGGCTTTGATAAAGCACTCACTATCATCTGGAAGCTGAGTCATCAAACCTTGTGCTACCAGTTCGTGACCCTGCCCGACGTTCCAAATGGCCGCATCAATGTGGCCTTTCATGATTTGATTCAGACATTCGTGATAGGAGACCTCGACCACTTCAATCTCTTTTCCTTCAAAATACTGATTCGTCATTATTTTTTGGTCTGCTGAAGTACTGTCCAACCCAACCCGGCGAATGGAATCCATTTCGCCATGACGAAAGATTAATCTATGCCTGTCTGTATAACTTTGTGTCCCTAGTGAAAGCGCAATATATAAATCTTTATTTTCTGGGTGCTGCTCTGCGGCAAGTCTTGACGTTACTGCTAAGTCATAGACGCCATTCAGTAAGCATTCAATGCGGATGTCTGAACCACGCATATGTGCAAAATAAAAAGGAATCTCTGCACACAATGCTTTTAAACCACTGGCCAGACCTTCATAGGCGCGGGTATAAGGAAGCGGCATTGCGCAGACCACATTGCCGATATCGGCATACTCCAAGAGTAATTTATGGTTAATCTGCGAAAGAAAGCTGCCATTACGACCACGACGCTTAATTCCAACCGCTTGTGCCTGTTCAAGAGATTTCAATGCTGCTTGCATTAAACCTACGGACAATCCACATTCTTTAGCCAGTAACTCGATAGTTTTCAGGCGGTTGCCACATTGCTCAGAGAGGAGATAACGAGCTAGAAACGATTGTGCAATCCCCTCTTTTTTAATGAATGTTTGACTCATCATAGTAAGCTTTTATCCATTCTGGTTTATTTTCATAAATTTGAACATAAATCGCAATAAGCGAATTATAGAAAGGGGATTAATATCACAACTGAAAAAAAAATGAAAATTTAAAAAAGCAATAAATATAAATATTATCAATATCTTGAATGTATATTTAAATTTATTACTGAAGATATAAAAATCAGCGTTATGGGAGAATATAGGGAAATCTGCGTGTAGACCCTATCTGTCTGCTGTATTTACCTTACTGTAAGGTGATTTTTGCTATACTATTTGTTACGTAATGAAATGGTTAGATTATATTTTGCTTATTGTTTTTTTAGTAATCAATTAGAAATTTAAATGAAATAGATGCATTCTTCACCTGTTTTAGGTTATTACTATCTTATCTGCGTTATTTTTCATATAAAGAAAATAATAAAATCATTATCATATTGGTTTAGTCATAATATGCAGGGTACTTTTCTGCTTGGAACGGGAAAAGATAATATTTTTGTACCATTTCATCCCTTTTCTTTCATAGAATTTGATGGCTAATGTGTTCTGTTCTAATACTTCCAGCCAAAGCCATTGCAACCCCTGCTCCTGACCGAGTTTGACTATATGGTCAAATAATTGCTCACCGTATTTTTGTCCGGTCTGATGTGGCATCAGATGGAGCTTATGCAAATAGACGCCAGTTAAATCGCTATCAGGGAGCGGTTCATAGAAGACGATTTTGGCAAAACCGACTGAGTGATGAGTTTCAGCAATAAACCACTTGTGATTGGTGGTGTTGAGTGAGTTCGATATTTTTTCTGGTGAACCCTCTTCGGCGACATATTCTTCCAATTCGGTTTTGTTATGCCACAAATAGGAAAAGTGAAAACGATAGCTTTCCTCAATGAGCTGGGATAACAGCACCGCGTCTTTGATTGTCGCTTCCCGAATGGTTAACATAGAGTAACCTCCAAGGTTAATTAGATCAGCTTTTCGACATCCTACCATGCCAATAGAAATATGATGATTTAAATAACCAGTTGAATAAAATTAAAAATTAAGAAATCTCAGTAGAAAGTAGGGATGATTTATTTCGAAACTTTATGGTCATTTTCAGGAAAGAAAATGAGCGGGAAGATACTTTTAGGGTAGGAATGAAAAAGATTATGCGAGAGGAAAGATAAAATGGCGATAATCTCTTATCGCCATTTTTCAGCAAGGGTAGAGTTAGCTTTGTGCCTGACTTGATTGAACGTTCTGTGCCAGCCAGTCAGCAACCCGCTGTTTCTGTTCATCGGTCAGCCACATACCCAATTTAGTCCGGCGCCAGATAGCATCGTCTAACTGAGTCACCCACTCATGTTCGACCAGATAACGCAACTCGGCTTCATACAGGCCGTGGCCGAAGAACTCGCCTAAATCTGTCAGGGCTTCTGCGCCTTTCAGGATTATCTGGCAGTTGCTGCCGTAAGTACGGGCATAGCGTTGTGCCACACCTTCTGGCAGCCAGTTATGACGCTGGCGTAGCAGGCGTGCATAACCATCGCGATCATGGCCTTCCAGTTCACCACCCGGTAATTTACCGTTTTTAGTCCACGCCTTACCTGCGTTTGGATAGTACTGTACCAGTTTCTCCAGCGCGTGTTCAGCCAGTTTCCGGTAGGTTGTCAGCTTACCGCCAAAGACGGACAACAATGGCATCTGCCCCTGTTCATCCTGTACATCCAGCGTGTAATCACGGGTGATCGCCTGTGGTGAATCTGATTCATCATCGCACAGTGGGCGAACGCCGGAGTAAGTCCAGACAACATCACTACGGTTAAGCTGTTTCTTGAAGTGGTTGTTATAAACTTTCAGCAAATAGCCGATCTCTTGATCGTCAATTTTAACTTCTTTTGGATCGCCTTTGTATTCAACATCGGTGGTGCCGATGATGGAAAACTCATCATTCCACGGAATAACAAACACGATACGGTTATCTTCGTTTTGCAGAATATAGGCTTGAGGTTCATCATGCGCACGAGGTACAACGATATGGCTGCCCTTGATCAGACGGATACCGTAAGGTGATTTCAGTTTCAGCCCATCATCAAAGAAGTTTTTGACCCACGGGCCAGTCGCGTTGACTAAGCCTTTGGCGCGCCATGTATCGGTTTTGCCCGTGGTGAGATCTTTCGCTTCAACCATCCAGTAACCCTTTTCACGCCATGCGCGGGTCACTTGAGTACGGGTACGGACTTCACCGCCATGCTTCTGGACTTCCTGAGCGTTCAGGACAACCAGACGGGCATCATCGACCCAGCAGTCGGAATATTCAAAGCCACGGCGGATGGAAGGTTTCAGCACGGAATTCGCACCAAATTTCAGCCCCTTGCTGCTTGGCAGACTAACGCGTTTACCCAAGTTATCATACAGGAACAGGCCAATGCGGATCATCCAGGCTGGGCGCAGATGCGGCTGATGGGGCAGGCGAAAACGCATTGGGAATGCAATATGGGGTGCTAATTTCAGTAATACTTCACGCTCTGCCAGTGCTTCACTGACCAGCCGGAATTCATAATGTTCCAGATAGCGCAGGCCACCGTGGATCAGCTTGGAACTGGCAGACGAAGTCGCACTGGCCAAGTCTTGACCTTCCAATAGCAGGACGGAAAGTCCCCGGCCAGCGGCATCTGCCGCAATACCCGCGCCGTTAATTCCGCCGCCAATCACAATCAAGTCTTTGGTTTCCATTACATCCCCCTCTGAAATGTTCGGAACAGTTCTTTAATGCTCGTTTTCGCTCAAAAGATTGTAATCAAAATTTCATCAATCGCCAACCTTTAACTAGGAAAAAACCTATTCGCGTGATGCAGATAACAAATTTTTATCATATGTATAAGATTAATAAGGAATTTGCGGGAAGCAAATTGAGGGCAGAAATTTGGGAGCAGGGGCTTGCAACGGGAAGCCCCACCTTATTCATATTTCAGGTGGGGAAATGAATAAAATGTGATTAGCACAGTTCCAGTTTGACACTATGCTGCTCAATGATTTTCTGGATGCTGGCAGGAGGCACTTTATCCGTAAACAGGAAATCAATAAGATTCATGTTGCCGAGGTTGACCATCGCACTACGGCCAAATTTTGAATGGTCGGCAACCAGCATCACGCAGCGGGAGTTCTCAATAATGGCGCGTTTGGCTCGGACTTCATGGTAATCGAATTCCAGCAGAGAGCCATCGCTATCGATGCCGCTGATCCCAAGAATGCCAAAATCAAGGCGGAACTGGGAGATGAAATCCAGAGTTGCTTCACCAATAATGCCGCCATCACGGGAACGGACTTCACCACCCGCCATAATTAACCGGAAATCTTCTTTCCCCATGAACAGGCTGGCAACATTGAGGTTGTTGGTGACAATCCGTAAATCCCGGTGATTAAGTAGTGCATGCGCGACGGCTTCGGGAGTGGTGCCAATATCAATGAACAGGGTTGCACCATTTGGGATCTGGGTGGCAACCTGCCGGGCAATACGGGCTTTTTCATCTGACCACATGATTTTACGGTCATGATAGGCGGTATTGACGGAGCTGGAGGGTAGTGCAGCTCCGCCGTGATGACGCTGGATCTTATTTTTGTCTGCCAGATCATTTAAGTCACGCCGGATGGTTTGCGGGCTGACATCAAAGTGTTCAACCAGCTCTTCAGTGCTGACATAACCTTGAAGGCGCACCAGCTCGATTATTGCATCATGTCGCTGAGTTTGCTTCACAACATTCCCCTAATGTTTTGCATAGATGGATTATAATTGACCAACGTTATTTGGAATATTATTAATTTTTTTGTTTACGTAAATTATCCCATAGCCCCATGAGTAAGCCGATGATTAACCCCGAAAAATGAGCAGCATTGGCGATATTCAGTGAAAACATATCGAAATAGCCAACCAATAACCAGATGACCGAGATAGCGATTAACCCTCTGGGGACACTGATCCCTCTTTTGGGGGACATTTCACCCGTCAGCCAAACGTAGCTGATCAGTGCGTAGACCACACCAGAAAGCCCACCAAAATGCGATCCACTGAACAAGGATTGTGCCCAGTCAGTGAAAACCGCAGAGACTATCGTAATTTCAAAGAGTTTTCCGGCACCCATATGCCTTTCCACCTGACTGCCGAGATACCACCATAACGCGAGATTGAACAGAAGATGTGTCAGGGAGAAATGCAGCAGGGCAGGGCTGACCCAGCGCCATAATTCCAGATATTGTTCACCATTAGGCCACGCTAGCCAGCGCATGACATCGGAATCTCCTGCCACCTGCATCCATAGATAAACTAAGATACAGAGAGCGGTCACGGAGATAGTCAGCGGGCCGGACTGACTTTTCAAGGTGCTCAAATTCAGGCTGTTGTGATATTTAAATGAATAACCCGATTTGCCAGCTTGCCAACTGGCGGTTTGATAGCGCTCATTGAATGGATCGCGGGAAAATTGGTTAAGTTCCTGCTCAACAAAACTTAACTGGTTTTCATCTTCCAGCCACAATTCAACCAGTGCTGGCTCATGGGTAGGACGCATGGTCAAGTGAATGCCCTGTGTCACCATATAATCAATAAAGGCTTGAGCCAGTCGTGGATTGGATATTGAGGTTACGTGGATCATTGCGCGTTTTATCTGCCTTAAGTTGAAGTTAATCGCACAGGGCTAATTAGATTAGAATCAGTATGTTAAGAAACTATAGCGTGTTAACAGCCTCAGGATAGCTTCTCTGCCATACGTCAAAGCCACCATTAACACTGTAAACGGTTTCAAAACCCATATTCACAAGGTATTGTGCGGCGCCTTGACTACTGTGGCCGTGATAGCACATCACCATGACAGGCTGGTCAAAATCAGTTTCTTGCAGGAGGTTATTGAGGGTTTCATTGGTCAGATGAAATGCGCCTGTTGTATGTCCGGCACGGAAACTCTGTGGATCACGGATATCCACCATAACAGCAGTTTTATTCAGCCAATGCTGGTAGGCTTGTTCAGGGTTTATTGTTTGAAAACGGTCCATAAATACTCAATGTTATTTCTAATACTTTCCATTTAAAGGCATTAATTTCTTAATAATCGTCTTTATGACTTTACGCCTTCCCAACGTTTCCATTGGAAAGGCGTGGAAATACTGGCTAAAAATGCTAAGAACAGAAAAAGGGTCAAAAAATACAAATCAAGAATCAGTAATAAGAGTGTTCGCCACGCTGGTGTTCAGTCAGGTCTCTGACCCCTTTCAACTCAGGGAACATATTCAACAACTCTTTTTCTATCCCTTCTTTCAAAGTGACATCGACCATAGAACACCCATTACAACCACCGCCGAATTGCAGGATGGCATAACCTGCATCGGTGATTTCCATCAGGCTGACACGGCCGCCATGACCTGCAAGCTGAGGGTTGATCTGCGATTGCAGGACATATTCAACACGCTCAATCAGTGGAGCGTCATCCGTCACTTTGCGCATTTTGGCGTTCGGGGCTTTCAGGGTCAGCTGGGAGCCAAGTTGATCAGTTACAAAATCAATGACGGCTTCTGCCAGAAAAGGAGCACTGATTTCATCAACATAGGCAGAAATCTGGTCAAATTTTAGTTCGGTATCAGTGGCTTCAACAGCATCCGGTGGGCAGTAGGAAACACCGCATTCAGCCGTCGGGGTTCCCGGATTAATGACAAAAACGCGGATCTGTGTACCCGGTTCTTGACTTGCCAGTAGCTTGGCAAAGTGCGCTTGCGCTGCTTCAGTAATATTAATCATGTCATTTGCTCAATAGTTGACTGTAATAGTTGACTCTTCTAGTTGGTTATAATACGCCCATTTATAAAGGAACTACAAGGTTCGGCATATTGCCCAAGCTTGCACGGAGTGAGCACCCGCACGAATCAACAACTGTGAGGCTTCATGCAACGTTGTCCCCGTGGTGATCACATCATCGAAAATCGCGACATTTTGATCGGTAAAATCGCCACGCAATTGAAAGGCATGCTTAAGATTGGTTTTCCGTTGAGTGGCAGATAAGCCCCGTTGTGTGAGTGTAGCACGCGAGCGCCACAAAAGATCGGGCTGATAGTGGCATTGTAACCAGCGTGATAACGGCTTGGCGATCAGTTCAATTTGATCGAATCCACGTCGCCAGCGTTTTTTGCTGTGCAGAGGAATGCCGAGTATACAATCCGGCTTATTCCAGCGGCCATCACGATAACCCTGTAACCAATGCAGGAGAAACAGACGGGCTAATACTGTCGCGAGTTGTGGGGTGCCGTGATATTTGTAGCGTCGGATAAGCCGGCTTAATGGCGGGGCATAGTCTGTAATGGCGATGAGGTGTTGCCACGGGGGCGGATTTTTCAGGCAGCGGCCACAGGGAAAATCTCTTGATTCGGCAGGCAGAGCACAGCGCGGACAGACATGTTTCAGCCGTTTTAATTGCTGGTGGCAGATATGGCAGATCCCATGATGAGCAAAATACAAACTTTGATGGCATAGCCAACAGTATCCAACCATTGTTAGCATAGGTTCCTTCCTTGATGACAAATAAGATGAGAATAACAATGAATAAGTTGTTTTGGCAGATAATGGGTGAGGCTCCACGCGATCTTGTGATGCTGCACGGATGGGGATTGAATTCTGAGGTCTGGCGTTCCGTGGAAACGCGACTGTCTTCGCATTTCCGCTTACATCTGGTGGATTTGCCGGGGCATGGTCGCAGCCAGCCGTATCCGGCAATGACTCTGGCAGAAATGGCGGATACTGTATGGCAGCAGGCACCGGAGAATGCGTTGTGGCTGGGCTGGTCGCTGGGAGGATTGGTTGCCAGCCGTATTGCATTGGATCATCCGGCGGAGGTCGCGGGTCTCATTACCGTGGCATCTTCGCCGAAGTTCAGTGCGGAAGGTGACTGGCCGGGGATTAAACCGACCGTATTGAGGGCTTTTGAGCATCAACTGAGTGAGGATTTCCAGAAGACCGTTGAACGTTTTCTGTCATTGCAGACCTTGGGTACTGACAGCGCACGTCAAGATGCACGTTTACTGAAATCTGTGATATTGAATCAGCCGATGCCGACAGTGGAAGTACTCAATGCAGGGCTGGAAACTCTGCGTACCGATGATCTGAGGGCGGAACTGGCTCAACTTCAGCTACCTTTTTTGCGTCTGTATGGTTATCTGGATGGCCTTGTGCCGCGTAAAATTGCTGCACAACTCGACAATGAGTGGCCACATACCCATTCGGTCATTATGCGTAACGCGGCTCACGCGCCTTTTGTTTCCCATCCTGATGAATTTGTGGATGCCGTAATGGAGTTTGTGGCTAACGCAGGATTGTGATTATTGCGTATTACCCATAACTTGTTAGTTATGGGTAATTGACCGTTTATCTGGAAGGATAAACTTCAGTGACAATTTCAGGTGCATTGAGGATGGTATCAAGAACAGGGCAGTTGCTTTCGACAAAATCAATAAAATCGCGGATCTCTTGTTCGGTATTATCGGCTTTGATATAGAATTTGGAGGTGATTTTGGAAAACCCCATTTTGGTGTTTTTATTTCTTCCTGTGAAGCCGTCGGTATCCAATTCCCCTTCCATTTTTACCTGAATATCAATCAAGTTGATTTTATGTTTGCGGGCAAAACTTTTCGCCACAATACATTGGCAGGCACCGAAAGCTGAAAGTAATGCTTCCACAGGATTCATGGCTTCATCAGTTCCTCCCAGATTTTTGGGTTCATCCACATGGAAGGAAAAGCCACGTGTTGAACATTGCATTTTGAGGTGACCGGATGATTCTATTTCAGCAGTAAATAACTCTTTAGGCATATTATTATCCTCAGGTTATTAAATATTGACAGCACTAACACCCAGATAATAAGAGAATAATTTTTATTTTTCAATTTATGTTTGAGGAGTGAGGTTTTATTTTTCAATTCACTATCGGCCGATTAATGCCTGATAAAAGTGACAATAATCACAATGTTAAGGATTATATTATAAAGGTTATTATTTTACTTATTATTTTGAGTCATGACTTCAAAGCGTTAATTTGATATTCTTGAACTTTTTAATGGGATATCATCATGACTGTTACGATAGAAGTGACTTGTCGATATTGCGACCAAGCAGAACCTGTACGCAAACACGGAACAGGTAAGGCTGGCTTCCCTCGCTACTATTGCAAAGGCTGCCAAAGAACCTTTCAACTCAACTATCGTTACAACGGCCATAAACCGGGTATGAAAGAAAAAATTGTGGATATGGCAATGAATGGCTCTGGCGTGAGAGACACAGGCCGTGTATTAGGTCTCGGTATCAATACGGTGATGCGGACATTAAAAAACTCTCGCCAAAAAAAGTAACATCGCGACAGATCGCTTATGACGATGTCACACTTATCTGTGAATTGGATGAGCAGTGGTTTTTTATAGGCAATAAAAAACAACGTCATTGGCTTTGGTATGCTTTTGATACGAAAAGGAAACAAGTCATCGCCCATGTCTTTGACCCCCGAACGGATGCAACCTGCCGAAAATTGCTCAACTTATTGGTGCCTTTTAATATTCGTTTCATCACGACCGATAACGGGGGAAGTTATGCCAGAGAAGTGGTGCCGGAAAAACATAGGGTAGGCAAAATTTTTACCCAACGTATAGAGCGGCATAATCTCAATCTGCGAATTCATATCAAAAGGTTGGCAAGAAGAACCATTTGTTACTCACGTTCAATGGAAATCCACGAAAAACTCATTGGCGCATATATTGAAAAACATCATTACAACCCTTTGGAGTCATGACCAAAAATAAGACAACCACGGATGTCAAGTCAGGCCAACAGCTCAGGTATTACGGTGATTTCGTTCGATTTTTCTGCTGTTTTCTGTTGCCTCAGTACCTTCTTGTTTTCTGTGGCAAACGCACTCACCATATGGATGGTTGAACGCCGATCTTCACGGTGATAAGAGGCGTGTCATGTTTTACCATCAATTGCGATTAAACTGCTTTCAGTGAGTTGATTCACAGTCTGCATCCAGCTGGCATTGCTGGAATTGACGAGGTTCAATACAAGCAATGACCCGGGCAAATAGTGCCATGCACAGGGATACCGACTTTGAGCAGCCCTTTCTTTTGAAATCATTTAAGGTGACCGTTGCCGTAGTCTTCAATATCTTGTCAGCCTTCAGCTCCGGCGATGACGGCGCAAACGGTTAAAAAAAGAATATCAAAAAGGGGGTATTGGATTTTAAATGATTGTCTACTATTTGACCGAAATGCAGTGAAAATGCGTCGATATTCATAGGGATTATCCCGAAAAGGAGCGTATGAGATCATATCCGTCCTTGCAGGTCAAATCCGGTTTTTGTTAACAAAATCTTCACGATCTTGCCCTAATGGAATACCTGTCCCTTAAGAATGTTCTGAATATCATATTATTTATTAATTTTTTATTATATTTACTTAATTTTTTCCACACTAAAACTCAATATAATATAATTTATTTTTGGTCTAATGTATTTTGTTTGTGCTTGAAATATACATTTTTTGCGTATTTATGGCGTAATTAACTAAACATAGTGATTATTAATTTAATAACTACTATTGGATTGCAAATAAAAAAAATTCAACCATAATAGGTCATCTGAAATTTATATAATTATTATTAACCTGACGGCAGTCTATGTCGTCACAAATCTGGAGCTTATGCAGATTTCAGCTACATAAACTCTGATCTAAATCACCACCAGGTTTATATTATTAAGTAATGATTAGGCATTTTGTGGAGAAACTATAGTAATGGTAATTCTTGGAAAATATCAATAGGTCTGATTAGATGGTTTGTATTTTAATATATCGGATGATCACTCCTTTATTTACCAAAACAGTGGTAAGCGCTGAATCTGAGTTTTAAAAACAAGGCATAGATGGTTTGTCTTTCGGGTGATAATGTACTGACTCCTTGGTTAGTATTCCTTAAGGAGTTTCCTTGTCTCACTATTCACTAGATCAGGCTGCCCAGTAGAAACAGGGAGAAATTCCCACATTAGTTACCGCTGCAAAATTTGCTCAATATGTAGGTGTTAATGTAATTCGTGCTGGGAAAACAGCTGTGGGAGAGTGATATTATTATTAAACGTCAGCAGCCTTGTTTGCCCCTTGTCCATTCAGAGCTAGCAGGACGTCTACATGTTGAATATCGCCGTGTGATGAATGGGGTGTTCTGGGTGGGGGCACCATGGCACGATTTACCTGAGCGCTATGGGCCTTGGAAAACGGTCTATAACCGATTTAATCGCGGATCAAAATCGGGCATTATCGACAAAATATTTAACCGATTACTGTCTGTTCTTGATGAAAAAGGCTTAATTGACTGGTCTGAAATTTGCCTAGATGGCAGCAATATTCGCATCAGTAAAGATGCTGCAGGCGCGAAAAAAAACATCTCGATATTGCTGGCGATTATGTGCTGGGTCGCTCACGTGGTGGTTATGATACAAAAATCTATTTGGCAACTGACGGAAAGGGCTTTCCATTTAACCTGATGTTGACCGTAGGGCAAGCCCATGAAAGTCAATCCGCTATCCCTTTGCTCGACGGAGTTGGCGTACAACGTAAAAATGGCTTCATGAAATGGCGTGGCAAAGCCGTGTTGGCCGATAAAGGCTATTCGGGCGGAAAACCCCGCAGTTACCTGCGAAAATTGAGACTAAAAAGCATTATTCTTTATAAAGTCAATGAAAAAGGTAGTAGTGATGGGTGTACACAATTTGATGAACCGATTTGTCGTAACCGCAATGTTGTCGAACGCTGTTTCGGTTTTCTTGAAGGAAATCGGCGTATCACAACCCGTTATGAAAAAACAGCACGAAACTATCTGTCCATGGTGAAATTGGGCAGTATTCGACTCTTTTGCAGAAGGTTATATAATTGAGTGATATAGCCTAGCGCTAAAACTATTCTGTTCTACGGAGTGAATATTCGTCAGGCCTATAATTTTAGAAAGAACCGTTATAATAATTATTATAAGATAAAACAAAAAATGTGATTTCACATTTATGAAACAGTTTTTATATACTTGCATTACATTTTAAGGTATTTACAAAAAAAATTAGATATATATTTTATGTGTGGGGAAAACAATGAATATTCGTAATAGAACACCGAATTTTGATGACGTAGCTAACATTGTGAAAATTCTAGGGATAACATCTAATAATGGTGAATCTTTTGATAGAGATTTGCATCTTTATTCACTAATAGAAAAACCATGGGGGTTTGAATATCGGGTTTATTGTGATTCAATTTTTGATGTATGGAAATTACATATATCTCCACAGGAAAAAACCTCTATGCATTGCCATATTCAAAAAGATACTGTTCTCATCTGCTTAAATGGTAGTGGTGTGACAAAATTCCTTGATGGTGATGAGTTTAATATATCTGTTGGCCAAGTGGTTTATATAGAGCGAGGAGTTTTCCACCAAACTATTTCGACTGGAAATGATTACCTTGAACTTATTGAGGTAGAAAATCCAAGAAATAAATTCGACCTATTACGTTTGTCAGATGATTATGGTCGAGCGGCTCAATCATATGAAAATGTTAGTCTTAATCATGACCTGCTTTCTCCACTAAAATTAATCTCACCAGGAGCATATATTCGAAATGTTGACATAAACTCTAAATTTTCTTTTTTCCTTGAAAAATTAAATATTGATATATTAGATGATGAAAATATTTTATTTATTGTCAGTCTTAGTATTGATAGTCATCTTTCAGGAAAAATAAATATCTTTTTAAAAGAAGATGTTAAATGTCGTAGCTATATTGGCCAACAAGTCTTACTAATATCACGAAAAAATAAATAAAGGTATATTTTATGTTAGATAAATTTAAATTGGTTATTATTACCGGACCAGGATTCCAAGATCATGATCTCGTTTACACTTATTACCGCTCAATAGAAGAGGGTTATGATGTTTCCATCGCTACTAAAGATGGAGAATCTGTAATTGGAAAGTATGGCATCTCAGTACCTATGGATAAACGGGCAAAACAAAATATTACATTTGACGATTTGAATGAAGAAAAATTTGATCTTGTCATTCTTACTGGTGGTCATGAAGCACCTGACCGGGTTCGTCAGGATCAACGGGTAAAAGATTTTGTGTCTAATATGTCTAAACAAGAAAAAGTAGTAGCAGGCTTGTGCCATGGTCCTTGGATCATGATTTCTGCTGGTGTGATGAAAGGCAAGTTAGCTTGTGCTTATGTGGGTTTGAAAGATGACATGGAGAATTCTGGGGCTAATGTTATTGAAGCTGATGTTGTTGTAGATAAAAATATTATCACATGCTCTTACTATTCTGAATGTGGGAAATTTATGAAAGAAACTTTTGCGGCAGTTAAAAGATGGAACAAAGGTGAAAAGCTAACAGAACCATTAGTGGTGTAAAATATGATTATTGCACTTGATTTTGATGGTGTGGTTGTTGATGCTATCGATGAATGCCTTCTGGTTTCTTGGAATACATTTAACGGAAAAGGATATCAGCAATTTAATAAAAATACTTTGGAATCCATTCCTAGATCTTTCAGAGAAAAATTTCTCAATTATAGAAGTTACGTGAGACATGATGGGCATTTTATTGTTCCCTATTATTTAAATGATGAGGTTTTTGTAAATAAGGATAGTTTCGAAAATGTTTATTCTAGAATATCCACGTCTGATAAAGATAGATTTAGAAATTCATTTATAGAATATAGAATTAAGGTGCGTAATACATACCCCAAAGTATGGACGTCACTGCATAAATTTCTTATGGATATTGAGACATTATTAAATTCAGGAAATGAGTTCATCATAGTTTCAGGAAAGGATTCTAGTTCTATACATTTTTTATTGTGTATGATAGGGGTTGAATTTCCCATTTCAAAAATATATGGAAGGATGACCAATAAATCTGAAACATTAAAATCCATAAATAATAAAGCGTACATGAAAGGAGAGAAATTTATTTTTATAGATGATAATTTAGATAATGTTAAAGAAGCTATTAATAATGATATCCCTTCTGTTTGGGCAGAGTGGGGATACAACACAAAAGAACAATTTTGTGAAGCAAAACAGCTTAAAATCCCTTCGCTGAAGCAGAAAGACTTAAGCGATCTTATCAAATCACTTCATCAATATTAAGTGAGGAAGTATGATCAATAATGTTAAAAGAGCTTTAATTATCGTAACATCACATGCAATTTTAGGGAAAACGGGAAGGCAAACTGGATTTTATTACGAAGAACTTGCTACACCTTATTGGGAATTTGTTGATGCGGGATACACCGTTGACATAGCCTCTATTAATGGAGGGACAGCTCCCGCTGATCCAAGTAGTGTTAAAAGTTCCGACCAACAACCAAAGTCTGTGCGTCGTTTCCTCAACGATAAAAGCTGTATGAATAAGGTTAATACTACAAAATCAATTTTGAATATTGATCCGAATAGCTATCAGATTGTCTTTCTTCCCGGTGGGCACGGTACGATGTGGGATTTTGCTCAATCTATGTCTCTGGCAACGCTACTTAGCAAGCTCTATCAAAACGGTGCTGTTCTTGGTTCTGTATGTCATGGTGCAGCCGGATTGTTGAATGTAAAAACTGCTGATGGTATTCCACTTGTGGAAAACCGAAAAATTAATTCTTTCACTGAAGCTGAAGAACAAGCCTCTGGTTTAGATAACGTAGTTCCTTTCATCCTCGAAACTGAGCTCAAAAAACTCGGTGCACATTTTGAATGTGCGGCTAATTTTGAACCCTATGTAGTATCTGATGGTCGTTTGATAACTGGTCAAAATCCAGCATCTTCTGGTTTGGTAGCCGCTGCTATTCTCAAGGCTGCTAATCATCTTTACAATAAGGAGTAACAATATTATGACCAAAGAAATTCTTTGTGGATTCGGTGTGGGTGTAGACGCGGTTGCCGGTTGGTTATCTTCGTATGGTGGTGAAGATTCACCAAGTGACATTTCACGTGGAATGTTTGCTGGTGAAATCGGTGTTCCACGGCTTCTTAATTTGTTCAAAAAATTTGATATCCCAACAACTTGGTTTATACCTGGTCATTCGATCGAGACATTTCCTGAACAAATGAAAATGGTTGTAGATGCAGGTCATGAAATTGGTGTACATAATTACAGTCATGAAAATCCTATTGATATGACGCCGGAACAGGAGAGGATAGTCTTACAAAAAAGTATTGATATGGTCACCAAATTATCTGGGAAAAAGCCAACAGGATATGTGGCTCCTTGGTGGGAGTTTTCTCCATCAACTACAGATTTGCTCTTAGAGCATGGCATCAAATATGATCATTCTCTTATGCATAACGATCATCTTCCATATTATGTACGTAAAGGTGATTATTGGACGAAAATTGATTACACAAAACATCCTGACGAATGGATGAAGCCGTTGATCAGGGGGAAAGAAACTGATCTTGTCGAACTTCCTGCTAGTTGGACCGTAGATGACATACCTCCTTTTATGTTTATGAAAAATAAAGCCAATAGTCAAGGTTTTATGAATCCGCGTGATATTGAACAACTATGGCGCGATCAATTTGATTGGGTGTATCGGGAAATGGAATATGGTATTTTCACTTTTACTATTCATCCTGATGTTTCAGGCAGACCTCATGTATTAATGATGCTTGAAAGACTTTTGGTACATATGTTGGGTCATCCTGGCGTAAAATTTATGACACTCAATGATATTGCGGATGATTTCAAAAAAAGAAATCCACGATAATAAAAATATAGGCTATTTAAAGCAGCCATTTCTGGCTGCTTATTTCATCCAAAGTAACCCTGTTGAGCTAAGTTGATTATATGATTTTTAACATATAAAACTCTTGGGTGCCGCAGTGCGCTTTTATTCCACACAAGATAAAAATTATTCTCTGGAATATTAGTATTATGGTTTATTTTGAAAACTTTCCTGCTTTTAAATCCATCTTCGCATAAATATTCAGGCATAACGGTCCATCCATTATTATCACTTATAATTCTCCCAATTACTCTGAGATCAGAGATGGTAATTGATGGTAAAATATCTGCCTCAACACCAAAAACTAATTTATAATAATCTCTAATTAGAGGTAATTGATTATCGTAGGAAATTAATGGGTATTTTTCTAATATTTCAGGGCTGATTGATTTGTTCTTTAATTCAGCTGCTATAGATGCTGATGTTACTATAATGAGTTTTTCTTTTCCTATGATTTCAAAGCCGAATTTATTTTCATCTGGGCAAGATGTTGTAAAAGCCAAATCACTATCTCCATCATTCAAACTAGAATAAATTTTTTTTCGGTCACCAATCAACAGCTTAAATCTGAGCTGTTTATTAATGATTGAGGATAAAATATTTGCTGATTTTGCCCATAGAAAATCAGCTGGAGCAATGATCTTCACGACACCTTCAATTTTCTTCGATTTTCCACGAATTAATGAGAGTTTGGTTTCAATCGCATCTAAATGAGTCCCTATTTGAAGGACAAGATCATCGGCTTCAGCCGTAGGTATAACGCCATGGGAGCGACGAGTAAATAATACACTACCCATAAATGACTCTAGAGAGTGTACATGTGCAGATACAGCAGGCTGACTCACTCCCAGCCTCGTTGCAGCTTTTGAAATCGAACCAGATCTATAAACATCAAGAAAACTACGTAATTGAATAAGATAGCTCACAGACAGTTCTCCTCTTCCAGAAGTAACTCTTGTTCAATGGTCATGTAAAAATATTGAATTACTTGTTGAAATATAAATGATATTAAAATACTTATATCATATGCAATATAAATTTATTTTTATTATGTCTATTCTATATTTATTATGATCTTACATAGTCATAGGATATTTTGGAGTCGAATATGCCGTTTGTTATTTATATTTTTTCTTTGTGTGCGTTTGCTCTCGGACTGACAGAATTTCTGGTGATTGGACTTGTATCAGCCATATCTACTGACTTCCATACATCAGTAGAGTCTGTTGGTTTAACAGTCACGGCTTACGCAGTAGGAGCGACCATTGGAGCCCCATTCCTTACAGCAGTAACCACGAGATGGTCACGAAAAGGTGTAATGCTCACTACAATGATGATTTTTTCTATCGGGAGCCTGGCGGCAACATTTTCCAGTAGTGTTGAAATGATGATTGTTTCGAGATTTGTCGCTGGTCTTGCTCACGGACTGTTCTTAGCTGTTTCAGCTAGTGTCGCGACTGATCTTGTTCCTCCAGAAAAAAGTGGGGCAGCAGTTGCATGTGTTTTTACTGGGCTAACACTGGCGCTTGCCTTAGGTGTTCCAATAGGAACATATTTAGGAAGTGTTGTATCTTGGAAATTTAGTTTTTCTTTGGTTACGATATTTGGATTAATCGGCCTTATCGGATTGATTTTTTTGATGCCAGCCAATACAGGAAATAAAAATGATGTGATTGCACACCCGGTAAAATCATTATCTTATATATTTAGTCCTACTCTTCTTTTAGGTGCACTTGTTACTGTATTAGGTTATACAGGTGCATTTACTTTGTATACATATATCTCCCCTTTCCTTTATCAGGTAACCAAAGTTTCTATTCAGACAGCAAGTTATATGATGTTGATTTACGGAGGATTTGCTGCTGCTGGAAATATTATAGGTGGAAAAATGACAGATGCTATCGGAGCGGATCGCTCTGTCATGATCATATTATTGTCACTGAGCGCTGATTTACTACTTATGTACTTTTTCGGGCAATCATTGATAATAATGGGTATTCTAATTGCAATTATTGGTGCAATTTCTTATGCGGCAGTTCCTGCCATGCAAGCTAGAGTAATAAGCATTGCTAAGTATAATGTTCCTGAAGCAATTCCGGTGGCTTCGGGGCTTAACATTGCAGGTTTTAACGCAGGAATAGCTTTAGGCTCCGTTGTGGGGGGAATAATTATTTCTTATTTATCCATTGCTTACCTTGCATTAGGCGGTGTTGTAATATCATTAGCTGGGATATGTGTCATGATATTTCTCCCTAGACCAACCAAGATTTTGATCAGTCAGGATGAGTAATATGTTTTAATCTTATGTTTATTATAGATATTCTATTTTAATAAAACAGGATACTTTGATAGATAGGATGGTTGTGTATTCAAAGCGTTGTTCTTAAGTTATAATCACCATTTTTATGGGGAGAACTTGAGTGGCAACAGTGGAAGTAAAATGCCGCTTTTGTAACCAAACAAAAGCGGTGAAAAAGTATGGTAAAGGGAAAGGGGTCACCAGCGTTATCGTTGCTTTTCCTGTCATCGCACTTTCCAACTGGATTATTCTTATCGCGCCTGCTATGCCGGGATAAAAGAACAAATCTTTGATCCTGCTATGAATAATTCAGGTATTCGTGATACCGCACGGGCATTACATATCAGTATTAATGCTGTTGTTCGCACCCTAAAAAACTCCGCCAAGATGGGTAACCTGGATAATTTGGAAATTCAGTTAATCTGTGAAGTTGACGAGATGTGGTCTTTTGTCGGCAATAAAAAACAACAACGTTGGTTATATTATGCTTGGGAACCCCGTCTGAAACGTATCATTGCTCATACCTTCGGAAGGCGGAATAAGAAAACGCTGAAGAAGCTATTGAAAAAACTCGCTCGATTCAACGTAGCTTTCTGGTGTACAGATAATTTAAATGCTTACAATATGTTACAAACGAATAAACACCTCATCGGGAAAAGTTTCACGCAGCGGATCGAGCGTGAAAATCTCACCATTCGTAATCGAATTAAGCGATTAAACCGCAAAACATTGGGTTATTCAAAGTCGCCGGAAATGCATGATAAAGTCATAGGGACTTTTATCGAAAGAGAATATTATATTTAGAATCAATCAACGGATTGAATGCATAACCCGAGCATCCAGTGGTCCGGTGATATTACGTCCATCCGCATAAAAGAGGGCTGGCGCTATCTTGCCGTGGTGATTGATTTATTTTCCCGTCGCGTGGTAGGAATGGCAATATCTTCCTCCCCGAATGCTGAGTTGGTATGTCGGGCACTGAACAATGCGTTAGAAACGCGTTATATTGAAGGCCGACTGATTTTTCACTCAGATCAAGGAAGTCAATACAGCAGCAAAAAGTTTCGCCGGTTACTCTGGCGAAATCAGGTTATCCAAAGCATGAGTCGAAGAGGCAACTGCGATGATAATTTCCCAATGGAACGGGTATTCCGGAGCTTGAAAAGTGAATGGATCCCACCAGAAGGTTATCTGGATATTCATGATGCGATACGGGATATTACCCAATATCTGGGTGGCTATTACAATCACCAACGTCCCCATCGCTTTAATGGCGGGATGTCATCGGTTGAATACGAAAGAGGTTGGGAAGAGGCTAAAAATATGTCCGATATCTTTTGACCACTATACCTCAGTTTTTTACCATCAGTTGATACACCTTAATAGTGCATTTCTGCGTTTCTGGACATTGCTTGCAGCCACCGCTCAGGCAGGAGGAAGTATCGACTTCCTCCAGTTTACCCATTGTGACGAGCTGTTTGAGCATGGCTTCTACCATCGGTAGCGGTGTTGAAAACTGATGGCTCAGTGACCTTGCATCGGTGCGCCCGTTGAGGGCGACAGCATCCCGGATTTTCAACAGGCTAATCATGTCTGGCTCCTAGTGACAGCTACCGTTAGAGCATTCGCAGCTCCGGCCTGCGGTGTTATTGAACGTCATGGTGACTCTGCTGCGAGCACGGCGTAAGCCGATAAAGACCAGTACGTTAAATACAATCACGGCCAGAATGGTAATCAGGCTGCTTTGTGGATGCGCCGAAAATGTCGTGACTTGATAGAACACTGCCGCCAGCGAATAAGCGACATCTAATCCCCACAGGATGGAGAAGAGCATCCAGCCACGGCTGGTTTCACGGGCAATCGCCCCCATTACCGAAACACAGGGTACGTACAGCAGTACGAAAATCAGATAACTGTAAGCGGAAATGGCGGAACCAAATTTGGCACTCATCGTTCCCATCGCGCCGCTATCCATATTGCCATCGCCTTTACTGGCCTCAATCGGGTTGGAAAGGGCACTCAGGGTAAATGTCTCTTTCAGGCTGTCCCATGTCTCCGCAACGGCACCTTTCAGTTCATTCAGCAGATGGAATTCATCCGGATTGAATGGCGCTTGGTTGAGGTTCTCAGCGGTATACAGGGTATTCAGCGTACCGACGACAACCTCTTTTGCCATCGCACCGGTGATCAGGCCAACCGTCGCCTGCCAGTTATCGGAATGTACGCCGATAGGATACAGGAGTGGTGTGATCACCTTACTGACAGAAGCCAGCGCAGATTCGTTGATGTTATCCACCGCTTTGCCGGAGAAGGAGAAACTATTCAGGGCACCAATGAGTATGCTGGCTGCAACGATCACTTTACCTGCACGGATCACAAAACCTTTCAGACGCTGCCATGACTGGAGCAGCAGGGTTTTGGCATGGGGGACGTGATAGACCGGCAGTTCCATGACGAATGGCGATGCTTCACCGCGCATCAGGGTGTGTTTGAGGAGCAGGCCGGTCAGGACAGCGACTGTGATACCGAGTATATACAGCGAGAAGACGATGCTGGCACCGCTTTTACCAAAGAAGGCGGCAGCAAAGACGGCAAAGATGGCCAGTCGTGCTCCGCAGGACATAAAAGGCGCCATCATGATGGTGATCAGCCGTTCACGCGGTGCGTCTAATGTTCTGGAGCCCATCACGGAAGGAACGTTACAGCCAAAGCCGACAATCAAGGGTACGAAAGATTTACCCGGTAAACCCAGTGATTGCATTAACCTATCCATCACAAATGCGGCACGAGCCATATAGCCTGAGTCTTCAAGAAAGGAAAGGAACAGGTACATCAGGCCGATTTGAGGAACCAGTGGCAGCACCGTGTTGATCCCCCCACCAACGCCTTGGGCAAGGAAAACCGTCAACCAATCCGGGAAGTGAAGTGTGTGGCCGAGCCAGCGCATACCATCAATGAAAATGGCGGTGGAAGCACCATCGAATATCGGTTGCAGCGCGCCACCAAGATTGATGGCCAGCACAAACATCAGATACATGACGAACAGGAAAATCGGCACACCCAGCCAGCGGTTCAAGATCACTTTATCCATCACTTGAGTCAGCTTGTGCGGTGTCGCGGCATGGGTATCAATGACAGCCAGGCACAGCGCATTAATCGCTTGATAGCGTGAATCGGCGATAACCAGTTCCGGCTCGTCAAGCTGCTGCTGTTGCAGGCGCATTTTGCTCTCAGCGAGCTGCGACTGCGTTAGTCCTGCTCGCTCACGGCTGTAAATGTCCCCTTCCAGCACCTGCAAAGTCAGCCAGCGGCGCTGTTGCGGGTTGAAATTCTGAGTTATCTGGCTGGCAAGATGATTGACTTCCTGCAACAGGGAATCGGGATATTCAATCCGTACAGGTTGGGAAGACGGTTGATAATGGTCGATGGCTTTCTTCAGTGTATCGATCCCCGTGGCACGGGTAGAAACCAGCGGAATAACCGGGCAGCCGAGGCGTTGCTCCAGCGCCGCAATATCAATGTTGATATGTTGGTTTTTGGCGATATCCAGCATATTCAGAGCGACAATACAGGGGATGCCCAGTTCAATTAGTTGCAGCGAGAGATAGAGATTGCGTTCCAGATTGGAAGCATCAACGACATTGATCAACATATCGGCTTCACCACTGAGAATGTAGTGGCAGGCAATCTGTTCATCAATGGAGGTCTGCTCCGAAATGGTCGTGAGGGAATACGTTCCGGGAAGGTCGACAAGCTCGATTTGCTGCTCATCGGTGGTAAAACGGCCGGTCTTGCGTTCTACCGTAACACCTGCCCAGTTACCTACCCGTTGCCGGGAGCCGGTGAGTTGGTTGAACAGCGTGGTTTTGCCGGCATTCGGATTACCGATCAGACCTATTGTTAATTGTTTCATCATACTTTTTGCCAATCAGGGAATGAGACTTTCTGTGGTATTTGGTTGGTGACTGTACTGAATTTCATTCAAGTGGGGTGTTATCTAGTGTGATAAACGCTAAGTCTTTTTTACGCAGGATCAGATTGACTCTGCGTGTTTCGATTTGTACAGGATCGCCTAAAGGAGCCACGCGAATGACCTGAAATGTGGAACCAGGCAACATCCCGAGTGACAATAATTTCTGCCGATAGGCGGGGCTAATCTGTGCAGAAAACCCCAGAATTTTATAACTTCGATTTGGAAGAAGTGACATATAAACTTCCATTAAAACTGAAAAGGTAAGTGATTATAAGAATTATTATCCCTAATCAAGCAGGAACCACAAGAAAAAAGTACGTTTATTATTTCTGATCCTGATTGTGAATGATAATAATAGTAAATATTCATGATATTTATTTATCACTGAATTTTTATGGAAGAAATTGATATTAATCAAATTAATGGTTATTTAATTGAAAGTAAATGACATTTCTATTATTGTATATTTAAATTAATAATCATTTATTAATAAATAGAATGAATGATTTAAACGTGAAAGATGAAATGAATACCTGCTATTACAAGCCCCGATAACATATGAGGCTTGTTGATTTTTATTTTTCGATTAGTATTACGAATGTTTTTATTGATTTTCAGGCGGATGAGTCAATTCACTCAGTGGAACAAAAACGCGGCCATCATCTTGTTGATTGTGCCAAAGTTCGGAATCGTATACCCACCACTCTTGAACGTCTAATTCATAAAACCGCCGGCGGCCATGGCCGTGAAATTCACTGAGAGGCCGGGCTTTTTTCTTTCTGATATTTTCATCAGGAAAAAGGAAGTTAAAGTAGTAATCGTAAGTTTCCTGCAACTCATTGTCCGGGATTTCGTGAGCCTGGCCGATAAACTGTGCCCCTGCAAGATCCAGTGATGTGTCAGGATTGACCCGGTTGTGGTAAAGCGAGCCACTGACTAATGGGTTGATAGAAATTTCGTGCGAATGACGGGTAATCAATTTTGAATACCAGATCAGGCGTAATGGATCGTATCTTGGAACATACAGCAGTGACGCTGACCAAGGTGAGCCTGAATCAGGATGGTGAGTGGCAAGGCTGAAAAATCGTATATTGCTGAGTAGATCAAAACTGCTTTTAGCATATTTATTCATAACTTTTTCCTCAACAGAATATATCTGTATATCAGAGCATTATGGAATTATTAATTTGTTATATTTTTATATTATTCAATAGGATTTCATGAATATGAAATTTATTGAATGATAGATTATACGGAGTATTGGCAGGAATCGTCAGTTATAATCACTCATTCAAATTTGTTATATTAGTAATAAATTAAATCAATTTTATGAAGATTATGACATTTTTACTGATGGGGTGTGTGGGAAGGCCGTTTATTTTCCTCTTGCCGATACTGGCCTTTTTAAATCAGATTGTTAGCGATGACATCGGCGTTTAGCGTGGTTTTTTCGTTCCATTGGACGTCGACCCCCTATCTTAGTCGATAAATCAAACACACCAAAAACAGACGATTCACAAATTTATGGATAGATTTCTCTCTGGCTTATCCACAAAGATTGTGGATAAGTTTATATGGGGTAGACCCAACAGTCGTGTCACCAGCCGCCATTTTGACTACGGAAGTTCAAGACGAGCATTCATATTGAGTCGAACCGTCCATATGGATTGACGTGTTCCCATATCAGTGGCGTCAGAGCAGCATAATCCCGGGGCGTAAATTTTCCCTCCTAATGGGGTTGGGACAATACTTCCTGGATCATCAGTGTGTTGATATCAATCATGCAGTTTTGAATCAGGTGCAGCGCCAGCATGCTGACTTAATGAGCTTCGCGAGGATTACTCGTCATCTCACCACGGCGTGCAAAGAATACAAAATTAGTTACACCATTCCATTGTTTGGCTACATTCAGTTCTTCGTTAACTTTCCTACGTAATGTTCCGTTCAGGTAGTGGCACAAAAAGGACTAACGGGGGCATTTGTGCAGAAATTTACGGTTTCATCTTGTTGTTGGTGTGGTCACTTTTTATATGAATGTGTTATATTAATTTTTTAATTAAAAATGGATATATTGTATGGATGAGAAAGATGATTTGATGTAAAAATAGATAATATCATGGTTAATAGTTCAGTGAAATCTGAGGGAAAACTAGCTGTAATGATGATATTCTGTTTTCAATTATTGTCAGTAACTCAAACTGATATGATTAAAATGCGTGTTTCGGATGGTAGAGAGTTGGTATTAAAATTTGAAGAAAACAAAGTTAATCATTGATTGAGGTTATATATGGAATTCGATAGTAACAGCCATGAAAATGCCATACAGGAAGCGCAAAGGATTTTAAAAGAAGCTCAAACTGATCTTGCTTTAAGATTGGAAAAGGCGGTTGAAGGTGTAAGGGAAGTTGCACAGGAAACAATGCATACCATAGGACAAGGAGGGCAGAGAGCTTTATGGAGAACTTCATATTTTTTTGACAGTTATGAAGATGTATATCAAAGAATAAATAGAGAAGATGCAAGGGTATTTCTCGCGGCTTGGTCGGTAGCTAGAGGAGGTTTATTTGAAAATAATGTTATAAAAAAAATTGTTGATATTTACATAGATAAATTATTAGAGCCTCATGAGCGTGATCAGGCTTTTTTAAATGAACTTTATGAAAAATTAGTTCGTTCGTCTACAATCATGATGCATTTAGTCGCTAAATTTAAGACATCAGGTTTGGCAAAGAATGCTGTTGTTTCTGCCATAACAGAAGCTATCTATGTAGCAGTAATTAAAAAAGCATTTATTAGGGAAGGCTTTAAGAAGTTTGGAATGTCTATCACTTTAGCATTTCAATTTTATGGTTATTTTGATAAGGCTGCTGTATCTGCGAGTAAGTTAAAAAGAGAATGTCCTGTTTTATACTGGTCTTTTTATGCTAATGAGATAGAGATGTTGTATTTTATTTTTGAACCTTTATTTAAACATGGCATTTCTACAATAAAAAAAGGAAAAGGGAGTAATGTAGATGATGTTTATTTAGCTATAATGGAAATCGTTGGTTATAACTGAATTTCAGGTCATGTTAGTCAGGAGCTAAGATATGTTTAGTAAAGGATGGTTAAGAAGAGAAATAATGTCATGGCTTAAGGGAATTTATTCTTATATAATATGGTCTTTTATTCCAACTCTATGTGTTTTTAGTTGGTCTCTTTTTGCGTTTGTTATTTTCCCAAATCATTGGGGGTTGTTAACTGTGGTAGGTATTATTATTGTTTTATTATTTACTGCTTATTTTGCATTTAAATCTAACTAAGCATATTTTATATGCTTAGTTAATATTTTTAATAAATTCGTTCATCCCATATGCTATAAGCTGATGTTCCAGCTGTTATATGACTCCATGCGATAGATTTATATTTTAGCTGTACTTTTTCATATGGCATTTTATCATTACTGTTAATTGAATTTGGATAAACACAGGATATATCAACAATTGTCGCTTCTGTTATTTTTAATTCATAGAAAAGTTCCAATTGCCCTGATGAGCTTGTTCTATAAAAAATAAATCCACCATTCAGTGATTCATTAGAATCTATAGCTATGGATAATAATGGTGAAGATTTATCTATTGGTTTTATGAATTGTATTGGGTGATGACTTACGTTTTGATCTCTAGTCATCGAATGATCTAAGCTTAATACTTGTATTTGGTCTTCGTGCCCTTTTTGATACCGATTTCCTATAGAATCAAGCGTTGAACACCCTGCGGAGATTAAACCTTGCTTCTTGCCGTTTAAAGTTAAATAGATCATGTATGACATAAAGATTACCATCCTAGTTTTTTATTCAAATGATGTTAACTCGATAGATATTTAGGCTAAAAAAAGTAACTTAACATAAAAAAAAGGTTCTGTCGCATTAACGGCGAGTTTATCAGTCGCATCCGGTGTGATTATTTTTCACACAGTTCAGTCGATAAAACAGCTCTGCTGGCGATAAATTCTCGCCTTCATTTTGAAGACATTGTCCTTTACGCGGCATGATGACTAACTCTATTCCTATCAGCAACGTTTGTGCCCGGCGGAACGATTTAAATCCTAGCATCGAATGGACCCGACGTTTGACATGGCGATGGTCTTGCTCAACGAGGTTATTCAGGTATTTATTTTGCCGGATTTCAATCACCTGCTGAGGCGATTCTTCTGCATTGAGAAGGTATCGCTTTACGGAAAAAACGCAGGGCTGCTGTTGCATCGCGGCGGGCTGTCAGTATCAACCGCCCGATAAAGGTATTTCCACTGACCTTTCACTTTGATATAGGTTTCATCCATCCGCCACCGGGAACCAATGGGTTTTTTGCGTGGTCGGAAAGCCTTGCCGAGCAGGGGCACCAGACGTAACACCCAGCGATGTATCGTGGCATGGTCGACCTCAATGCCGCGCTCTGCCATCATTTCTTCGAGATTGCGCAGACTCAAGGCATAAGCGAGGTACCAACGAACACATTGGGCAATGATATCGACAGGATAATGCAGACGTTTGAACGCTTTTCGGATAAGGGACATCGTTCTGGACTCGCTCAAAAACAGGGGTGCTTACCTGATGACCGCTTAATGCGACAGAACCAAATATATTGTGGTCGCACACCAATAGAGACATTATTGGAAGGAAAATCAATTTGGGCTGAAAAGAATCTAACCCGAATTTAATCTGACAGGCACTAAATCAAAGTGGGCAACTGTCAAATTAAGTCTGAATGACTACATCTTAGTTTGTTTGCTGTTTCTTGATTCAAGAATACGCATTAATTTATCAAAGTCTGGTATTACATCACCATTGTATATTATTGTGCCGTCAGGATAAGTCATTGATGTATCTGCATCCTTATTTTTTCCTCCATTCCAATGAGTTAAAAATTTTTTTTCATATAAGACATTAAGATGAATTTTTCTGCCATTATCCATTTTATATGTCATAACATCATGCTCTCCTACCAAATAAAATGATTGACTATGCCCCCCTAAGAACCTCTCTCTTAGTAAAGGAAATAGAGTAATTTCTTCATTTAAATTACCTGTTTTTTTTATATATCCCCCATCAAATTCTTGTGGTGCATTACCATCAATAACAAATGTCGTTTTAAATCCAAAATTATCGTCAATAAGAGGCGCAATTGTTGACGTATCTTTCAGTTTCACTTCGAAAGTAAGATTACTCAGTTTCCAATCACACTTCCCCCCTCCCTCCTTAGGGACACTGACCTCAACTTGATTTGACTGACCGATTGATAGCGGGTAGGTAGCATGATGAAAACCCGGAACAGAATACGATTTCATATTCGCAGTTCGGCGTTCTTTGCGGCAAATTTTAGAACGATACATGGCTGAAATGGGTAAGGCATCCAACTCATCCGGAATAGTGGCCATAAAATGAACATTCTCTCCATTAATCGGTGGAGAGAATGATCCGCTTTGCGCACATCCTTGTATGAAAAACACAGCAAGCAGGGGGGATAATACGCGTTTATTACAGAGAAATTTCATGGGTGCTTTCCTTGTATCGTTCAACCGAATTTAATCTGACAGGCCTAAATCAAAGTGGGCAACTGTCAGATTAAGTCTGAATGACTACATCTTAGTTTATTTGCTGTTTCTTGATTCAAGAATACGCATCAATATTTCATATTCAGGTCTAACCTCGCCATAAACAATATCGCCATTAGGATATGTCATAAATGGCCTGTCATTGTTCTTTCTATCAGTCCAAACTGAAAGCATTTTTTTTATATATATGTAACTTAGGTTAATGTTTTTAGTCGCTCCTACTTTATACGTTAACGGATCTCCTTTCCCTATAAGATAAAATGAAGTCTCATTTACACTTAAAAATAATTTTGTTAGAAGGGGAAATAAAATTATTTTTTCATGCAAATTTCCATTTATTTTTAAATAACCGCCATCAAATTCTTGTGGTGCATTACCATCAATAACAAATGTCGTTTTAAATCCAAAATTATTTTTAATAAGAGGCGCAATTGTTGACGTATCTTTCAGTTTCACTTCGAAAGTAAGATTACTCAGTTTCCAATCACACTTCCCCCCGCCCTCCTTAGGGACACTGACCTCAACTTGATTTGGCTGACCGATTGATAGCGGGTAGGTCGCACGATGAAAACCCGGAACAGAATACGATTTCATATTCGCAGTTCGGCGTTCTTTGCGGCAAATTTCAGAACGATACATGGCTGAAATGGGTAAGGCATCCAACTCATCAGGCATAGTGGCCGTAAAATGAATATTCTCTCCATTCATCGGTGGAGAGAATGAGTCGCTTTGCGCGCATCCTTGTATGAAAAACACAGCAAGCAAGGAGGAGAATGCGCTTTTATTGCATAGAAATTTCATGGGTGTTTTCCTTGTATCACTCAACCGAATTTAACCTGACAGGCCCTAAATCAAAGTGGGCGACTGTCAGATTAAGTCTGAATTACTATTTCTTAGTCTATTTGCTGTTTCTTGATTCAAGAATGCCCATTAACTTTTTATATTCAGGTCTAACCTCGCCAGAAACAATATCACCATTAGGATAGGTCATAAATGGCATGTCATTGTTCTTTCTACCCGTCCAAACTGAAAGCATTTGTTTTATATATATGTAATTTATATTAATTTTTTTAGCCGTTCCTATTTTATACGTTAACGGACTTCCTTTCCCTATAAGATAAAATGTATTCTCATTGCCATTTAAAAAGCTTTTTGTTAGAAGGGGAAATAAAATTATTTTTTCATGTAAATCCCCATTTATTTTTAAATAACCGCCATCAAATACTGCTGGTGCATTACCATCAGTAACAAATGTTGTTTTAAATCCAATATTATCGTCAATAAGAGGTGCAATTGTTGACGTATCTTTCAGCTTGACTTCAAAAGTAATATTACTCAGTTTCCAATCACACTTCCCTCCCCCCTCCTTAGGGACACTGACCTCAACTTGATTTGACTGACCGATTGATAGAGGGTAGGTAGCATGATGAAAACCCGGAACAGAATACGACTTCATATTCGCAGTTCGGCGTTCTTTGCGGCAAATTTCAGAACGATACATGGCTGAAATGGGTAAGGCATCCAACTCATCAGGAATCGTTGCGATAAAATGAACATGCTCTCCATTAATGGGTGGAGAGAATGAGTCGCTTTGCGCGCATCCTTGTATGAAAAGCACAGCAAGTAGGGAGGATAATACGTTTTTATTACATAGAAATTTCATTGGCGCCTTCCTTATATCGCTCAAGAGCGTGTTTCAATAATTCATCCTGGTTAACATCTTGTTTAAAAATATCGTGCAGGTTATTTTCGAGTGCCATAAAAGTGGTGTTACGTTTTGCATTCAGTGGAGAGGCATCTTGATGATGTATTAATTCATCAAATTTCTCTTTTGAAGCTATTAGCTTAGGCGTTTTCGTTGGCTCTAAGAAACTGAGCAATTGATTATTTATAATGGCTTGATATTTACTGCCCATAAAGTGGTCTGTTGCCGTCGTTATAATCGTATCTAAATCAGGATTATTCCATTGTGGGAATATTTCATCGAGAACAGACTTATCTCCCTTTAATGAGTCCACATATTCCTGTTGTTCATTCTCTAGTCCTTTATCTAATGAATTAGCTATGCTCGGAACTAAATAAAACTTATAGATGCCATTCATGCGCCATCTTTTTTTACCCGTAAAACCGACACCATTCTTACTTGGAATTCTTTCTTCACCCATTTGTCTCGCCTGAAAGAAGCTCACGGTATTCCCTTGGTGATAATAGACTTCACCCATCTCGGGGAGAGATTTTTGTATTGGAATGGTCGGCAATGTTGCCAAAGTCCAGCTAAAGCCAAAAATGGTTCCTAGTGGCCCATAAACTTCAAATAACCAGTTATCCATATTGGTATCAAATGGCACGCTCGTTACGCTATCGGCATCATTGACATGTCGGAAGTGATTCAGTGACGTTAAGGCTTTAACGCCACTTCCAGTGAGGACTCTCGGCATTCCATACGTATAAAGGAGCGGGTTATTATTTCTTAGCTCTGTGGCGTGCAATAAAGCAAGTGCCCCCCCCAAACTATGACCGCAGATAAATAACTTTTTAAGATTAATATGTTGTGATGATTCTTTGATTTGTTTAATTTCATTTATAAAATATTTTTCCATGCACTGATAAGCTTCTAAAAAGCCCTTATGAACCTTGGCTTTTCCACCGGGAAGAATATTCTCTGGGCATGGAATAGGGCGGTAAGTCCCATCCGTCAGCGCATCTCTCGAGCTTGCCGTCCCTCGCCATGCCGCAATAATTTGCGTTTCATTTTCAACAAAAAACATTTGAGTATCATGCTCAAACGTTTCAGGCGTTTCCACTTGTTCAACATCCAGGAATATTGCCGGTCGATAACGTTCTTTAAATGGTACATCGTTTACAATCGCGGGATAAACGGAATGATCATTGATAACAGGGGTTTTTGATAAGTCAAAGCATTGCTGGTAGAAAAAAGAAGTGGTCGTATCGGGAGTATTAATAAATTTCCTCATATTAATATCAGGAGAATCTGGGTTAACCATCACTTCATTCTTATACACCAATAGTGACATGAGTCCTAGGTTATACGCATTCACTATATCGTAGTTTGGTGTATGTTTTAGGATTAAAGACCATGCTCTAAACGGACATACCTCAATCACATGACGTTGATTAAAATCCTCACCGTAAAACTCTAATCCTTTAAATTCATTTTCTTTCGGAAAATGGTAGTAAGGTAGCCCAAACTTAGCTTGTTCCCACTTTGCAATATTAGGGGCTTTGTCACACAACTCACCAATGACAGCATAACGATAAAAATAACCTTTGGATTCGGCATCTGGCTTGACTGTTGAATGAGACTCACCACGCAATGTTCGTAATGGTCGTGTTTCCATCTCATCGGCAAGTTTTTGCCCACGGAGAAATAAACGTATAGGAGAAGCAGGCAATTTATCTGCTCGGATCATGCCGTTTTCATCCGTCTTTCCCGGACGCTCAACTTTACTATTTTTTAAAATATAGTCCATCTTAGAAATGGGTTTATTGTGTTCATCAACAAGCTGAATTTCTATTTTGTTCTTTAACATTCCCGGGCAATTATGACAATAAACCGAATTAGCATTACTCATAAATAGGTGCTCCTGTTATTTTTCTTGTTCCATAGCCAATAGATAATTCTGACCGGACATATTTTCAATACGTTGTCCGGCTTCCAGCTTTTGTCTCAACCACTGCTCAATCCGTGGTTCTAAACTGCCTTCTGGCTGATCCAATTTCTTCGCCATTACACCGTGGTTTTCCCATAGATCGTTATAGAGAGAGCTGCTTAAGACTTTCAGGCCATAAGGCGAATGCAGCCAAACCAGTTGTAGGTGTTCGCCCAATGTAAAAGGAATATCGTCATTGCCTTGTCCACATTCCTTCGGACGGTGGAAATGTGTGGTCTGGGACAGGTCAATCATCAGTTCCGTGACAGGAGTCAGCATCAGTGACCAGTCACTGGGCGTGAAGGCCGATACCATCGCGCCAAATACCCGTGTATCCATCATGCGAAATATCACTTGTTCGCCATTCAACGTCACCAATTGTCGTCGTTGCCAGTGGGTAAGCTGTTCCTGCCACGACTTATGGCTTCGATAAGCCCAACCCCAGCTGTTGTCACTGAGTTCATGTTTATCTAGCACTGCACCAATCTGAAATAAATGATTTACTTTCGCCTGCACCAGCCACGGGCTTTGTTTCAGCATTTTGCGCATCGGCGTACCGCTATATAACGGAAAAGCTTCTTCTACCCAGTCATTGAGATAAAAGTGTGCCACCGGATCAGGTTTCGCCAGTGAATTGAGGATAAAAAATACGGGCGCATCATTAGATTTATTCAGCCATTCTTGCCAGCTTACCGGGGATTCTGTGTCCTCTGCGGGAATTGCATTTTCCATTATTACGGTTACTCCTTGGCTGGTTTAATAACGGGACTGACGTCTTGTTGTGCCAGTTCCGGGCAATAAGGATGTGCCGGAAATACCATTTCCACCTCCGGCAACGGCTCCACGCCCTCCGGCAGTTGCAGGTTTACCCCGCGTCCGCTGCCGCCTGAGCCTTGGCCAACATTAATCGGTGAAGACAAAATCCCGCCCGGGGTCACTTTGAGAAAACTGCCGCCCACTTTCAGGGTAATTTCCGATGCCGCTTCCAATACCATTTTGCCGCCGCTTTTCAGGTGAATTTCCTGCCCGCTATCAATCACTGTGGCATCTCCCGTCTGGATATGCTGGCTGCCGGCAATCCGGTGTGACACATCCCCTTCGGTGGTGATTTTTCTGGAACCGGCGACCTGATGATGGTCATCGGCGCGGATATCGTGGTAGCGGTTGTTATCGATGCGCTGTTTCTGGTCATGTTTGATATGCCAGTAGGCATCGTTTTCGATATGGGCGGTAAAGTCTTTCTGGCCGTGGATATAGACTTCCTCGCTGCCTTTCGCATCCTCAAACCGCAGTTCGTTAAAACCTTTGCCTTTATGGGTTTTGGTCTTGAAGGTCGTACGGGTTTTTTGTGCCGGTAAATCCAGTGGCGGGCGGTTCAGGCCGTTATAGACAGACCCCGTGACGATCGGTCGATCAATATCGCCGTTGAGGTAGGAGATAATCACCTCCTGCCCGATGCGCGGTATCGCCATAAAGCCAAAGCCATGACCGTTCCAGCCTTGTGCCACCCGTACCCAGCAGGATGCGCCATCATCCGCGTTGTCATAGCGGTTCCAGTGAAAATGGATTTTAATGGCACCGTCTTTATTGACGAAGATTTCTTCTCCTTCGGGACCCACGACGATGGCGGTTTCATCGCCATCTGCTAAGGGCTTGTAATAGAACGGCGGACGCCAGTCGGCGAGGCCGTCGATAAAGCTGAACTGATTGGAGAGTGTCGTGCCATCACCGCCATCATGACCCAGTGCCTGTGGGCAGCGCCCATGATGGCTGATACCGACAATCTGCCAGCGGGCATTCAATGGGGCGTGCGGGTGATTTTTGATCTCGAAGATTTTACCCGGCATCAGTTTGATGCAGTTACTGTTTCCGCTGCCGGTCTTTTTCTGGTTATCCAGCGCTTCATGACGGTATTTTAAGAACGGTTTGGCCGCCGCATCTTTCTGGAAACGCCCGTAGCTCTCAAAGACGGTATAAGGGGTTTGTGTACCAAAATCGCGAAAACCTTCACTGCTTTCCATATGGGAAAGGTGATAACGCGGATTGTCGTAGTTAAAGTCTTTGTGGAGGCTGCGTTGCGGACTCATTCCGACGCCCAGCCGTACCTGATAAATCGTATCTATCCCATGGGCAGTTTCCGGTTGCGGGCTGTAAGTCAGCGGCAGCCCGGCCGTCATCCCCAGATGACTGTCGCTGAAAAATGCCGTTTCATCCTCAAACCAGAAACTGATGCCTTCTTCCGCGGCCAGACGATTGAAAAATGCATAGTCAGATTCCCGTTTCTGGGTCACGTATTCCCTGTCCTGATTGAGCGTCAGACGCCAGAGGGCAGGGCGCACCGTCAGGGTATAGAGGGTTTTATTGCCGTCGGTGCCTGCCCAGTCGGCGTGGGAGATGATACCGGTGATTTTGCGCTGTGCGAGTTCCCCATTAAAGATTTGTAACACCGCTTCCTGCATCAGCAAGGCGGTCAAATCCACTTCCGTCTGGGGTTTAAACGGGTTCAGTGTGTGCGTTTTGACCAGCGTCAGGTTCAGGGTAAACAGCTCAGATAACCCTTCCTGCAGGGAAAATTCCCCCACGCTGAACGTATCTTCAGGAAGCCCCGCGACCTGAAAAGTAAATCGTAATCCACTTTTGGCAGAAGACAGCATATTCATCATGTTTTGTTTTGCTCCTTATTGTGCTTTCTCTATTGCTTACATATCCCTGCGTAATCCATAGACTTCCCAGAATTCCCACAGGGCTTTGTGACAGTTCGGGGTATACACATTCAGCTTGACGAAGGTGGACTGGCCGACAAAACAGGCCATAGCCTGATTAATCAACCGGCAGAAACGGTACATCTCCCCCGGATTGGCGTAGCCGTCAGGGTTCAGTGTGAGTGACAACAGGTGACCCCGGACGGGTCTGCCCTTATACATCCTGTCGGTCAGGCGTTCCTCCACCCGGACGATGCCGTCAATATGCCGGCGGATATGGCGGCTCAGCGGACGATTGAGTTCGGCGTAAGGGTCAAACAGGCGGAGGAAATGTTTCAGGCTTTCGGTAGTAAATAACAACATCGGCGGGCTGGAGAGGCAGGAAAGCAGCGGCCAGCCGGAATTATCCTGTAACATCGACGGGTAATCGGTGGCGACCGGCGTAATATTGTGCACATTGAGATGGGACGGGGAACCTTCCTGCATCACGGTGAGGGTGCCTTTTTCCAGCGCAATGGCCTGTTCATGGTAACCCCAGGAATGACAGGCGACGGCGATCTCCGGTAAGTTCACGGCGGGTCGGCCGGTCAGGTCAAAAAAATGGAGCTGGTGCGTCAGCCTTCCCGGCAAATCACGCGCTGTCTGGAGCAGGTAGTAAAAAGTGTCAGCTTCCCCGTCTTCTGCCAGCCAGCCCATTGCCGGGGTAAACTGGTCAATGGGCAGGTAGCGGTATGGCGTGCCGCGTTGCTGTTTCTCATCAGGCTGCTGAATAACCTGAATATCGCGCAGCCGGAACAATCGCACGGACTCCCCGAGCGGCAGGGGATAGCGATGATTTTCTGGCGTCAGCGGAATGGGGAGGCTGGTCAGATTTTCCAGATGAATGGCCGGGACGCAGCCCAGCATAAAGGCATCATCAACGTCTTCCAGTGGCAATTCGCCTTCAAAACGAAAAATGAGTTCAAAGGTGCCGTCGGCATTCAACGGCACCTCACGGCAGTAGTCACTGATATCCACCGTCATAAAGTTATAAAGCTGGGGCAGCGCATAATATTCAATGAGAGACTGAAGCCCGGCATAAGTGTGTTTTTCCATCGGCAGGATGGGGGTATCGAACAGATTGTGCCAGCCATAAGGAAAACAGCTCAGTTCTCGCTGTTCACCCCGGACTCTCAGGCTGACGTCACTGATATGTTGATCCAGCCACAGGCTTAATAGCGCCGCCTGTTCACTGTCCGTACCGAGGAAAAAAGACAGTGACCCGCTTTGCCAGACGGGGGAGGGAATGCCTGTCTGGCAAAGCGTCAGCACTATCTCACTGTGTGTGCCGGTTTTCTTCACCGCCCTGTCCAGCACGATAAGGGGTTCGATATGCAGGGAACGGCAGGTTTTAAACGTGAGTAACTGCCCGTTGACATGGGCAGAAACCGGCGTGCCTGCCGGGATATCAACGGCGCCCTGATGTTCTCCGTCGGTGGGATGAAATTGCATGACCGTCGTAGGCGGAATGGGACTCAGGGCCAGCGGCCAGATACGGGAAAGAATGCCGTGGGTAATTTCGGGGAAATCATCCTCAAGTTTATCCCGTAAGTGGGCGATCAGCAGGGCAAACGCTTCGAAGACACGTTCAATATCCGGATCATGAGAGGCAAGCAGAAAGTCGGCCAGGTGAGGCGATTCTTTCGCCACGCGTTGAGCCAGTTCCCTCATATAGGCTCTTTCCCGCAGGTACATAGACTCCTTGTTGTTTTTCATTAGCTTTCTCTTTTTATCCTAATGTACCGATGAATAATTCATCGGCATGTTATGCGTAAAGTTTATATAAAATCAGTATCCTGCCAGAGGTTGGGGGTTTATTGTACGGGCTTATCAATTATCATTCTTAATGAACTTTGATTTTTTTATGATTTAGGAAAAGTCTTACTAACGATATCCATCATGGTTGAAAGGGTACTGAGGCCGGATAGCAGAGTTGTCTGGCTGGATGCGCCTGAACGGTTCTATCGCATTAACAGAGAAAGTTTGTACGGAGGTGGGGATGATGACTATTTATGGAGTCAATCGATAAAACATCTCTGCCGGTGACAATGTCTTATCTTCGGGTTGTGAGTATTGCCCTTTACGCAGCATCGAAACGAGTTCTATCCCCGCTAAAATCGTTTGTGCGCGGCGGTATTGGCCCCACTTTTATCGATAGTCACGACGGCGGGTCTGCCGTGCTGGCGTATTGCTTTACGGAAAAAACGCAGGGCTGCCGTTGCATCGCAGCGGGCTGTCAGTATCAACCGCCCCGTAAAGGTCTTTCGTCTAACTGGCTCAGGTGAGCCAGTTAGACGATGATTATCCCGAATTAACGCTTTTTGCCGAATGCAGCAGCCAGAGCATCACTCATGGCGCTGTTGGACAATGCCGTTGATCCCGGAGAGCGGGAAGTCTGGCGGTTTCTGCCATTACCATTGCGCTCGTTGCTATTACGCGGGTTACTGCTCTGAGAACCGCTACGACGTGCCGGAGCTTCGCCGGGTTGCTCATCAAGACGCATAGTCAATCCGATACGCTTGCGGTTCAGGTCAATGTCCATCACCTTCACTTTCACGATATCGCCAGTCTTGACCACGGTATGTGGATTTTCCACAAAACGATCAGACAGTGAGGAGATATGGACTAAGCCATCCTGATGTACACCGATATCCACGAAAGCACCGAAATTGGTAACGTTAGTGACCGTTCCCTCCAGAATCATGCCGGCGCGCAGGTCCTTCATGGTTTCGACGCCATCAGTGAAAGTCGCTGTCTTGAATTCAGGACGCGGGTCACGGCCGGGTTTTTCCAGCTCTTTCAGGATATCCGTAACGGTCGGGATACCGAATTTATCCGTGGTAAAGTCCTGTGCCTGCAAACCACGCAGGGCGCCAGGATTGCCCATCAGTTCAGACAGGGACTGTTCGGTAGTGGCCAGGATCTTCTCGACAACCTGATAGGTTTCAGGGTGAACGGTTGAGGCATCCAGCGGGTTATCACCCTGATTGATGCGTAGGAAGCCGGCACATTGCAGGAACGCTTTTGGCCCCAGACGATTCACTTTCAACAGTTGATTACGGTTGTCGAAGCGGCCGTTTTCATCACGCCAGTTCACGATATTCTGGGCAACCGACTTGGATAGCCCTGCGACGCGGGTCAGCAGAGCGACTGATGCGGTATTCAGGTCAACACCGACGCCATTTACACAGTCCTCAACCACGGTATCCAGCTTTTTGGCAAGCTGAGTCTGGCTGACATCGTGTTGATACTGACCAACACCAATAGATTTTGGATCGATTTTCACCAGTTCTGCCAGCGGATCTTGCAGGCGACGGGCAATGGAAACGGCACCACGCAGTGAAACATCCAAATCAGGGAATTCCAATGCTGCCAGTTCAGAGGCGGAATAGACGGATGCACCTGCTTCACTGACTATCACTGCCTGAGCCTTGACGTCAGGGTATTGTTTCTGGATGTTAGCAAAGAAGCGTTCCGTTTCACGGGATGCCGTACCATTACCAATGGCGACTAACTCGACTTGATATTTGGTGCACAGAGCGGCAACGGCAGCAGCAGCTTTGACTTCTTGCCCGGTATGCGGGTAAACGGTATCTGTGGCAATCAGCTTGCCTGTAGAGTCTACGACGGCAACTTTCACCCCAGTCCGTAACCCCGGATCTAATCCCATCGTGGCGCGCATACCCGCAGGGGCGGCCATCATCAGAGCGTTCAGGTTACGGGCGAAAACGTTGATCGCTTCATCTTCGGCTTTCTCGCGCAGCGTCCCCATCAGCTCAGTTTCCAGATGCAGCAGCACCTTGATGCGCCATGTCCAGCTCACCACGGCTTTACGCCAACTGTCAGCCGGCGCGTTATTCAGCCGCAGG
This sequence comes from Xenorhabdus bovienii SS-2004, assembly GCF_000027225.1. Lineage (NCBI taxonomy): Bacteria > Pseudomonadati > Pseudomonadota > Gammaproteobacteria > Enterobacterales > Morganellaceae > Xenorhabdus > Xenorhabdus bovienii. The sequence goes on from NC_013892.1 coordinate 176,639, forward strand.
TTCAGGTGATCGGTGATAATCTGTTCGCAATAGCTCTCTTTAGGAGCTTCCTCAAATTGAGGATCGGCATTCAGAGCCAGTTGCAGGATGCCTTCATTGCGCCCACGGAACATGGCCAGAGCGCGATGGGATGGAACGGTGGCAATCGGTTCATGGTGATCAAAATAATCACTGAACTTGGCGCCTTCCTCTTCCTTACCTTCGACAACTTTGGCGGCCAGATGCGCATTCTTCCACAGATATTCGCGCACTTTCACCAACAGAGCCGCATCTTCGGCAAAGCGTTCCATCAGGATATAACGTGCGCCATCCAGTGCAGCCTTGGTATCGGTAACGCCTTTGTCGGCATCAACATAGGCGGCTGCCGCCAGTTCTGGCGTTTGTTGCGGATCTTGCCACAGCAGGTCGGCCAGTGGCTCCAGCCCGGCTTCAATGGCAATTTGCCCACGGGTGCGGCGCTTGGGTTTATACGGTAAGTACAGATCTTCCAGTTCGGTTTTACTCTGCGTGGTATTAATCGCCTCTGCGAGCTCAACGGTTAACTTTCCCTGTTCCTCAATAGATTTCAGAATAGTCTGACGGCGATCTGATAGTTCGCGCAGATAACCCAGGCGGCTTTCGAGTTGGCGAAGCTGAGTGTCATCCAAACCTCCGGTGGCTTCTTTACGGTAACGGGCGACAAAGGGAACGGTATTTCCCTCATCGAACAGAGTAATGGCGGCGAGGACTTGCTGTGGTTGAGCCTGTAACTCACCGGCAATGATTCGACTTAAAGATTCATTCATAGACTGTTTTCTTCAACTTTCTTAGCGGCTGTAGATATCATCAGAATTGCACAGACAGTGCCAGATTCATCTAACATAATAATGGCATGGTTCAAACTGGCTCCATTTATACGTGCAGAGCGCGATAATTTCCAGTTTAGCGCGATATTTCGGTCATGTTGAGACAGATTTCATCGAATATCTTATGGGTTAAGATATAGTACTCCGCCATTAATCATATTTTCTCAAGTGGGTTTTTTCATGGCGAAGAGTAACTACATTACCCGAGAAGGCTGGCATGCGCTTGATCAGGAGCTGAAATATCTCTGGAAAGTCGAACGCCCCAACGTAACTCAGGCTGTTTCCGATGCTGCGGCACTGGGAGACCGTTCGGAAAATGCCGAGTACATTTATGGCAAAAAAAGATTAAGAGAAATTGACCGTCGTGTGCGATTTTTATCCAAGCGACTTGATGCACTGCAAATTGTTGATCCTGATCCGAGACAGGAAGGCAAAGTCTTTTTTGGTGCATGGGTGAAAGTCGAAAACGAAAAAGCCGAAGAACATATTTTTCGTCTGGTGGGGCCGGATGAATTTGAACCTGCCAAAAAGTGGATTTCTATTGATTCACCTGTGGCCAGGGCGCTGCTTGGCAAGCAGGTGGATGATGAAATCACCGTCATGACTCCCAATGGTATGGCGATTTACTGGATTCTGGAGATTGGCTACCAGCCGTTGGGGTAAACCACGGAGATAGGGAGCAAGGATGGCAGGCAGAACCATAAGCAATTGTTGATAATGCCGTAAACAGCCTTAAAATACATGAAGTTAGTCTCTACTGAAGTTTGGGGTTTCTGTGAGAGTAATGGATATGGCGGGCATGGAGCATCTTGGGAGCTGAAACATGCAAGAGAGTTATAAAATCCTTGTTGTTGATGATGATATGCGCTTGCGGGCGTTGTTGGAGCGTTATTTATCAGAGCAGGGTTTTCAAGTTCGTAGTGTAGCAAATGCAGAACAGATGGATCGCTTATTAACCAGAGAATCCATTCAATTGATTATACTGGATTTAATGTTGCCAGGCGAAGATGGCCTATCTATCTGTCGAAGATTGAGAAGCCAGCATAACCCGATCCCCATTATCATGGTGTCAGCGAAGGGGGAGGAGGTTGACCGGATTGTTGGCCTTGAAATCGGCGCTGATGATTATCTCGTCAAGCCTTTTAACCCGCGTGAACTGCTGGCTCGTATGCGAGCGGTGATGCGCCGTCAGAGCCATGAGTTACCGGGGGCACCAACGCCGGATAATGCGGTAGTGAAGTTTGGCAAATTCAAACTCGATCTTGGAACGCGTGAAATGTTCCATGAAGATGAGCAATTGTCCCTGACCAGCGGCGAATTTTCTGTATTGAAAGTTTTAGTTTCCCACCCTCGCGAGCCACTGTCGCGGGATAAATTGATGAGTCTGGCACGGGGAAGGGAATATGGTGCAATGGAACGCTCCATTGATGTACAGGTTTCCCGTCTGCGCCGCTTGATTGAAGAAGATCCTGCCCATCCCCGCTATATTCAGACGGTCTGGGGGCTGGGATACGTTTTTGTGCCTGATGGAAGCAAGGTATGAAAAGGCTCTGGCTCTCTCTGCGCGCTTTGTTCTCCCATGTTATTTATTTAACTTTGGTAATTGTGCTGGGCAGCCTGATGATCAGTTATCTGGCTGCCCAGAGACTGGTCGAGATGGAAAAACTCTCATTCGCCATCGTGTTCTTTTATGTCTTTGCCAGTGTTTTCACGGCGGCTTCGGCTGTTTCTATCACCTTCTGGTTTTACCTACGCGCCCAGAGACAGCCATTGAGAACGATGCAGAAAGCAGTGAGAGAGATGGAAAAAGGGAAAATAGCAGCACCACTCCCCGAAGCGGGAGCTCCTGCCATACGTTCGCTGATCAGGGCGTTTAATCAAATGTCGACAGCGCATAAAGCGCTGGAGACGGATCGCGCTAGCTTGATAGCGGGTGTGAGTCATGACTTGCGCACACCATTGACTCGCATACGGCTGGCGCTGGAACTGATAGAAGGGAAAGACAATTTTCTTCGGGAATCTATCAATCGTGATATTGAGGAGTGTAATGCGATGATCGATCAATTTATCGATTATCAGCGGTCTGGGCAAAATATGCCAATGTTGTGCTGCGAGTTGAATGGGTTGCTTGATGAAGCGATAACTGTAGAAAATGACGGCGTCGGGAATATTGAAAATCATCTGTCAGCCAACCCGGTTGTCATTATGGCTAATCCCCTGTCAATCAAACGCGTCTTGAGCAATATGTTCACTAACGCCCATCGCTATGGACAGGGATGGATTCGGGTCAGTAGTGGCGTTACGGAAAAGTTTGGCTGGTTTCAGGTGGAAGATAATGGCACAGGGATGACAGAAGAAGAAAGCGCTACCCTGTTCCAGCCCTTCACACAGGGGCAACGCGTTCACAATAATGGGGGGGCAGGTCTGGGGCTTGCCATCATCCGACGCATCGTTGATATCCATGATGGTTACATCGAAGTCGGAAGAAGCGAAAAAGGCGGGTTGTCCATGCGCGTTTATATCCCACGGGTGACGAAATAATAATGTCCCTTCAAAAGAGGCTGTCATAAAAATGTCATAATTAATACATTTTGCTGTCATTGAATTAACTTATTTTTCCCCTGAATCCTTTTTTCAGATAAAAATTATTCAGATACAGGCAAAGTTGTTGACGTAGTTTGACGCTTGTTTTTAATTAATGATGCGTATCCCAGCAGGAGGGAGTATGAAACCAATGCGTACCACCGTGGCAAGCATCATGGCAGCAGCACTTGCCATGACATCTCTGTCTTCGTTTGCTGCTTCCAGTCTGACGGGAGCGGGGGCGACATTCCCGGCACCGGTATATACCAAGTGGGCAGATTCCTATCAAAAAGAAACGGGCAATAAAATCAATTATCAGGGTATTGGCTCTTCGGGTGGTGTGAAACAGATTATTGCCCATACCGTTGATTTTGGTGCATCTGATGCCCCGCTTTCTCATGAAAAACTCGAAGCTGATGGCCTGTTCCAGTTTCCAACGGTGATCGGTGGCATTGTGCTGGCCGTGAATATTTCTGGTATTAAATCCGGCCAGTTGGTCTTGGATGGCAAAACCCTCGGTGACATTTATCTGGGCAATATCAAGAAATGGAATGATCCGGCGATTACAAAACTGAATCCCGGCCTCAGACTCCCCGATCAGAATATCGCCGTCATTCGTCGTGCGGATGGCTCTGGTACTTCCTTCGTCTTCACCAGCTACCTGTCCAAAGTGAATAGTCTCTGGAAGGAAAAAGTCGGGGTGGGTTCGACGGTTAAATGGCCGGCCGGCTTGGGGGGCAAGGGTAACGATGGCATTGCCGCGTTCGTCCAGCGTTTGCCCGGTTCCATCGGTTATGTCGAATACGCCTATGCGAAACAAAATAACCTCGCTTATACCAAATTGATTTCGGCAGACGGCAAAGTCGTTGCGCCTACTGAAGCGAATTTCAGTGCTGCGGCGAAAGGGGCGGATTGGAGCAAAAGTTTCGCTCAGGATCTGACAGCCCAGAAAGGTGACAATGTGTGGCCGATCACTTCAACGACTTTTATTCTGATCCACAAACAGCAGAAAAATGCGGCGAATGGGATTGAAGTGCTGAAATTTTTCGATTGGGCTTATGAGCAGGGCGGAAAACAGGCGAAAGATCTGGATTATTCTGTCCTGCCGCAAGACGTCATTGGACAGATACGTGCAGCATGGAAGCGCGACATAAAAGACAGCAGTGGTAATCCGCTGTACTAAAATTATCTTTATATTAACCGTTGTTGAATCGGTCACTTTGATTCATTCCCCCTTTGCGCCCTTTTGCTGAGGGGGAAATTAACCCAAATGAGAATTAAGCGTATGGCCGAACGTAAAACGGCACTGAAAGCACCAAGCAAAAATGGCGATATTATTTTCAGCGCACTGGTTAGACTAGCTGCGCTGATGACGTTATTTCTGCTGGGGGGCATTATCATTTCGCTGATTATTGCTGCCTGGCCGAGTATCAAAACTTTTGGTTTTGGTTTTCTATGGAACAAGGATTGGGATGCGCCGGCAGAGCAATTTGGCGCACTGGTGCCGATTTATGGCACATTGGTGACCTCACTGATTGCCCTGATTATTGCCGTTCCTGTGAGTTTTGGTATTGCCCTGTTTTTGACGGAACTGGCACCTAACTGGTTGAAACGTCCGCTGGGCGTGGCGGTTGAACTACTGGCCGCGATCCCCAGTATTGTTTATGGCATGTGGGGGCTGTTTGTCTTTGCTCCTCTGTTCGCCACTTATTTCCAGCAACCTGTCGGTGATGTGCTGTCGAGTATTCCCATCGTGGGAGAACTGTTCTCCGGCCCGGCTTTTGGTATCGGCATTCTGACGGCAGGCATCATTCTCGCCATCATGATTATTCCTTATATCGCTTCCGTTATGCGTGATGTGTTTGAGCAAACGCCGGTCATGATGAAGGAATCCGCCTATGGGATCGGCTGTACAACCTGGGAAGTGATTTGGCGTATCGTCCTGCCTTACACCAAGAATGGCGTGATTGGCGGCGTCATGTTGGGGCTTGGCCGGGCGTTGGGGGAAACGATGGCGGTGACCTTTATTATCGGTAATACCTACCAACTTGACAGTCTCTCTCTCTACATGCCGGGGAATAGCATTACGTCCGCCCTGGCCAACGAATTCGCCGAAGCGGAATCCGGCTTGCATACCGCAGCATTGATGGAACTGGGACTGATCCTGTTTGTGATCACCTTTATTGTGCTGGCGTTGTCGAAATTGATGATCCTGCGTCTGGCAAAGAATGAGGGGCGCTGAGATGACCACGGGTAATAATCCTCAGCCACGTGCGGTTGGCGCGATAAATACGGCGGAGATGAACAACCGCCGCCGGATGCAGGCATGGCGCCGACAGAAAAACCGTATTGCCCTGTTGTTGTCTATGGCAACGATGGTATTTGGCCTGTTTTGGTTGATCTGGATTTTATTCTCCACCGTCACCAAAGGCATTGATGGCATGTCGCTGGCGCTGTTTACTGAAATGACACCCCCGCCTAATACCGAAGGTGGCGGGCTGGCAAACGCCATCGTCGGCAGTGGGCTGCTGATTTTCTGGGCAACCGTGTTTGGCACGCCATTGGGTATCATGGCCGGCATCTATCTGGAGGAGTATGGCCGCCGCTCATGGCTGGCTGAAGTGACCCGCTTTATCAACGATATTCTGTTGTCAGCACCTTCGATTGTCGTCGGATTGTTTGTTTACTCGGTGATTGTGACAAAAATGCAGCATTTTTCCGGTTGGGCAGGGGTTATCGCATTGGCGTTGCTCCAAATTCCCATCGTGATCCGCACGACCGAAAACATGTTGAAACTTGTCCCGGATAATCTGCGCGAAGCCGCTTATGCGCTGGGTACACCGAAATGGAAAATGATCTCTGCCATTACGTTAAAGGCTTCGATATCCGGCATCATGACCGGTGTCTTGCTGGCGATAGCCCGTATTGCAGGGGAAACCGCGCCTTTGCTGTTTACCTCGCTTTCCAATCAGTTTTGGAGCACCGATCTCAGTCAGCCGATTGCGAACCTGCCCGTTACCATCTTCAAGTTTGCCATGAGTCCTTTCTCTGACTGGCAGCAACTGGCGTGGGCAGGAGTCTTGCTGATTACCTTGTGTGTACTGCTGATCAACATTGTGGCGCGTGTGCTGTTTAAGAATAAAAAGCACTGATATTTTCAATATGCAATGAAAAGGCATTTAAGAGAGAAGCAACTGATGAATAAGGCTAACGACATTGCAGGAAGCAAAATTCAGGTACGTGATCTGAACTTCTATTACGGCAAATTTCACGCGCTGAAAAACATCACACTGGATATCGAGCAGAATAAGGTGACAGCCTTTATCGGCCCGTCGGGGTGCGGCAAGTCCACGTTACTGCGCACTTTCAACAAAATGTATGAACTGTATGGCGAACAGCGGGCAGAAGGCGAAATTATCCTGGATGACACCAATATTCTGACCGATAAACAGGATATCGCCCTACTGCGTGCCAAAGTCGGCATGGTGTTCCAAAAACCAACGCCATTCCCGATGTCCATTTATGACAATATTGCTTTCGGTGTGCGTTTGTTTGAGAAACTGCCAAGGGCTGAAATGGATGAACGCGTCCAATGGGCGCTGACAAAAGCCGCATTGTGGAATGAGACCAAAGACAAACTGCACCAGAGTGGTTATAGCCTTTCCGGTGGTCAGCAGCAGCGTTTATGCATTGCCCGTGGTATCGCGATCCGCCCGGAAGTTTTGTTATTGGATGAACCGTGCTCGGCACTTGACCCGATCTCCACCGGACGCATTGAAGAGTTAATCAGTGAATTGAAATCGGAATATACCGTGGTGATCGTCACCCATAACATGCAGCAGGCCGCGCGCTGTTCTGACCACACTGCATTTATGTACCTCGGAGAGTTGATCGAGTTCAGTGACACAGACACGCTGTTTACCACACCCAGAAAGAAACAGACTGAAGATTATATTACAGGCCGTTACGGTTGATATGGGGCATATAGCGTATGGACAATCTGAATCATAGCAAACACATTTCCGGCCAGTTCAATGCAGAGCTGGAACATATTCGCACGGAATTAATGACAATGGGTGGGCTGGTGGAAGAACAGCTCAGTAAGGCGATTCTGGCGATGCACAATCAGGACGGAGAGCTGGCTCGGCAAGTCATCGAAGATGACCAGAAAGTGAATATGATGGAGGTGACGATCGATGAAGCCTGCGTCCGTATCATCGCCAAGCGCCAGCCGACCGCGAGTGACTTGCGCCTGATTATGGTGATCTCTAAGACCATTGCAGAGCTGGAACGCATTGGTGACGTTGCGAATAAAATCTGTCAGACGGCGCTGGAAAAATTCTCGCATCAGCAGCAGCCCTTGCTGGTCAGCCTGGAATCGTTGGGACGCCATGCTATCCAGATGCTGCACGATGTACTGGATGCTTTTGCCCGTATGGATCTGGAAGAAGCCATCCGCATCTACCATGAAGATAAAAAAGTCGATCAGGAATACGAAGGGATCGTCCGCCAGTTGATGACTTACATGATGGAAGATCCCCGCACTATTCCAAGCGTCATGACCGCGCTTTTTTGTGCCCGCTCCATTGAACGTATCGGGGATCGTTGTCAGAACATTTGTGAATTTATTTTCTATTACGTCAAAGGGCAGGATTTCCGTCACGTTGGCGGCGATCAACTAGAAAAACTGCTCACTAAAGACCAATGATCTTAACTGCCTGAAACGCGGGAATTTTATTCCGGCGTTTTTGGCTTTCTTATTCCTAAAAATGATAAACATATCATTTTATATTATTTCAAGTGCTATATTGAAATTGATAGCTTCTGTCGGACAATAAATATTTTATTACCAACAGGGGTGTTCAATGAAATTTCGCAATCAATCCCGCGTAGCGACTGTTGCGCTGCTGACCAGTCTGGCATTGGTTTCTGGTGTGGCGAAGGCAGATAAACTTGATGATATTAAAAAAACCGGTACGGTACGGATTGCGGTATTCGACAGTAACCCACCGTTTGGTTTTATTGATCCGCAAACGAAAAAACTGGCGGGCTATGATGTGGACATCGCCAACGCGGTTGCCAGTGATCTCGGTGTAAAACTGGAATTACGTCCGACTAACCCAGCCAACCGTATTCCTCTGCTATCTTCCAAGAAAATTGACTTAATTGCCGCTAATTTCACGATCACCGATGAACGTGCCAAACAGGTCAATTTTTCCATCCCTTATTTTGCCACCGGACAGAAGTTCATTGCCCGCAAAGGTGTTCTGAAAACCCCGGATGATATCGCTAAGCTGCGTATTGGGGCAGATAAAGGCACTGTACAGGAGATCACGCTGCGTGAGCGTTATCCGACAGCAAAAGTCATCTCTTATGACGATACTCCACTGGCATTTGCGGCCTTAAGGAATGGTAACGTTCAGGCGATCACGCAGGATGATGCGAAATTGGTTGGTTTGCTGGCAAACGTACCGGAAGCGCAAAAAGCAGATTTTGAAATTTCACCCTTCAGCATTACCCGTGAATATCAGGCGGTAGCCGCTACCAAAGGAGAAGATCGGTTGATTAATGCGGTTAACCAGACGCTGCTGAAACTGGAAAAAGACGGTGATGCAGAGAAGATCTACAACCGTTGGTTTGGTGCTGAGACGAAATCGGCTCAGCCGCGTGGTGATTTTAAATTCGCCCCATTAGACAGTCAGGCAAAACCTTAATCTACTTTAGGAAAATAACGCCTGAAACTAGCCCCGTTTTTGCGGGGCTTTGCTGTTTTTTTATGCGGTGAATGATATGTTTGAGCAATTTATTACCGAACACTTACTGGCTCCTGAATATCTGCGATGGCTCTGGCAGGGGTTCCTTATCACCTTATGGCTTTCTGTCTGCACCATCATTTCTTCTACCTTGCTGGGTTTTATGATTACTGCAGCGCGGGACAGCCAGATCAAACCGTTGCGTTGGCTGGTTACGGCTTACACCACCGTATTCCGCAATACGCCACTGTTGGTACAACTGTTTTTCTGGTATTTCGCTTCCGGTCAAATTTTACCTCAGGCCGCCATGATTTGGCTGAATACCTCCCATGAAATCCCCATTGCGGGTCTGACACTGGCATGGCCATCCTTTGAATTTTTGGCGGGGTTTATTGGCTTGACGCTCTATTCCGCGCCTTTTGTGGCTGAGGAACTGCGGGCAGGCATTCAGGGCATCGGCCGTGGGCAAAAATACGCCGCGCATGCATTGGGGCTGACGGACTGGCAGGCCATGCGCTATGTCGTATTGCCGCAGGCATTGAAAATCGCCATGCCACCCCTGTTGGGGCAATATATGAATATCGTCAAAAATTCCTCATTGACGATGGCGATTGGTGTGGCAGAGCTTTCCTACGCTTCCCGTCAGGTGGAGACGCAATCACTGCAAACCTTTGAGGCGTTTGGTGTCGCGACGGTACTTTATATCGCCGTCATTGCCATCATGGAAGGTTGGGGACAGTGGCGTCAACAGAGAATACTGGTGAGGGGATACTGATATGGACTTTACCGTTATTACGGAAAATTGGCGCTACTTGTTGCTCGGCACCTTTCCTGATGGGCCGTTGGAAGGCGCGGCGCTAACCTTGGTGATCAGTATCATGGCAGGGGTGATTTCCATTGTCTTGGGTACGGTGGCGGGGGTTGCGCTGGCGATGCTGCGTGGCTTCTGGGTTAACCTGCTCGCGGCAATATTGGGCTTCTTCCGTGCCATTCCCGTGATTATGCTGATTTTCTGGACTTACTTTCTGCTGCCGGTGGTACTGGGAATGGAAATTCCCGAAATCACCACTGTGGTCTGTGCACTGGCGTTGATCACCTCCGCTTATTTGGCGCATGGCGTCAAAGCGGGCATTCTGGCGATTGGTGAAGGTCAATGGCGTGCAGGGTTATCGCTGGGCTTCAACCGTTGGGAAGTGTTGTGGTATATCGTCTTGCCGCAGGCATTGAGAATGATGGTGCCGTCATTTATTAACCAATGGATTGCCTTAATTAAGGATACTTCATTGGCCTATATTGTGGGTGTGGCAGAATTATCATTTTTAGCAACACAGGTAAATAACCGTAGCATGGTATATCCGATGGAAGTCTTTTTATTTGTTGCGCTGGTTTATTTTGTCATGTGTTTATCACTGGAGCTCATTGCCAACTCTGTCGCCCGCCGTTTTTCGATGCAACGGCAAAGAACAACACTGTTCGGTTTCTGGCGTAAAAAAACATTGATAATGATTCCGAAAATTAATATCTGAGCCTGATCAGATATTTTATGGTTGTATTAATTCCCTGCTGTTAAAGGCAGGGGATTTTTTATATCACTATCTTTTAAGATGGCTATTGGGTAATGAAATAAGTTAAGAAATGTTTTATTTGTAATAATAAATTAATCCAGAATTTCAAAAAGCAATAATTTTTTCTTATCGGCTGATAACTATTTTTCATTAATAGATATTTAATAATTTCTTCTAATATATCAAGATGGAATAATAGCATTATCTTTTTTCTACATGGATATTTGGTGATGAGATTTTGTTGCTTATAGACATTCTGAGGTTCTCATATATGTTTTCATATTTTAGTAAAATCATTCGTTTTGTTATTGTGTTATATGTATTAATTCTACCGTCTACAATGATGAATGCCTTTGCGGATGGCAATGTTCTGATTGAAAAAACAGATAATCATCACGTAAGTAACAAAACGTCTGATATAGACTTTTCGGTTAATGATTCAAGTAAAAAATTCTTGAATTCGACGACCAATAAAAAGGATACCATACAAAAAAACGAGGATATCTCAGAACCCGATACACCTAATAGCATTGCAAGACATCTTCAGACCGCAGGCAACATGCTGTCCTCTTCTCCTTCGCAATTGGCCGAACAAGCTAAATCTTATGCCTTGGGAAAATTAAATAGTACCGTCAATAATGAGGCACAAAAATGGTTATCTCAGTTCGGTACGGCCAGAATTAATTTTGCGCTGGATAAAAAGGGAAAGCTAGAGAACAGTGCGTTTGATATATTATTCCCCCTTTATGACAATAAAGCGGACTGGTTGTTATTTTCTCAAGTCGGTTATCGGAATAAAGACAGCCGGAATACACTGAACTTCGGTTTGGGAGGCCGTTATTTTCAGAATAACTGGATGTATGGCCTGAATACCTTTTTTGACCATGATTTCACCGGCAAAAACAGACGATTGGGATTGGGCGGGGAAATCTGGGGGGATTACCTGAAACTCTCGGCCAACGCGTATTATCGCTTAAGTGACTGGCAGCATTCACGGGATCACAAAGACTATTACGAACGTCCCGCCAATGGTTATGACATTAACGGGGAATTCTTCCTGCCGGCTTATCCCAATCTGGGCGCCAAGCTGACCTATGAACAATATTTCGGTGATAACGTGACCCTGTTCAACCGGGATACTAAACAGAAAAACCCTAGTCTGGCAAAGTTAGGGCTGACGTATACCCCCATTCCGCTGGTGACGATAGGAGTGGATTATAAACAGGGGGGAAGCGGGCATACCGAAACCCAGTTTTTAGCGAATTTTAATTACAGACTAGGCGTCCCGCTCAGTGTGCAGTTATCCTCGGATAATGTCGCATCTATGCGTACGTTGGCAGGCAGCCGTTATGATTTGGTTGAGAGAAATTACAATATTGTTCTGGATCATCAGAAAAAACAAAACCTGCAATTGTCCCTGCCGGGAGAGATTGTGGGTTATAGCCATGAACAGAAGACAGTCACAGCTAAATTCCACGATTCATCTATTAAGAAGGTTGAGTGGATATCTAATGGCACGTTTACCGACAATAAAGGCCAACTGTCTGACAACAAAGATCATACTGCGACCATTACTTTTCCCAAATATTCACCTGATGGTAATAACAATTACCCAATCCTTGCGATTGGAATGCTGGAGAACAACCAGAAATTACCCCCCGTTCAGATGCATGTGATTGTCAGGCCGTTTGTGGTGAAAAAAGCGGAAGAAGGCACATCATACATCACCCCCGCAGGGCCATTACCCGCCAGTGGTAAAGATAAAGATGCCTATACCATTACGCCGGTGATTACTTTTGATACCCCGGTAGGCGCCCCGGTAAAAAATGCCACGATTGATGATGTCAAATGGATAACTGAGCCGCCTGCTGATGGTAAATCTGGGCTGAAGTTGAGTTGGGAAAAACAAGAGACAACTAAGACGGATGAGAATGGAAAGTTACAGGCCGTGACTTTAACCAGTACTAAACCCCAGCAGAATGTAAAAGTTTATTTGCAGATGGGCGATGCTGATAAAGAGAAGCAATTAGTGGGAACGGTGAGTTTTGGGGAAGATACCGCGCGTTTTCATGTAAACAGTATTCAGGTTGAACCCAAAGAAACGCTGACTGCTGACGGAATTCAAGCCTATACATATACGGCGCTGGTATTGGATGGCAACAATCAGCCAGTGAAAAGGCAGAAAATTGATAAGGTTCACTGGGATCATGATAAGGAAGATAAAACGGGATTGAAATGGAAGAGCAGGGGAGATACTACCGACGAAGAGGGGAAATTAACCGCGGAATTAATCAGCTCTGATCCGGTAAAAGATGTCATGGTCACGTTATCCATAGAAGGGAATACGGATAAATCTGCAAAAGCGGATAAATCGGTTTCTTTTGACGCAGCAAACGTCAATTTGGGACTTTCAAAAGTCAGCCCGATATTGGTGCGTGATACTTATACTTTGAAGGTAACGGCTAAGGATGCCAGTGATAATCCTGAGACAAATAAAAAGGTGACATGGCCGCAAAGTCAAAGTCTGCCGCAAGGGGTAATACTGACTCCAGCGAGTAGTATTACTGATGGTAATGGGGAGGCGACTGCGACATTAACCAGTACTGAGGAACAGACTGTGGATGTCACGGTTTCTGTAGAGGGTGTCGGAGAGAAGAAAACGAGCGTGGAGTTTAAATGGCCAACGATTACGTTCCAGCCTGCTTCGCCAAAAAATGGTGTTGTTGCTGATGGGAAGAAAGGCTATCAATTTATCGCAAAGGTCGTGGGCGCTGATGGACAAACACCTTATACGGATAAGGTGTTTCAATTTAAGTGGCATCTTCAGCTTTCACAGGATGCTGTTCAGGGAAAGACCTATTTATTGCATGAAGTCACAGATAATCAGAATAAAACATGGACAGCTCAACTAGCCAGTACCCAGACTCAGCCAAAACCCGTTGAAGGTGCAAAAGTTTGTTTGGCGATTGAGGGAGGGCCATCGACATCAATGGCTTGTTCAGAGCCAGTGAGTTTTGTTCCACTTCCCGCGAATGTTGAAATCAAATCTATTGAAGTTAATTTTGACCCTCAAAAACCATTAAAAGGTAATTGGAGTGATTCATATCTCTATAAGGCGTTGGTTTTTGATAAGAATACAAAGGAAAAACTGGCTAACTATAAATTTAAACCCAGTGAAATACATTGGAGCCGTGATCCAGACTCCGGCAAGGTTGATGATCAATCTCTTGCTTTATTTGACCAAGATCTTGAAACAGATCCCGATGGTTATTTAACGGTGAAACTGAAAAGCTATGTGGGGATTAAAGGCGTTAAGGTGAAATTGATGATATCTACTCTGTATGGTAATGAGCCTGGGGCAGCTGAAACAGCAGTCGATTTTGAAGTTGCACCACAGTTAGCTGGGCTTTATCTCTTTAAGAAAAGTGATCCAACAAATGTTAATAAGTTCTTTCCTGAACAGGAAAGACCTTACAATGCCATTGGTGGTGATATGAGAGGGGAGCTAAGAACGCTGGATAATAAGCCTCTTGATAACCCGGAATATACATGGGAGCCCAAAAGCACAGATACAATTCTACCCGGTGAAAATAAAGGTACATTTATGATCAACAATTTTGGAAAAGTGACAATCAATGCTCAAGTTAAAACATCCTATGGAAATAATTTATTTTATGAACGATGGTATGTATATAAAATTAATATGCTTAGACTTTTTAATAGGGCAGGTCAGAGAGATTCACTTTATGATCTTTTTGACGAGAAAATAAGGTGTGAAAATATTGCTTCCTCAAAAGCATATACACCCAATCTAAAAAATATCAAAGGGTCAGGAAAGGGTGAAGCGCTTTCTGAGGAGTTTCCTAATGCTTATTCTTGGGGATTATTTGATGGTTTAGACTTTCCTAATACGAGGGAAAAAGAATATTTTGCTAGATTCAGAGTTGATAAAGGTGAATCACCAAGTAATGGGTATGAGCTCTATAATGCTGCCTATGATAAAATGATGGACAGTAGCATTACTAGTGCCTTTTTAATTTGTGTGACTGGTCATTAATCTATGTATTTTACGGAAGAAAATCCAGACACAGATTTAATCTCATTGACCATGTGCTTGGTTAGATAAGCCTGATTAATATCAGATTTTATGAGAATATTTTCATTCACATATGTTGCTAGAAAAATAATATTTATTTATTATGTTGATGAATGTAAATATTAACAATGTAAATTGTTTATGGTGTTGTTTTTTGTAATATTGTTCTATAAATATGTGATAAAAAATAGTTATCATGTGATAACTATTTTTCATTATATTTTTTTAATTTAATATTGCATATTGTGTGTTAAATTTTGATAAAATTAATAATATGTGAATAAAGATTTCATTATAAATAAAACCATATAGGGAGTAAAAATATTTCTTGATAAAATTAGAGTAAAACTCTATGAAATACTGCAACTTATATATTATCTTAAAGTGCTAATGTTTATTTAAATAAACATTATTTTTTTGAAGATTAAAATGAGATTATCATTATGGCTAGTAATATAACAACATCTCCTGCTAGTAAATCAAAAATAATTGTAGGTCAATTACTAACGGCTAATATTACTTTTGAATCTGATATAGCAATGTCAACTAATATTTCTTTTGAATTAACTAATCCAGTCAATCTTACAATATCTAATACTGATTTTTCAGTGTTAGATAACTCTAAGAGTTTTACTGTTACCACTAAATTTCATATTAGCGAAAATATAAATGAAGGTGATACAGTTAGTTTTTTGATTAAACCTAATGATCATGCAATTGCACTTGGTTTTAAAAAACAAACAATTAGTTATTTTCCTCATGATGTAGACAGACATTCATTAAATATCCATTTTGATCAAACCGTCGTGGATGCATTAACTACAGATAAGCCGAATATACCACCGAATGGTCAATCATATAGTTTAGCTACTGCATTAGTCACAGATAGAAAAGGTAAGCCTCTTGCTGGAGAGACTATTACGATCATAGGAGGGTTTGCGGCTAATTTAGATAAGGTAAGAATATTTAGTTCCAATAAGAATGTGCAATCAGAAATAAAAAAGAATTCACTTTATGGTCAGTCGTCTATTGATATAAATACTGACAAATACGGAAAACTTGAATTTTATGTTTATCCAAGTGATAAATCACAATTTGTATTTGACTTACAAGCTAGAATAACAGATGCAACACAGTTTGTGTATTCAGAAGATAGGTTATATATTTTGAATGACGATCAGGGTGACCCATTTAATGCTGATCAACAGACATTAGCTCCTCCTGATATTTTAGAACGTCAAGGAGATAAGCTAACTGAAAGTGATGGCTCATCTACATTTACCGCTTTAATTGACAATTATGAAGGTGAAAGCGAGAATGATAGTATACTATTTTTTGTTGATGGAAAATATGCTCATCAACAATTTTTAACTAGCAAGAAAAAATATAATCATGGTTATACTTTCCAATTGCCTTATAGCATTTTACCATTAAATAAGTATGCTGGTTTTTCTTATATTATAGTTACTGTCGATGGAAACCTTAAATTTTCGGCTGGAATGGACATAATGTATAATGGTGGTTCAAAAAATCAGCCATTGGATAATGTACCAAGAGTTTATGACATGTGTACTGTATATTCTAGTTTTGGGTATTCCAATGCATCTGATTTAGTACTATATAATGATATGGTTAATTGTTTTACAATATCCCGCCATTTGAAGACTAAGCTTAAAGCGGGGTTATATGTTGCAATTACTGGCACCAATGATCCTACAGATAAAACTAAAGTACCGTTTGGAACTGAGGTGACATTGACTTTATACATCGATTCTTATAAGAAAAAAACAAATCAGATATTTAAAATAAAAATGCCAACTCAGCCTGATGAAGGTAGCAAAAACATAGCAACATATATAATCCCAATTCCTTATAAATATGTGAATGATGTTGTGACATTTCCTAATGGTGCGGCTGGGAGTATTTATTTTGATTATCAAATCAATGAGTCAGGTAAAATATCCTACGGAAACATTTGGATGGCATCTATTGATACGACTCTTTGTATAGACCCGGATGATTGAAAAAGTAGTTATTAGTTTTTAATATAATATGAGTGATGTTTGAAAGTGGTTGGTTGTTTTAGGTGACTCAATATTATTTTTGTAAATAAGATTATATCTTTATAAAATAAAATGAGTCATCTAAATTATAATGAGGATGGTATAATGTCTAATACGATAAACGTGTCAGTAGATGATAAATCAAATATAGTAATCGGACAGGTGTTAATTCTTAATGTTGTTTTTAAGTCTGATTCAAATATACCCATTAATTCTAAATTTGAACTCAAAAATTTAATGAATGCCACGGCATCTAACATATGTTTTTCAATAAAAAATAGCGATAATTATCATTCAGTTACTACTGAATTACATATTGATAAAAATCTCAGAACAGGTGATATAGTTAGCTTTGATATTGTACCTAACGCTCATGCTGTTGGCTTTTCGACAAAAACGATTAATTATACTGCTCATGAGGTGGACTTGGATTCATTGGGTATTTATTTTGAGGAAGATGTTATACCCGCATTGATGACAGATGAAGTTAATATACCTCCAAATGGGAAATTATATACTCGGGCCATTGCAATGGTCAAAAACATAAACGGTTATCCACTTTCTGAAGTGCCAATTACTATCATTGGAGGATATTTACCTAATTTAGATAAAGTCAAGATATTCCTTTCTAATCAAGATCCAAATACAGAGGTATCGAAACAGTCGTTATACGGAGAGCAGTCTATTGTTTTAAACACAGATAAAAGTGGCAAACTGGAGTTTTATATCTACTTAAGTGATAAGTCTCAATTTGTACTTGATTTTAAAGCGAGAGTGTCCGGTAAAACAGGTTTTGTATTTTCAAGAAATAAGTTATATATTATTGATGACGATCCTGGGGCGCCATCCAATATTGCTAAACAGACGTTGAACTCTCCTAATATTATAGATTATAGCGGTGAGCTTAGGGGAAATGATAGTTCTTCTACATTTTTGGTTTCAATTGATAGTTATAATAATGCGAAAGAAGACGATACTATATTATTTTATGTAGATGGAAAGTATTCCCAACAGAAGATTGTTGTTAATGATATCAAAAATTTACATAATTATTTTATTCATTTGCCCTATACTATTTTTCCACTAAATAAGTTTGTTACTTTTTCTTACGTTGTTGTCTCTATTAATGGAAATATCCAATCTTCAGCTGGATCATATGTTAAATATGTTGGTGGAGGAAAAAATCAACCACTGGATGATTTGACAAGAGTTTATGATATGTGTACTGTATATTCCAGCTTTGGTCCTTTTATCCCATCTAATTTGGTCTTTAAAGACGATATAGTACACTATTTTACAATATCTCGTTACATGAATAATAAAGAGCATGATGGATTATTTGTTGTCATTACAGGAACCAATGATCCTACAGATAAAACTAAAGTGCCATTTGGTTCTGAGGTTACATTAAGTTTTCGCATCGACTCTTATAAAAAACAAGTCTATAAAACATTCACTAAAACAATGCCAACTCAGCCAGATCAGGGAAGTAAGAATACAGCAACATTAATTTTTGGTATTTCTTATGAGGATGTTAGTCATGTAGAGTCAGATTCTAATAGTGTAGCTGGCCGTATTTATTTTGATTATCAGATTAATGAGTTAGGTAAAATAACTTATGGTAAAATTTGGAAAGCAAGGATAGATACTGTACCTCCTAGTCCTGATGGCGATACTGATTAAGGAGGTAGTAATTAATTTCTAATGTGGCATGAAGAAATAAACTTTATGATTTATTCATTTTTAATGAGCAGCCCAAATTCGTGAACGAAAAACCATGAGATGGGCTGCATACTATATCAATAGTATTAAAAATATTTTCTTCTGTAA
The DNA here is from genome assembly GCF_000027225.1 of Xenorhabdus bovienii SS-2004. NCBI lineage: Bacteria > Pseudomonadati > Pseudomonadota > Gammaproteobacteria > Enterobacterales > Morganellaceae > Xenorhabdus > Xenorhabdus bovienii. The sequence goes on from NC_013892.1 coordinate 195,374, forward strand.
GAAATTATGAGCAATTTTATAATTGTCATAATCCTGGGATTTCTAATCGAGAAATAAAAAATTTAATCAATACACTTTCTTCAGGTGGTGCTTTCGCTGGTAGTGGAATGACTGGAGTAATCAGGAATCCCGAAAGTATAGTTACATCAGGTAATTATATAATTGGTGCAATTTATTCTATTGCTGTTGAAAAACCTGCGGGTTATATTTCAAATGGATATTAATAAAAAGAGTGATAACATGAGGATCTTCATGAGTATAAAAGAATTCATTTATAATGTTAGATTGAATTCTCTTTTAATAGAATTGATGAATCTAGATCATAGATTGAAGATAAATGATTCATCATTAAAAGAAGAAATCGGATATAAACAATTTAAATATCATTTTAATCCAGTTACGTCGAAAGTGTATTTTTTATTGGGGATAATTGGATTTAGTTTGGTCTTATCATCTTCAATGCTTTTGGCGGTTCTGATTTCTTATGTAATAGATAGTGGAGTTAATAAGTTAGCTATCATCACATGTATGTTATTGGTTTTTTCTATTCTTTCATTAATATTTTTTGGTTTTTTATCTTTAGGTAAGGGAAATAAGGAAGGGATTTACATACATCGTATACTATATCAATCTACATTAGTCATTAGTGTTTTATTATTATTATTTGATAGTTCGCCATTTTTGCATTTTTTCTATTATGCATTAGTTATGGTTTTTTCTTTATTAATTAAATTTATTATGAATAGTTATTTTTATTTTAATGCGGTAAGAGATATGAAGCTTTTCAGAATTACTCATATTTTTTTGACTAAAGATACACAAGAAATATTAAACATGACTCGGAAAGAGTCTAAAAAACGTATTAAAGAAGTTGAATTTCAGAGACGGCGTGAGATTAAAGAGAAGAAAAGAGTCAAAGAAGCAGCAGGAAAATAAAATTTATATACCTATCGTCATTGGAGATGCTTGATTTCTCATTCAAATCAGATAATGTTAACCAAGCAATTAAAGATAGGATAGAACAGGGTGGTACATTAAACGTTATCTTATAGAATCTATACAGAAGGCATTGCGGAACCATCTGAGAGACTCTCTCATCGCAACTGGTGGGTTTGTAGGTAGAGGAATGACAGGAACAATTAGGAATTCAGAAAATATATTAACGTCAGGTAATTATATGATTGGTTCTATTGTCTCTGTTGCTTACGAAAACCCTGTTAGTTAGTTATCTGAATAATTATATTGATTGCATTAATACATTGATTGTGATAACAACTATATGAATATGAAAGATTTTATTTTAAATACAGAATTTAAAAAACTTTTGGGTAAGGCTAAGGATCTGGAAGCAAAAATAAAAAATGCTGATCCAGTGTTAAAAAATATCACGTTGAATGATCTTAGTTATAATAAATATTTTTCTTACCCTGGTCGGTTTAAGATAGGTTTTATAATATTTTTTATTATGATAGTTTATATGGCTTTCTTTTCAGGTGTAGCGGTAGCTATACCTAGTTTATTAATGGAAAATCCAAGTTATGAAATAAAAGCATTTTCTTTTATTTTGTCATTAATAATTAGTGCTTTTATTTCATTTTCTCATATTGGGCTTACTTTGAGTGGTTATTATTATGGTCCTGTTGTCCAAAAATATACAAATACTGTTGTATTCTTTTTTAGTTTGTTTATATCTTATTTGAAAGGAGTGTATGACTCTGATTTCTTCTATTTTTCTGCTATAGCGTTATGTTGTTTGTTTATCAAGTTAATGTTGAATAGTAAATATTATTCTGGTTTTATATTGGCTAAAATGTTCATCAGGGTTGAACGTGTTATTTTTAATGATGAATTGGATAAAATAAAAGGATTTAATAAAAAGCAGTTAAGGGAATATTCAAGATCTATAAAATCGAAAAATCGTAAGAAATAATAGATAAAAAATAAAGAAAATAGAACCGAATAGGGAAAGCTAAATGGACATAAAACATATATTAACTAACAACCAATTCAGAAGTATTTTGACTCTGTATAAAATCACAGATAATAGAATCAGAAATAGTGATTCTTTACTTGTCGACGAACCGGATATCGTCAGGATTAAGGATAAAATAACGTCTGCCAATGAATCCGCACAAAAATCATTATGTTATTTAACTCATTGATTATGCTTGCCGCAATCGTTTACTTTTTTTATCTTTTCAGGGTAACGATTTGAATAAGTTTCCTGTAGGATAGGTCGAAAACTTCGTTTTTTGGGAATAAATATCATATGAGCACACTTAATTCTGGTCCTGCAAATCAACAGGGTCTGCTTCAGCGCGTGTTTAAGTTAGAGGAACATGGCACGACGGTTCGTACTGAAATGATCGCCGGGTTTACAACCTTTCTGACTATGGTTTACATCGTCTTTGTCAATCCGCAAATTTTGGCGGTGGCGGGAATGGATATCAAAGCCGTATTTGTTACCACCTGCCTGATTGCCGCATTTGGCAGCATTATGATGGGGTTGATGGCCAATCTTCCTGTTGCTGTTGCACCTGCAATGGGGCTGAATGCGTTTTTCGCTTTTGTCGTCGTCGGAGCGATGGGCATTTCGTGGCAGGTCGCGATGGGGGCGATTTTCTGGGGCGCGGTAGGGTTGTTGATCCTCACCATTTTTCGCGTTCGTTATTGGATGATCGCTAATATCCCTTTGAGCCTGCGCATCGGTATCACTAGCGGTATCGGGCTTTTTATCGCCATGATGGGGCTGAAGAATGCGGGCATTATCGTGCCAAATCCAGACACTATCGTCTCAATCGGCAATTTCGCTTCCCATAATGTTCTGCTGGGAACATTGGGCTTTTTTATCATTGCCATTTTGGCAGCGCGTAATTTTCATGCCGCCGTGCTGGTCTCCATTGTCGTCACAACCGTCATCGGCCTGATGATGGGTTATGTGGAGTATCACGGTATTTTTGACCTGCCGCCAAGCGTGATGAGCGTTGTCGGAAATGTCGATGTCAAAGGTGCATTGGATATCGCATTGTCCGGTGTGATTTTCTCTTTCATGCTGGTTAACTTGTTTGATTCTTCCGGTACGTTGATTGGGGTAACGGATAAAGCGGGTATTGCAGACAGTAGTGGTAAGTTTCCTCGCATGAAACAGGCGCTGTATGTGGATAGTATCAGTTCGGTTGCGGGTTCTTATGTCGGAACGTCTTCGGTGACAGCCTATATCGAAAGCTCTTCTGGGGTTTCTGTTGGCGGACGTACCGGGCTGACGGCTATTGTGGTGGGTATGCTGTTTCTGTTGGTGATGTTTGCTTCCCCGCTGGCTAGTATGGTGCCGGCGTATGCCACCGCAGGAGCGTTGGTTTATGTTGGCGTATTGATGACATCGAGCCTGACACGAGTGAAGTGGAATGATCTGACTGAATCCGTTCCCGCTTTTATCACTGCGGTCATGATGCCATTCAGTTTCTCTATTACAGAAGGTATTGCGCTGGGGTTTATCGCTTATTGCGCTATGAAACTGGGAACGGGGAAATGGCGTGAAATCAGTCCTTGCGTTATCGTCGTAACATTATTGTTTGTGCTGAAAATGGCGTTTGTCGATGCTCACTAAATAGCAGGGATGATAAGAAAAAGCCGGATATGCACTACCCGGCTTTTTTAGTTATCGTTACTGATTATTTTCAGGGGTAACGAAACCGATACAGACGGTTTCAGTTTTGGCACTCGGCTGTGGCCGGAAGGAGAATTCTTCCTTGTAGCTGATGACCAACACTGGCCATTGCTTGAGTGTAGACTGGAAGTTTTCCTGTTCGCAGCTCTTACCTTTCTCTCCCACCAATAACGCACCCTCTTTCACAATACTGCTCTCTTTGATATGGCGATTATACACATTAGGGGGCTCACCATTACCTAACTCCCAAGGCTGTATTGTTTCTGGGCGGTAATGACTGTAAAACGTCAGCCATTGATGCAGATATTCTCCGCCAACATAACGCAATGGAGTCGGATAAAGCTCATTCCAGCGCTGATCCAGTTGGTTAGCGAACGTTTTTATACCAACGAACTTTTGCCCGGCACCACGGACATTGGTTATCATCACACCGACATAGCCAATCCAAACCAATACCGCAAAGACTGCCAAACCCCGTAGTGTGTTTTTCAGGGGCTTGCGGGGGAGTACCGTCAGTGAACCGACGAGCAGCGCAGGTGCTACCGTCATAAATGGTTGTAGCCACTCGGTCATTCGCCCGCCCTGATTGAAGGAAAACCAGCCATAAATCAGCAGCAGGGGCAGCAGGATAACGATATTGGCCAGCGCGTTGGATTGCTGTTTCGGCCAGCCAATCCGTCCGCCTGACAGGTAAATGAACGCACCAACGATGAGCAAGGGATAGAACACGGAAAGTACCGCTCGCGTGGTGTGCAGGTTAAAGCCTTGCTGAATCTGGGAGTCGACCCATTTAAATGCGGCGAAGTCGTTATGCACCAGCCACCAGACGTTGGGCAATATCAGCATGAACCAGAGTGCGATAGCGAGATAAAACAGGGGCTCTCTATAGCTACGGCGTACTCTGGGTACGAACAGAGAGAGCAAAAATACGGAGCCAATGATAGAAAGTGAAGAATATTTTCCCATCGTTGCCAGCCCTGTGGTGAGGGCGAATGCCAGCCACCATTTGGGATGATCGTCAATGGCTCGTAGGAAAAACAGTAGTGCCCACGGCCAGAGCATGACTAACAGGTAATTATCATTATAAGGAATGATATCGAAGTTGATGATGCCGGACAGATTCAGTGTCAGCATGGCAAGCCACGCCAGTTCAACTTTGCCTGTCAACCGGAAAGCTAATCGCCAGACACCCAGCATTCCGATGGCAATGGCAAGAAAGTGGGTCAAATACCAGTAAAAACTGAGGGAAATTGTGCTGATGTGAATGGCGGGTAGCATCACTGAGCCCACTAGCCACGGATTTTTGGGTGATCCCCATTCTCCATTTATACCCCAATTTAAGGCTTCGACAGCATCATAAGGTACAGTAGGGTCGAGTGTGTAGCTTGCGACTACCCACAAAAGCGCATAGCCCGTGATCCAAAGAAACAACGGCATGCGATAAGACGAAGTATCAAAAAAACGCATAGCGGCAAATGATCATATTGATTGAGTTAAAGTTCCGTAGAATATTAGCTGAATTTTGAACAATTAGTGAATGACATTGGATGTTATAGGTGGTTTCTGTTAGATTCCGCGAAAAATATTCTGATTAAGCGAGTAGGATCACAAGCTATGAACCAGTTAAAGAAAAAGTCACCAGCGAAATTTTCGGCTGGTAAGCAAAAAAGAAAAAGCCGTGAAGAGTTGAATGCTGAAGGGCGTGAGCGTAAACGCCAGAAAAAACACAGTGGTCACCCATCTGGTAACCGTAATCACGGTAATGACAGTAACAAGAATCGTTCTGGAGACAAGCAGGGGCAAGATCCGCGTATCGGCAGTAAGGTTCCGGTTCCTTTGATTATTGGCGAAAAAGTCGTGGTAAAACCGGTTGTGGAAAAACCGAAAGCCAGCCAGAAGCCCCGTCTGTCACCACAGGAGGAGCTGGCAATGCTGGAGCAGGATGAGTATCTGGATGAGTTGCTGGCACGTCTCGAGAAGGGTGAAGAACTCTCTCAGGAAGAAAATGCTTATGTTGACGAGAAGCTGGATCGTATCGATGAGTTGATGGAAGAACTGGGCATCAATCTGGAAGAAGATGACAGCGAAGAAGAGAAGAAAGAAGATATCATGCAGTTGCTGAAGGGTAAGTAATTTCAGCATAAATTTGTCGCGATCATAAAGGTAGATTCATTCTGATAACCTTACTTATAACCACAGTATTAGTATGTTATTTATTGTGGTTATTGGGTAAACTATGGCAGCTATTGAGACGTAAAAATTGGTTGACTCGTGCCATCGGAACACAGCGCTGTAATTCAGTAAAAGCGTTGCGTTTCGGGGGGCGAAAACAACGGAAGGAATCAGTATGTCAGAGCCAGTCATTGTTTGGGATTTACCTTTGGTTCAGAAATATAACTATTCAGGGCCTCGTTACACTTCATACCCAACAGCTCTGGAGTTTAACCAGCAGTACGATAATACTGCTTTTGCACAGGCCGCCGCGCGTTATCCCGATCGTCCACTTTCCCTCTATATCCACATTCCGTTTTGCCACAAGCTCTGTTATTTCTGTGGCTGCAATAAATTGGTCACTCGCCAGAAGCATAAGGCAGATGACTATCTGAATATTCTGGAAAAAGAAATCACGGCACGAGCCAGATTATTCTCCCAGCGGAAAGTCAGCCAAATGCATTGGGGTGGCGGGACGCCAACTTATCTCGACAAAACACAGATCAGCCGATTGATGTCGGTGCTGCGTAGCCACTTTGATTTTCTGCCGGAATCCGAGCTTTCTATTGAAATTGATCCACGTGAGATCGAGCTGGATGTGATTGACCATCTGCGCCATGAGGGTTTTAACCGCCTGAGCATGGGAGTACAGGATTTTAATAAGGAAGTGCAGCATCTGGTTAATCGTGAGCAGGATGAGGATTTTATCTTCGAACTGGTCAATCGCGCCCGCGAAACGGGTTTTATTTCGACCAGCATTGATTTGATTTATGGCCTGCCGAAGCAGACATCAGAGAGTTTTGCCTTTACATTGCAGCGGGTGCTGGCGTTGTCTCCTGATCGCCTGAGTGTGTTCAATTATGCTCACCTGCCGGACTTGTTTGCGGCGCAGCGTAAAATCAAGGAGCATGATTTACCGAGTGCGGAACAGAAGCTGGATATTTTGCAGGGCACCATTGCTACCCTGACGGGCAATGGTTATCAGTTTATTGGGATGGATCACTTTGCCCGCCCTGATGATGAACTGGCGATTGCCCAGCGGGAAGGTGTTTTGCACCGCAATTTTCAGGGATACACCACTCAGGGAGAGTGTGACTTATTGGGCATGGGCGTTTCTGCTATCAGCATGTTGGGCGATAGTTATTCCCAGAACCAGAAAGATCTCAAAATCTACTACGCGGCGGTGGAAGAACAGGGTCATGCTTTGTGGCGTGGTTTAGTGCTGACACAGGATGACTGTATTCGCCGTGATGTGATCAAAGATCTTATCTGCAACTTTCGGCTGACTTTTGCGGATATCGAACAGCGTTATGGGTTGAATTTTGCCAACTATTTTGCCGAAGACCTGCAACTGTTGGCTCCGCTAGTGGAAGATGGGCTGGTAGATATCACGGAGAAGCAGATCCAGGTATTGCCAAAGGGACGGTTGCTGATCCGCAATGTCTGTATGTGTTTTGATAGCTACCTGCGTAATCAGATGCGTCAGCGGCAGTTTTCACGGGTGATATGAGCCAGTAAATTGATAATTACGCGATCCCTAACTCCTTCAATTTCCGGGTAATCGTATTCCTTCCCCATCCCAGCAAACGTGCGGCTTCTTGTTTATGACCGTTCGTATATTCCAACGCACAATTGAGTAAGGTACGCTCCAGCAACGGCAAAGCATCGGAAAGGAGATCAGTGCGTCCTTCTTTTAAGGCGTTCTGTGCCCACTCAGCCAATTGTCGCGGCCAGTGTTCAGGCAGTGCAGAACAGGAGGAGGGAAGATTGCCGATTTGTTCCGTTGGAGGGTTCTCAATCAGATCGGCAGGCAAATCCTGTACCAGCACTTCTTTGCTGGCTGCCATCACTGTCAGCCAGCGGCAGACATTCTCCAATTGGCGGACATTCCCCGACCATGACAGGCGCATCAGAGCGATTTCGGTATCGGGATGCAGCACTTTGGCCTCAACGCCCAATTCTTTGGCAGTCTGTTGCAGAAAATGGTGTGCCAGACGGGAAATATCTTCCACGCGATCCCGCAAAGGGGGTAATTGAACACGGATCACATTCAGCCGATGGTAGAGATCTTCGCGGAACTTACCTTCCGTCACACGCTGTTCAAGGTTCTGGTGGGTGGCGGCAATAATGCGCACATCCACTTTCACCGGCGCATAGCCACCCACCCGATAAAACTGCCCTTCTGCCAGCACTCGCAGTAAGCGAGTCTGGATATCCAGCGGCATATCGCCAATTTCATCCAGGAATAGCGAGCCACCATTAGCTTGCTCGAAACGCCCGTGTCGGACTTGATTGGCACCCGTAAAAGCGCCTTTTTCATGACCAAACAGTTCTGATTCAATCAAGTCTTTCGGGATCGCCGCCATATTTAAGGCAATAAAAGGGGATGAAGCTCGTGGGCTGTGGCGGTGCAGCGCGTGGGCGACCAACTCTTTGCCCGTTCCCGATTCACCATTGATTAAGACACTGATGGAGGAACGAGAAAGCCGGCCGATAATCCGGTATACCTCCTGCATGGAGGGGGCTTCCCCAATTATCTCAGAAACAGAGGCTGCCACTTGCGGATTGCGCGATGATTGATGTTGTTCGCGGTAATGACTCAATGCCCGCTCAACCAATGTGACAGTTTCATCAATATCGAAGGGTTTTGGCAGATAATCGAATGCACCTTGCTGATAGGCACTAACGGCAGCATCCAGATCGGAATGAGCCGTCATGATAATGACGGGAAGCTGTGGATGGCTCTGTTTTATCTGGTTAAGCAGATTCAGGCCATCTAAACCCGGCATACGGATATCCGACAGCAGAACTTCCGGGCAGTTCTGTGAGAGTGCTGTCAGCACGGAATCGGCATTTTCAAAACTGACGCACTCCAGACCTGCGCCACTCAGCGCCCGTTCAAGTACCCAGCGGATAGAACTGTCATCATCAACGATCCAGACTTTTCCTCGTTGCATTATTATCCCCTATTTCTTGCTCGGTTATTTCTTGATAGGCAGGTAAATGGAAAATTCCGTGTGACCCGGCCAACTGGTGAATTCGATTTTGCCAGCGTGTTGATCGATAAGGTTACGGGCGATGGATAACCCAAGTCCAGTTCCTCCTTCATGCCCACTGACCATGGGATAAAATAGCGTATCCTGAATGTTGGGAGGAATGCCCGGGCCGTTGTCTTCAATATCAATTCTGGCTACCAGACGATAGCGTTCACCATGTAAGGTAATTTGGAACGCGGTTCGGGTTCGCAGGATGATCGTTCCACCTTTTTCCCCCAGAGCCTGTAGTGCATTGCGGGTCATATTCAGTAAAACCTGCTCAATTTGATCTGGATAATGCGCCAGCTCTGGCAGGCTGGGATCATAATCTTTGATCAAAGTGACATTGGCGGGCATTTCCAATGATACCAACTGATAAACCCGTTCAACAACATAGTGGATGCTCTGGCTGATTCGGGTTCCCGGATGCTGTGGACCCAACAATCGATCAACGAGGGCGCGCAGCCTGTCAGCCTGCTCAATAATCACTTGGGTATATTCCCGCAGGGAGGGATCGGGCAACGCTTTTGCAAGCAGTTGCGCCGCTCCCCGCAGTCCTCCAAGGGGATTTTTTATTTCATGTGCCAGCCCCCGAACCAATTCCCGCGCAGCCGCCTGCTGTGCCTGTTGTATCTGCTCTTGGCTTAAACGACGCTGGCTATCCATAGGAGCGAGTTCCAGCAGAATAAACTGTTCGGAAATGGGTTGGGCACTGAGCGACATTACATGAGAGTGATTGTTGATCACCAATATCACTTCGTTATCGGTAAAACCATGACCCCTAATCAAACTGGAACGCATCAATTCTGTGTCCAGTGAGAGATAGCTGAATAGCACCGGAAGGGGAGTACCGAATAATTTACGCGTACTTTGTGCCAGTAGTTGCATGGCTGAATGGTTGGCATAGCGGATAATCAAATCGTTATCCAGTACCAAGACACTGTTAATCAGTGAGTCGAGTATGTGTTCTGCTTTGGGAAAATCAACCATCATCATCCAACCTTTGCACTTTTTTGGTGCATTGTACCTTAGTTAAGCATAAACCGGGCAGTCTCTCCGTGCAGTCTGTGATTTGTTTATCAAGTGTCATCTGCCGTCGCAAATGTGCAGGAAAAGGACCCATCCGAAGATGGGTCAAAAGTTTCACGGCAACAAAAAGGGCAATTGTGATGCTATCAAGTATTACACGCTGTAATACAGTTCAAATTCCAGCGGATGTGGCGTCATGCGTACTCGTTCGATTTCACCATGCAGTAATTTGATATAAGCATCAATGGCATCATCAGTGAAAACACCACCACGAGTCAGGAATTCCCGGTCTGCATCCAGAGCGGCTAACGCGTCATCCAGAGAAGAGGCGACGGTTGGGATCTCTTGAGCTTCTTCTGCCGGCAGGTCATATAGATTTTTGTCCATCGCATCGCCAGGATGGATTTTGTTGATGATGCCATCAAGACCTGCCATCAGCAGGGCAGAAAAGGACAGATAAGGGTTTGCGGCCGGATCAGGGAAACGCACTTCAATACGGCGGGCTTTGGCGCTTGCCACAACCGGAATGCGGATGGAGGCAGAGCGGTTACGGGCTGAGTAAGCCAGCATCACTGGCGCTTCAAAACCCGGAACCAGACGTTTGTACGAGTTAGTGGTTGGGTTGGTAAAGGCATTCAATGCACGGGCATGTTTGATTACGCCGCCGATATAGTAAAGCGCCAGTTCGGACAGGCCACCATATTTATCACCGGCGAATAGATTAGTACCATTTTTGGACAGCGACATGTGGCAGTGCATACCAGAGCCGTTATCGCCTACCAGCGGTTTCGGCATAAACGTTGCGGTCTTACCGAATGAATGGGCCACATTGTGCACTACATATTTGTAAATCTGGGTTTCATCCGCTTTTTTGGTCATAGTATTAAAGCGGGTCGCGATTTCATTCTGGCCTGCGGTCGCTACTTCATGGTGATGAGCTTCAACCACCAGCCCCATTTTTTCCATTGTCAGACACATGGCTGAACGCAGATCCTGAGAGGAATCCACGGGAGGAACCGGAAAATAACCGCCTTTGATGCCCGGACGATGACCTTTGTTACCGCCTTCATAGCGTGTCCCACTGTTCCATGCAGCTTCAATATCATCGATATGGTAATAACTGCCCGAAATGGAATTGCCGAAACGAATGTCGTCAAACAGGAAAAACTCAGGCTCTGGCCCAAACAGGACAGTATCGGCAATATCACTTGCACGCAGGAAATCTTCCGCGCGTTTGGCAATCGAACGCGGGTCACGGCTATAACCCTGCATGGTACCGGGTTCCAGAATATCACAGCGCAGGATCAGCGTGGCGTCATCAAAGAAGGGATCTCGCATTGCGGTCGTTGGATCTGGCATTAACACCATGTCAGATTCATTGATCCCTTTCCAGCCACCGATCGATGAACCGTCAAACATTTTGCCATCTTCGAAGAAATCTTCATCAATCTGGTGGGAAGGAATGGTGATGTGCTGTTCTTTACCTTTGGTATCAGTAAAACGTAAGTCAATAAACTTCACCTGATGTTCTTCAATCATGGACAAAACATGTTCAACGGACATACTGAGTTCTCTTGGTTGACGTCAGCCTGATAATTCGGCGCAAGGGACATGCGGCGTTATCTAATGGGCTGAAATGGGCTGATGATGTGTGTCTCTGTATAGGGTCAATGTTTATAAAATTGATGCTTATGAGAAGAGTATTGCGAGAAGTGTGCCAACTTTTTAAAAGTCTTTAAGATCAGCGGATGAGTGGGTTAGTGGGTAAAAACGGAAGAAATCACAGTCAAGTTTTAAGTAAAATTGCACTAATTTAGTGAAGTAGGTGAGCAAAAAAACAAATTTGCACCATTATAGTGAAAAATAAGGGAAGTGCAGACCATTTTGACTGATAGTTTATGCTTAGTGCTACAGACGAAAAGATTGCATAATCAATTTATTAGAAGCTGAATATACGGGCGCAGTCATGATCTCAACTAGAAACATTGCTCTTGCTCATATAAAAACTCTGAAAATGCTTACCGTGGGAGGCCATTCCCACGGTTTTCTGTTAATTCCGGTGGCATTTTCTTAATTACCACGTTGTCCTTAGTCCGACTTGGCCCTTCAGATCGTAGCTGTCTGCAAAATTATTCAGGCTGGTGCTGGCTGAAGCCTGAGCATAGACGAAAGATTTTCCATTATCCCAACTATAGGAACCACCCGCCCCTCCGTCTCCCCAAGTGCGATCATTGCCACTGATAAAGGCAACATCGGCGACTTTAGCCGAGTCATTTCTTCCCAAAACCTCTTGATTAATATTGAAAAAACCATATAAACGTGTGGCTTTTTGACGATAGTCTATCGTCGTGCCTACACGAAGTTTCAGACTTTGGCTTCGGTCAAAACGGATTTTGGCTCCAAACGGATCATGAAACCCATTCATATTTATGGAAGAATATACGAGTTGTGCTTGTGGGGTCATTGACCATTTCTGATTCAAGCCAATCTCTTGTCCTGCTTCCAGACCCAATGCATACCCCAGCGCGGATTTACTATTTCCCAAAGCTCGGCCGGCAGTCTTTGAATGCAGATCGTTGTCAAAGTAGGTCATCTGGGCTAAGCCATCCACATAAAACTTATTCTTGCCGTACCACGTACTGGTCGCACCAAACGTATAACCATTTGCACGAATGTTACCGTCACCATGCGGAGAGCCTACGTCTGCATCAATCTTCGAATATTGCAGGAAGCCACCGCCCGTGACTGAACCCTGGTTATTTTCATAAAAACGTTTGTCCATACCAATCTGAGCACGAACCATGTTATAGGTGGTTGCATTCGCATCGGATGTAGAGACACGTGGCGACAATTTACCGTAAGAAGCGGTTATTCGCCCCCATACCCCAGTGGGCATCTGGCTTGTACTATCGTCAGTGCTGTCTTCGGCAGCAGAGCTTCTGAATTCACCTGTGCCAAGCACCCGATCCTTACGTCCTCCGGTTCGGTCACGCAAGGACTCTGGCGCATTCATAATCTGCAACATCCGTCCATAACTCTCGTAAACGCTAACGCCTGCCTGATATGTGGGTTTTGAATTATCCGACGATGAGCGCAGATACAACGAATTGTCGGCGCTATTCTTATAAAGACGGTAGGCATGAGCACCCGTTACAAGAGTTGGATTACCCTTATGGCTATAGTCACCAGCCAAACTGAAATTTCCGCCCGCTGCACCTTTCATATCAACAACTTTGATACCTTCGTTCGTTTTGGCACCCTTTCCACCAACATTTTTGATCACGAGATGAGTTGTACCCGATGTTTTGCCATTCACCACAAGTCTGTCAGTCTTTGAGCTATCATCTCCCAATACAGTTGATAAACTCACCGTACCGTTATTACTTCTATAGTCACCCGTAATCGTCAGCATACTCCCTACAGCGTTGCTATCTCCGCCCATCACGACTCTACCACTGTTATTTAAAGCGGGAATTGTCGTATTAAATCCCCCCATATCAAGCGTACCACGTTGCCCGATTGTATAGGATGATAATGGGCTGAAAGACTTCTCTGCGCCTTGGAGAAGTGTTCCTTGTTGGACTGTTGTCGCGCCTGCATAGTTGTTTGCCCTCTGAAAAATGGTTGTGCCGCTACCCACTTGGTGAACAGAGCCTGCACCGCTTATATTATGACCATAAATCACTTTATCGCTGCGATTGAAATAAAACTCTCCATCATTAACTATATTGCCAGAAATTTTTCCCGTTGTATGTCCGTCGCCTAAACGTAACTTATTTCCCGATGATATCTTAACAGTTCCGACATTCATGTTGTGGGTGTATGTAAAATCTAGATTTTTCGCTTTATCAGTACGGTTCATATTCCCAATAGTAACAATCGAATCTTTCGTCCCAGAAACATCTCCTTTAAGGATTGCCTTCGGGCCAGACAGATAAAGTCTGGCGCTTCCAAGCTCGACATTGCCGTCAATCGTGCCCGCATTATCAATGCCGTTGGTGATAGTTCCCTTATTATGGATAGAGAATATAATCCCTTTTATCACGCCTGTATCCGTATTCGTGATTGTCTCAATAACACCTTTATCGTCGACATAAATACCTTTTGTATTTCCATATATGGTGGAAGCGTTGGTAATCTTTTTAATTCTGGACGGCTGGATTTTCTTACTATCACTAGCCGGGCCTTGCCCAGTAACTTCAATGGCATTCACACCGGCAATTATTCCTTTACTCCCAACCTGATTATTGAGGCCTTTGAGAGTCGACCCTTGGCTAACTATAATGCCTTTATTGGATACAGCCACTGTTCCATAATTATTGAAAATTCCGACATCAGCGCCGTATGCAGCAGTCAAAGCTCCGGGAGGCAAGAAGTTACTACTACTCGACTGAGACAATATTCCATAATTATTAAGATTTGTAAGTGTTCCCCCGTTCATAATGATCCCCTGAATCGATCCTCCCTTCTGATTCTGGATGGTATCTATTTTTCCGTAATGAGGATTTTTAATAACAAGCTCAGGTATGATAAATATTGAACCACCAGCACCAGCAGGGTCTATGATTGAACCATAATTCTCCAGTGTCTTCAGGGTACCAGCAACAGTTACACCTGATAGTGCAGGGCCGCCGCTTATGGTGCTTATGGTTCCACGATTAACCAGTTTTTCAACAAGACCACTGGGAGTTACTACGAGTCCATTAGTTCCTTTCAAAATTCCGTTATTTTCAATGTTATGAACCGTAATAAGCGGATCCTTAATATCCTCATTACCGACATTGACAGCAGAGGTTTTCCCAGAGTATTTATCATATTGGCTTGCCATGAACCCTTCTGTGGGAACAATAATTGATACACCTTTATCGATAGTAAGATTTTCATTATTTGAGAGATAACAGGGTGTCGTCCTATTTTGGGAAATTGTGGGTCCACATGTTGATGCAGCTATTGCATTACCGCTTATTCCAGAAAAAAATAAAGCTACTTTAAGAGCCATTGGCAATACAGCGTATCTGTATATTTTCATAAGAGAAGTTCCTAAAAAACCTATGTTTCGTTTAAGTCAGGGAATTACGCACCTGATGTGTACTACCACCCTCAGCCAATATAATTGTGCTTGAAACTCATTATTTGGGTAATGGGCGTATAACTCGTTCTATCTTATGTGGTACATGTATCAGTATTATAGCAATTGCTATATATGCAACATTTAGACAATTATTTTAAAGCGTTAATTTAATATTTTTTTATTTTTTAATGAGATATCATCATGGCTGTTACGATAGAAGTGACTTATTGATATTGCGACCAAGCTGAATCTGTACGCAAACACGGAACAGGTAAGGCCGGCTTCCCTCGCTACTTAAAATATAATATTTAATTTTATATTGAATGACAGACAAGCTGCATAGTGGCTTTTCTGATTATTGATAATGTGTACTTGTGCAGATTCACTCTGGTAGTTATCAAATTGTGTGTCAGATCAAGTTACTATTAACCTGAATCAGGCTCTCCTTTCTTCCTTAAAATACTAATTGAACAGTAAAAAGTGCACCAACATTAATAAATTATTTAATATCAATATATGTAAGTAATAAGGCGCAATCTGTCATATAACATCAACGTTGATTGCGCCTTCTGGTTTAGAGTGAACTAACTATTATTCTGGTATCAGATATCATATTAATCCATATAATAGGTCAGCTTACCCTGTAATAGTGCTTGTACTTCATTGCTATCTCCACCACCATCAGAACCACCCCAGGTATGGACTTTGTTATCTGCTGTCAGAGCAAGAAATGCTGTTCCTGTTGAGTAGATGGCTCTTACATTCTTTATTTCAGGTTGGGGTATAAAGTTAACGTTACTAGGTTCAGCATTTTGCCAGGTTAATACGGTACCATCTTGACGTAATGCCGCAGATGCATTAGCTGAGCAAGTTATTTGAACCACATCTTTGAGAGCCATAAATTCTTCGAACACTGGGCCGTCGTTATAATTCTGTATTCCATCCCAATATATTTTTCCATGTGGAGGGGTGCCTCCTGGCATAAGAAATTTTTGTTTAGTGGTTGCTATATCTACTCCATTACTACATGAATCGCCATCGGAGCTGCTGGCTGGAACCGACCAAGCATATAATGTACCATCACGGTGAACTGCGTAATTACCGAATGGGACGTTAAAATTCATAAGAAAGGGAGTAATTGAAGCAGCTTGTATGAAATCCTGATGTGAGGGATTAAAGCCGACAAATACACTTGAATCACCCCAAGTAGAAAGATCACCACTTTCGTCTATAACGGCGAATCCCCTTGCCATTGATGTAATGTAACGTGGTTTCGAAACAGAAGAATAACGTGGATCTGGATCTAACTGCCAGTTCTCCATTGATGAGCCCCACAAACTTTGTATCTGTTCCGTACCGGGATTATATATAGTAATAGCAAAACTATTTCCTACAAAAACATTCTTTCCATCTCCAGGATAATTAAAAATACCCGTCATTGCTCCCCAGGCTTCCATCTGCTGGTTAGTGTGCGAGATAGCAAAAAAGCTATTTCCACCTGCCCCCACATCATCAAAGGAACCAGTAGGGAAGTTAGAGTGATTAGAATCACCGTGATACCATAATGTCCCTGAATCCACATTAAGCCCAGCATAAGAGGGGCCATTTGTAGTAATGGTTTTAACTCCAGATTGAGTATAGGAATTACCGAAGGTTCCTCCCCAACCAACCATGGTGTTGTCATTGAGCAGCACAGCAAAAGCAGAGGGATATTGCTCTTCCAATGGATCGTTAAAATCTGCCTTTGGAAGACCTAGCGTACCACCATTACCAAACACATTGATTGGGTTTATTTTGAGCTTGTTACCTTGCTCGTCTTGAACTGAAATGGGGAGCCACGGAGCAGAATCATAGAAAAATGGGGAATTAATATGTGAAAAAGGAGAAGTAAATGATGGTGTTCCACCTATATAAGTCCATGTTACTGGATGTGGCTTACCCTCTTTAGTCCAGGCAGTCAGCCTCTGTGGTGTTTTAAGCCCATTAGCTACAGCAAGGTCAGCATAACGAGCACCCATAACGATAAAGGGTTCTTTGTCTGATGGTGGGGTTGTCGGTGTGCCATCGATAACTTTTATGTGAGTTATGGGAGAATACGATATATTATCGTCATTATTTATTACAGTATAATGAACCAAGTATTGGCCAGGCGAAATTTTATTTTTGGGTATTTTAATCTCAAAATAAGATTCAGTATAATTACGGACTGTATAAGATTCCCCACAAATAGTGTTGAAACAGGCCATAATACTATCACGATCAAAGAAGACTTGAGCGCTGTTGTCTATTTTTATAATAATATCACCCTCAATTTTTTTTAAATCTAAAGTATCATTATTGATTTGTGGCAAAATTGGGGCTGGAAGTTTATTACTCATAATTTTCTCTCTATTATATTGTTGATATGATAATGTATTAATATCAATTCTATTAACAATCATCCTCTCCGGTAGAGGCGGTATCTATTCTTCCTATCCAAGTCTGAGAATGGGTATTTTCTGATCGTACTTGATAGCTAAACTCGATACGGCCAGCCGTGCAGTCCTTAAATTCATGGCAGTCCCTAACAAATTTTCTGGCAATATTTATAGTAGTAGTTGTAGTTTGACCATCAGGGCCAGCTACAGAAGGTATCTGTTTAGAATAAGTTTTTATTACAGTTCTAGGATTAGATTTTATATGCAATGTTAAGTCTACCATACTACCTAATGGTGGCTTGGTCTTATCAGTGATATCATTTGTTCCAGTAATTTGAACAAATAATGCGGGATCATCAAGGTCATGACTTTTAGAGATTGCTTTACAATTCACAGTATTATGTGAAGTGGCGTGCTCACAATCTTTAGGGTCTGCTTCTTCTATAATATTATTGGGATCATTAACCCCAAAACTAGAATAAACTACGCATTTGTCATAATAAACTGGCTTAGGCCATGACTCTCCTGTATATGTTAGTGTAAGGGATCTTGAATATAACGTATCTCTGCCTTGGCGAAAAACTACGTAGGAAAAGGTAGAAACTGCGCCTACTGTAAAGGCAAAATAAGGCATTGAAAAAGAAGAGTAATTCCCAAGCTCACTTAATTGCAAAAGAGGATATTCATATATTGTACTGACATTATTAATGCGAATTTTAATCATATCTCCTTTTTGCGCACCGGGGTAAGGAGGAATATCTATTAAGAAATTTGTTTGTCCATGGTTTGTTAGTTCTCCGCCATTATCATACCCTTCAATTCCAGGAGCGGCTAAATAATCATTCGGATTTTCTGGTTTATCATTTACAATATTCAATGCACTATCAGCAGGAATCTCATTCGTAATACCAAATATTCTTGTATAAAATTCAAGAGATATAGGCTGCAGTTCTTTAGCATAAATATAAAAGACTAAATTACCGTGCCAGTCGGTGGACAGAAAAATCCCTTCGTCGTTAATATTTTTTTCTATTCCTATTTTTGTTTTGTTGTCAGATTGATACAAATTGACTTTTTCTATATCTTTTGGATTTAAAGAAGAAATAAATACAAAGACTTTAGGTATAGGGTTACCTTGCTCATCTCTAACTGTTGCCATAACTCTAGTCCGTGATTTACCCTCATTTCCACTAGGTGGATAATTTGGTTGAGTTGGCACCTCTAAAGCATTTTTGTCATAAGAAAGTGTTAATGAATCATTTTTTAATGTTCTTCCAGTATACATAACTGTTGTATTTGGGAAGGAAACGTTACTTGATATATATAGTCCAAAGTTGATGCTATCCCCATCATTTATATCTGGAGATATTTCTAAAAAAAGCGTAAATAACCCAGAATCCTCATCTGAACGGGAAGAGTCTAATAATGTAACCTTATTATCTGCATTTATAATTTGAATATAAGTGTTATCTGATATTTTAACATCAGATGTCAGAGTTACATTCAAATTCAATCTTTGACCTATTATAACGCTAGAACCATAAGGGACAGAAAGAGAAACAGGACTACTCATTACATTACCTCATTATTTCTATTTTTAAGTTTGATTTTTAATGAATAAATTACCAATAAATAACAATTGTTTCATGAGTCATTTATACACTAGATTGCTTATCAATCAATAATTGGGGTGTCTATACGTCCTTGCCAGACTTTACCATATGTGAGATCATCGTCATTATCAAATCCAATTTGATAATCAAAGTAAATATCACCGCCTCTATCTGGATAAGCTAAACAATCAATTAAACAGCTATGGGGTATATTAAATATTAACTTTGCCGAATTATTATTTCCGTCTGGTAAGTTTTGCATTGTTTTTTTAAGTGAATGATGAACTGTTTTAGTACTAGAATTAATATATAAATTTAGAAAAACCTCTGAACCAAGAGGCACGTTTGAATTGTCTTTTAGATCGTTGGTTCCCATAATTTGAACAAATAATCCAGCATTGTCAGGATTGTTCCTATAGTTAGATATTTCAGTGCTATCAACATAATCCATTTCTTGTAGAATGTTATCAGGGGAAATACCAGCACTATTATAAACTACACAAGTATTGTATATTCTATTGATGTCTGGCTGGGGTGTATTAGGAACTCCTCCTTTAAAAACAATACTCAATGGATATGAATAATAAACATTTTCGTTAACAGAAAAAATAATATAATAAAATGAGCAAGCGACGTCTTTATATTTCTCGAAAATTTTATAGGGTAGTTTTATAGAATACCCACCTAAATCATCAATGCTTTCGATAGTAAATGCATAACCAGTAAATATATTGTTAACAAAGAACAATATTGTGTCTTGAGATTTTGCATTATCATACTGGTCTACTTTGGTTTTGAATATAAAAGAATTAGGCGATGTCAAGTTTTCTCCATGTATATTTTCAATATCAGGGGGATCTAATAAGCTATCATTACCTTGAGGTTGGCTACTGGCAACATATAATTCGTTCATAGAATGAATAGAAGATGTTGCATTATAAATCATTGAATCTAAAGTTATCTTAGTAGCGACTCCTATATGAGGATAAACATAAAATATCACTTCACCCTTTTCATTTGAGTTTATAAAAAAACCTTTCATAGGAGCAGAAGTAACTTCAATTTTATTTTTCTCAGAGTCATAGATATCGAAATCCTTAAAATTATATAGATAAGGAATAAATATTGGCGTTCCAGATAATGGTTGTCCATCTGAAGATTTAATAGTTGTCATGACCTTACTGCAGATTTCTCCTTGTGAAGGAAAATTAGGTTGATCTGGTGTAGGTAAATATTTTTTATAAAATTTAAGAGATAATGTTTCTTGTTGTATATGTTTAGCTACATATTCAACATGTTTTGTGCCAAAATATGAGGATTTGATATCAAAAGAAACAAGCTCACCTGAGGTGATCTTATCAGATACCAATAATCTGACAAAAAATGATCCTGATGTATTATTATAAGATGGGGTGAAGGACGAAATTTTTCCAACAGGGGAGATATAACTCGTATTTTCTAAAGAGATGGAAATAGAATTATCTATAGGTATATTGGATGTTAATTTTATTTCTGCTATGAATTCTTGACTGATGATTACATCAGAGTTTGGTTTTACAGAAACACTAACTTTAATCATATATTTATTCCTTTAAAATTAATGCATTACGTTATGAGTCATTCTTCTTTTTTAAATAAAATAGATTTAAAAATGAATTTAGGTTTATATTCTATTGTTTTTTCTTCTTCAATTTTTATGGTTGTAATAATTGTTTTATTTTTAGTAATCTTTAATTTAAGGTCTTTCTGTGTCAATTTTTCCTTGCCAAATTTTCCCATAATATTTAGTTCCAGAGTTTCCTGGGTCAGATGGATCATAAGCATAATAGTCAAAATAGATGTTTCCAGCAGAACTATTAGGATATGACTCTATATTATTTAGATAATCAATAGGAATCTCAAATATATGTGTTGCTGTATGACTGCTGTGTGGAACAGGGGTTGCAGGCATAGTAATAACTTTAAATGAATGTTGAAATTGTTTGTTATAAGAATCTATATATAATGTCACTACAACATTATAACCCAGTGGTACTTTGGTTTTGTCAGTAATATCATTAGTCCCTTCTATTTCAATAAATAACGCTGTGCTTTTTTTCTTATTAGAATCATGAGATATAGAGAAATAATTTATTAAATCACCTTGATGGATTAGAGCCGTTCCTTGTGAAGCACCAAAACTAGAATAAACAACACATGGATCGTAAATCCTATTGATATCATCAAGAGGTGCGCTCTTACCTCCTCCACTGTAGGTGAATCCTAGTGATGCTGATTTTTTTATTTTTGCATCATGTGTAACAACGATATAAGATAATTCAATATTTTCATTTTTGGGTATAATCGAGTAAGGTAAATCAATAAAATAATTACCTAGATTATTTTTATTTTCAACAATGATTTTTTGATTTGAGTAACTCCCATTGACATAGAATAATATAGTATCATTTCTATTTGGATGATTGTATGGATCAACTTCAACAGAAAAAGTTGTTGAATCAGGGTCTCCTATTAACGCACCATCTGATACTTCTAGAATAGAGGGAGGGGCTAAAAAATCAGTATTAATATTTGATAGATTACCCGGATTAGTTGGATCATCATCAATAACAAATAAACTGTTTTTTGATAGTTGAAAACTTTGTGTGTCAGTTACTCTGGCTTGTAAATTAAGTATAAATTCGGTATTGTTATCCGGATATACATAAAAAACAACCATACCATCTTGTTCTGTTTCTAAATAAAAAACTGGTCTGTTATATAAGGTTTTTTTTGTTATTTCAGATGACTGACTTTTATTTTCTCTGAAAGTTCTAACATTATCTAAACTAGTATTATGATCTGACATTATAGTGATAGGAATTCCAGATACACTTTGACCACCGTTTTTAGCTTTTATTGTGGCAAAAACTTTAGAGTATATTTTACCAGTTGGTGGAATATTAGAACTAACATTTTCTACTTTAGTTATGGCATTTAAATATTCATTTCCAAAGGTAAGGGATAATGAGTTATTGTCTATTTCCACAACAGTATAACTAAAAGATGTTGTAAGAAATCCACTTGCATTATGAGGTACAATATCAAAACTAACTGTACTTCGGTCTGCTAATTCTTTTTCAAGAGTAAATGCAATCTCTATTGAGCCTCCTGTCTGTATTGTATAACTAGGATGTACTGGCTTAAGATTAACTGATTTTATGATGTCAAATGAGGCATTAGGTGAAAAATTTCCTTCAGGAGTTTTTAAAAAAGTAATTGTCATTTTTAGTAATTGGACTTTGGCTATATTTGATTTTGTTGGTATTGATGAAATTATAGTATTTTCCACTGTATAATCCTATGATTTATAATTAAATAACAATGTTAATTTGTATTGTTTTCGGTAAAAGATTCACTATGTTTACATATTAATTTATATTAATGCACTGAATCTCATAAAGATCCCTTACTCCTCGCTCAGTGGGGAGTAAGGAAGTGTCCTGTAATTTTGAAATGTTATTAGATATTAAAATATTTTCAGCAGTTTTTTATCTATAATCATTAGATAGCCAATTTTCTTGTTGACTAAATTATTCAATATTTATCTATTTGTATAATGAAAAAAAGTTATCAGTTGATAACTAAATACTATTGGTTAGGGGAAATTCTACATTGTTCGTAACTCAATTAAATATAAGTTCATTGTAAAATTCTCTAAATAGCTGTTCCAAATAATAGATCACTTGCAGAGAACTCAATCCGAATTGGACGATCTGATTAATCGCTAAACCAAAAAAAGCATCCATCGGACTGAGTTATTCCAATCATCACATCGATACCGCGCAATGAGCGCCGTTTAATGCAAAAAACTATTCAGAAAACCCGCGATAAAATCATGCCCAAAGAATTATCGCCATACTCATGCTGTATCGCGGAGACACCGTCAGCTATGTCACGCGCTCGCGTGCAGTCGTTCTTCTGGCGCTCGCTGGATACACTTTATGGCCTGGAAGGCTTGAAACCACTCTCTTCTGGTCGTCCACGACGTTGGCCATTTGAATTGATTTGTTCTTTGCTACGTCACCTTATTTCAGATTCTCCCGACGTATTGGGTTATCAACGCTCACGCGGGGTCATTGATATAATCAATTATAAATCAATGAGATAACCGGATGGTGTTCTGCTAATGCAACAGAACCCTAAAAATAGCTTTTTAGATAAATCACCATACCCATAAAATAACTTTTAGTTATCAATTGATAATTATCTTTCATCACAATAATAAAAATATTTTCTAATATTGAGGATTAGGCTGTTAATCATAATTTGATGTACTTTTGGGTGGTTATATATGTCATCATATATTTGTAAAATCATTGGTTTTTTTATCTTTATTTGTCCATTATTTATGCCTTCTATACCCGTCGTCATTGAAGATGCTTGATTTTTCATTTGTATCAGATCATGATTGCGCCCATGAAAATTAATCTAACAGATGCCCAAAAAGACGCCCTCGAATTGATGCATGATACGACTCGCGATGGACGAGTACGTGACCGCATCAAGGCCGTGCTTTTGGCCTCAGAAGGCTGGACTGCCCAGATGATTGCTCAGGCTTTGCGGATCCATGAAAGTACGGTGAGCCGCCATCTGAAAGATTACTTCTCTGAGGAAAAACTCGCCCCTGAAAATGGGGGCTCTGAAAGCCGTTTGTCTGCCGAACAAACAACAGAATTAGTTGAGTATCTGATGGCAAATTTGATGCACACTACCGCACAAATTGTGGCCTATGTTCGGGCACGATGGCAGGTGACTTTCACTGTCGCAGGAATGACGAAATGGCTTCACCGTCAAGGTTTCAGCTACAAGAAGCCAATGGGTGCTCCGCATAAATTTGATGCGGATAAACAGCAACAGTTTATTGAAACCTACAACGCGCTGAAAGAAGAATGTGGCCAGAATGCGCCTATTTTATTTATTGATGCGGTTCACCCGACCCTGTCCACAAAATTAAGTTATGGCTGGATGAAGAGCGGGCGGAAGCACGTCAAAGTGGTTGAAACCACAGGCAGTCGTACTCGACTCAACATCATGGGTGCCCTTAATTTACAACGGATTGAAGAGACTATTGTTCGTGAATATCCGACGATTAACGCGAAAAATGTCGTCCTTTTTTTCGGCTCAATCCGGGAAACCTATCCACTTTCGCAAAAAATCCACATTATTCTGGATGGTGCGGGTTATCACCGTTCCGGAGTCGTCCAATTTTTTGCCGAGGTTTTGAATATTGAGTTGCACTACCTGCCGCCTTACAGCCCTAATCTCAACCCGATTGAGCGATTATGGAAGTATGTGAATGAGCAGGTACGAAACAATGTCTATTTTCCGGATACCAAAACATTCCGTGAAACGCTGCGCCACTTTTTTCATGTCACATTGCCAGAAAAAGCGAAAGAACTCACCACTCGGTTGACTGATAACTTCCAGATTTTAAAACCCGCATCTTCAAGTTAATTGCGTATAGATTCAATTAATTTTAAACCCCTACCAATAGATTTTGAAATTGAAAGCATTGAAGTCACTAATTTTACTAGTCAGCACTCATTACCCGGTGATGGAAACAGTGCATATGAATACCGAGCTAAAATTATTAATAAAACAAATGGTAAAAAGATATCTAATTATTCATTTGATCCTAAGCAAGTGAATTGGAGTCGAGAACCCAAAAGAAGTCCTAAATTAGTAGATGAAAAAGATCTCGTTTTATTTGACCCAGAATTTACAACTAATAGCGAAGGTTACTTAACAATAAAGCTAAAGAGTTTAGTTGGTATTAAAAATATTGAGGTTAATTTAAATATAACTTCACCACACGGTGACGTATCAAAGAATGCAAAATTGGTGGACTTTGAGGTTTCACCACAACCGGCGGGGCTTTTCATGTATAGAGAGGGTAAAAAAGACACAATTAATCTCTTCACTAAGGAGCAAGAAAGGCCATATAACGCAGTTGGTACTTTACATAATGGAGAATTAAGAACAAAAGATAATAAACTTCTTAGTAATAGCGAAAATGGTAAATTAGTAAAAGTGCATGATTATGAGTATGATGATCCAGATGGTATACTTTCGTATAATAATAAACACGATCCCAATTTTGCATTTGAAAACGTGGGAAAAGCAACAGTCAAAGCTCTAGTACAAACATTAAACCGAGATAATGAAGTAGTTTATGAAAGATTATATGCATATAACTTCAATATACTTAGACTTTTTACCGCAATAGATCAAATGAATGACCCTTATGTTCCTGGGATAAGTAATATAAGCTGTGAGAGTGATAATAAGATGGGGGGTAAAACACCAAAATTAAGCGATGTTATAGGGCCAAAAACTCTTTCTGACGAATTTAGAAATGCTTTTTCATGGGGGTTATTTCACAGAGTACAATTACCTCATGATATAGATAAAAAGGATTTTGCTAAGTTTGCAATAATAGATGAAAACGCTCCTCCGAATAATCCCTATGCTCCATATTCTATTTATGATGCAGTACATGGTAACATAATTGATCCTACAAATTCGAATGTATTATTAATTTGCCTATGGAAACAAGGGGGGTAAATTATAATTAAATAACCTATACAAGATAGAATTATATCCAATAAATTTCGATTTTCAGTGCGGCGGCAAGAGAGTAGATCTCAGGAGCATAGATAGGGTTGCGTTGCATTACGGGTTGAAAGTTATCAGAAAGTCGGTTGGCTGATTTTTTAGGCTGCTAGCAGATAGAATGGTTGTGCCGATGACAATCCTTGCCCGCATCGAGGACGTCTACCGCCGCTCCACGGTGCGCTTGTGTTGGCGTAACGCCTTATTCAGCAAAGAAATTAACCTAATGACCCAGCGATAAAGGGTTGAATGATCAATGACAATACTCCGCTCAGCCATGATTTCTTCAAGATCGTGCAGGCTGGGCGCATAGTTCAGAAACCCCGGACGCATTGGGCAATAATATCAGTGGGATTATGCAAACGTTTGAACGTTTTTCAGATAGGAGAGTATGTCGGGTTCCATCCTGAGTTTTCACAACCATAAACCAAAATGCACGTTAATGCGACAGAACCATTAATTATCAAATAGTTATTTTCTTTTGCTAATAATGAGTTATCCCTCTTGATATTTGTGTTTAGATAAATGTGATTAGATCTTTAAAATAATGAAAGTAGTATAAATCTATTTAATGGCCAATTAAAATAAACTATCACTACTGAATCTGAAAATTTCTTTCCTATTTGTTCAGTGTAAAAAATGAAATTATATTAAATTATATTTTGTTGATGACATCGATATTAACTCGTGCAAAGACATATAAATAACCCTGTAAACCACAAAAAGATATTCTTACTATCCTTATTTTAAATATTGTTATTTCTTATAAAAACCGACTGAAATAATAATATTTTAAATTAATGATTTAGTTGATTTTAATTAGTTATCACGATAGAAAAAATCTAGTGGTGCAAAGGTCAAACAGAGCAGGTATCATTAAGCCCACCGCAGAACTGTATCTTGTTGACGTTCTAGATGTACTGATTACATCCTCTCATCATGGTATCTCTTCCTGTACAGACAAACTTCTAGGGTGATGAGCTTCACATTTATTTCACTCTGTAGATATAACGTGTAAAATAACAGCATATTTGTGTTAGATGAATGCGCGTTGCGTTCTGCACGCTGTATCCGTTTAATATTTTCTCAAATAGTTAAAATGGTAAAAATACTTGTCAATTAATAACTTAAGAAACATCGCCATCATCGCTCACGTCGACCATGGCAAAACCACGCTGGTTGATAAACTCTTGCAGCAGTCGGGTACATTTGGCGAACGCGCAGCAACGACTGAGCGTGTAATGGATTCCAATGATCTGGAAAAAGAGCGTGGCATCACCATTCTTGCAAAAAACACCGCCATTAAATGGAATGATTACCGTATCAACATCGTAGACACCCCAGGCCACGCCGACTTTGGTGGTGAAGTAGAGCGTGTGATGTCAATGGTTGACAGTGTGCTGTTGCTGGTTGATGCGATGGATGGCCCGATGCCACAAACTCGCTTCGTAACCCAGAAAGCCTTTGCCCACGGCCTGAAACCTATCGTTGTTATCAACAAAGTTGACCGTCCTGGCGCACGTCCTGACTGGGTCGTCGATCAGGTATTTGACCTGTTCGTCAACTTGGGTGCAACTGATGAGCAACTGGACTTCCCGATCGTCTATGCTTCTGCACTAATGGGTATTGCTGGTAATGAACACACAGACATGGCGGAAGACATGACCCCGCTGTATCAGGCGATTGTTGATCACGTTGAACCGCCTAAAGTTGATCTGGATGGCCCATTCCAGATGCAAATCTCGCAGTTGGACTACAACAACTATGTTGGGGTTATCGGCATTGGCAGTATTAAGCGTGGTACTGTAAAACCAAACCAGACCATCACCATCATTGACAGTGAAGGCAAAACCCGTAACGGTAAAGTCGGTAAAGTCTTCAGTCATCTGGGTTTGGATCGCATTGAATCAGCTCAGGCGGAAGCAGGCGACATTATTGCGATTACCGGTCTGGGCGAGTTGAGTATCTCTGATACGCTGTGTGATACCAGTGCCGTTGAAGCTTTGCCAGCACTGGCGGTTGATGAACCTACTGTCAGCATGTACTTCTGCGTAAACACCTCACCTTTCTGTGGTCGTGAAGGTAAATACGTGACTTCCCGCCAGATCCTTGATCGTCTGAGAAAAGAACTGGTACACAACGTGGCACTGCGTGTTGAAGAAACCGAAGATCCAGATGCATTCCGCGTTGCAGGTCGTGGTGAACTGCACCTGTCCGTCCTGATTGAAAACATGCGTCGTGAAGGCTTCGAGATGGGCGTTTCCCGTCCAAAAGTTATTTACCGTGAAATCGATGGCCGTAAGCAGGAACCATTCGAGCAGGTAACACTGGATATCGAAGAGCAACATCAGGGTGATGTGATGCAGGCTCTGGGTGAGCGTAAGGGCGAAATGCGTGACATGCTGCCAGATGGCAAGGGGCGTGTACGTCTGGATTACTCTATTCCAAGCCGTGGTTTGATCGGCTTCCGTACAGAGTTCATGACCATGACTTCCGGTACGGGTCTGCTCTATGCGACATTCAGTCATTATGATGATATTCGTCCGGGTGAAATCGGTCGCCGTCAAAACGGTGTGATGATTTCTAACGGTCAGGGTAAAGCGGTTGCTTACGCACTGTATAGTTTGCAGGATCGCGGCAAGCTGTTCCTCGGTCACGGTACGGAAGTTTATGAAGGCCAGATTATCGGTATTCACTCTCGTTCCAATGACCTGACTGTGAACTGCCTGACAGGTAAGAAACTGACCAACGTTCGTGCATCAGGAACAGATGAAGCAACGACACTGTCTCCATATCTCAAGAAAACACTGGAGCAGGCGCTGGAATTTATCGATGATGACGAGCTGGTTGAAGTGACTCCACAGTCGATTCGCCTGCGTAAACGCCATTTGACTGAAAATGATCGCCGTCGCGCAAATCGCGGCAAAGAAATGTAATTTCACCGCTGCTTAATTGTGTGTGCAAATTGCGTATGAATAGCTTAGGGTGCTTCGGCACTCTGAGTTTTATTGGCGTTTCTTCCGATTAACCTCCACGCTATTAACCTGCCTGTACCTCTATTCAAAAAATTGTTAATTTTTTCAACAACTTTTAATCAAAAGCGTAATTTGTCTGTTTTTTTATCATTTCACTCTTTTTTCTTAACAAAATTATGATAAAAGTACAAAACGACAATCGTCAGTCAGGAGGGATTATGCTGTATATTTTCGATATGGGTAATGTGATTATTGATATTGATTTTAAAAGAGTACTGGCTGTCTGGAGTAACCTGAGTGGAACACCACTGGCAACATTGACCACACGATTTTCAATGGGAGAGGCTTTTGAGCAACATGAATGTGGGCAAATAACGGATACTGCGTTTGCAGAAGCGTTGTGCGATGAAATGGAGGTCTCGCTCAGTTTTGAACAGTTCACAGAAGGCTGGCATGCGCTCTTTATTGATGTCAGACAGGATGTTATTGAACTGATGAATAAATTGCGTGAACAGGGACATCGAGTTGTTGTACTGTCAAATACAAACCGCCTGCATTTTGATTATTGGCCACATCATTACCCTGAGATTGCAGCATCTACAGATTTCCTTTATTTATCCCAAGATCTGGGCATGCGCAAACCGAATTCTGACATTTTTAAATACGTGCTTGGAGCAGAAGGTGTGACCGCTGTACAGGCTGTATTTTTTGATGATGTTTTGGTAAATGTTGAAGCTGCAAGAAAAATAGGCATCAATGCTATTCATGTGACTGACAGGAGCGTGATTCCTGATTACTTTAAGGCACATGATTTCTCCCTTCCCTCAGAAACGTAACTTCTTCTGCCCTTGCCGAGGCGGTTTACCTCACTTTCCTTGCCCGTTTTGGGCAAGGATGACATGGATAACAGACAAAAAATGATTGCATTAATTCAGCGCGTAACACAGGCGAAGGTTGTTGTTGAAGATGAAACTATTGGGGAAATTGAGCAGGGACTGCTGGTTTTACTCGGCGTTGAGAAAGAAGATAACCAGCAAAAAGCGCAGCGTTTATGTGAAAAAGTAATGGGGTATCGGGTATTCAGTGATGAGCAGGGAAAAATGAATCTGAATGTGCAGCAGGCTAATGGTAGTTTGCTGGTCGTTTCCCAATTTACCTTGGCTGCAGATACCCAAAAAGGTTTAAGGCCGAGTTTTTCTGGCGGTGCTGAACCGCAAAAAGCAGATGAATTTTATCGCTATTTTGTTGAACAGTGCCGTGTAACTGGTGTAAAAACAGAAACGGGGCAATTTGCCGCAGACATGAAAGTGAGTCTGATAAATGATGGGCCGGTGACTTTTTGGTTGCAGGTATGATGTGCAGACTCACTTCAACAGAGTGACTGGTATAACAAGAAAAAAACTCATCGTTTGCTGCATGCGCTCTCCTGACTACACATGACAACACGTATAAACAAGGGGTTGTTCCTATGTACCATCTGAGAGTACCTCAAACAGAACAAGAGCTGGAAACCTATTATCAATTTCGTTGGGAGATGCTGCGCAAGCCGCTTCATCAGCCTATCGGTTCAGAAAAAGATGGTTACGATTCGATGGCTCATCATCAAATGGTGGTGGATGAACACGGTAATCCGGTTGCTGTTGGGCGTTTATATATCAATGCAGACAGTGAAGGCGCTATTCGTTTTCTGGCTGTTCATCCCAATGTGCAGCAGAAAGGGTTGGGTACATTGATCGCGATGGCATTGGAATCAGTTGCCAGGCAAGAAGGTGTGAAACGGATTGTTTGCAGTGCACGGGAAGATGCCGTTGATTTTTTTAATAAACTGGGATTTAAAAACCGGGGTTTGATCAATGGTGCCAGAACGTCTCCCATTAACCATTTCCTGATGATCAAGCCTATCATGAGTCTTGATGATATTCTGCATCGTCCGGACTGGTGTGCGGAGTTGCAGCAGGCATGGTATCAACAGATCCCTCTGAGCGAAAAGATGGGCTTACGCATTACCCAGTATACAGGGCAACGCTTTATTACAACGATGCCAGAAGCAGGGAATCAGAATCCGCATCATACCATTTTTGCGGGTAGCCTGTTTTCACAGGCCACACTGACAGCATGGGGGCTGATCTGGCTGTTGTTACAGGAACGCCAGCTGGGGGGGAACATCATTCTGGTCGATGCCAATATCCGCTACCGACAGTCTATTACGGGGCGTCCCAGTGCAATCGCTGATTTTAATAACATGAGCGGCGATTTGGCTCGTCTTGCCCGTGGCAACAAGGCACGGGTTAAACTGGAAGTACAGGTCAGCGGTGAACAGGGCGTTGGTAGCGTGTTCACCGGCACTTATCTTGTGCTGCCTGTCGAACGCTCTGTTACAGTTTAATTTTGAGGCAGGTTTTACTCTCGGCAGTTTCACTTTCTGCGCGGGTATTACCTGCCTCTGCGGTATGAGCTTCCGTTGAAGGTGCTATTGCAGCGCCATCTACGGTTCCAGCTGGAGAGCAGTTACTGCTTAAAATTAGCCCCTGAACAATGGATTGTGAATCTTTGTTTGATGATTTATCTTCAGCAGTCAGTGTGCCATTGATGGTGCCTTTAATATCATCAGCAGAGAGATTACCTGTCAGGGCGAGGGAAAAATTTCCCTCTCCCTGCATAGTAAGTGGTATCCAACCCCATCGTGGCAGGATGCCTAAATCCGCATTCATGCCCTTGAAATTAAGCTCAAAAGGTTTTTGGGCAGTTTGCTGTTCAGCTGAACCGCTAGCTTGTAGTAATCCATGACCGTTGAAAGCGTTCAGTTTATCAATCGTTAGCCTGTCATCTGTCGCGTGTAATTGCAGATAGGGACGAGTTATTTCAATTTTATTAAATGTTCCGCTGGCTGCCTGCAAAGATGCCTGACCCTCCCATAATCCCCACCTGCCATTTTTCAGAATATTCATGGTATCCACATGGCCTGAGAGAGTGGTGAGCTGAAATGGGAAATCCGGATTAACATCAATCAGCAGAGTATTATTGACGCTGATATCATTTAATGTCAGTCCTGAAATCCATCCCGGTGCGGCGTTTTTGATATCGTTCCGCCATGTGGGTGGCAGGTCATAAACTAGCCCGGTTACTGAGCTGTTATTGAACGTCAGTTGACGGTTTTTGCGATCCCACTCGGATTGGATATTGAATAATCCTTTTTGGTAGTGGGTCGTCAGATGAGCGACAGTAAAAGTATCACCAGAAAAATGGAGTTGCCCCAGCGTGTTGCTGAACTGAGCGTTATTGAATGCCATATTCATGACATTGAAATCAATCAGCCCATCTTTAGCTTCCCAGCTTCCATTCACCAGTCCCAGGTTTTTGATGGTGGTATCCAGATAATCGACAGACCAATTTTTCCCTTGCAGCTTGGCATTAGTGATATTGAGGTCTTTAACATGAATGGCCGGAAGATGACGGGTTTTTTCTTGCAACGTGCTCAATGTCATCGGTGATTGCCAGCGTATATTGCTGATCAGGAGATTATTCCAGCGCCAGCTGCCGTCAGATAATTGCCGGCCATCCCCAGAGATAGCCCCTTGCAGAAATGCTGCACCAAAAGTGTCGATAGTCAGAGTCTTATTCTGATAGCTGCCCTGCATGATAACCTTTTCAAAGGGAATACCATTGAAACTCATAGTACTGGCACTAAATTGATACTGCCCATTGCCAAACGGGTTTCCTGCGGCAGGCATCCAAGGGGTGATGCCACCCGTGATATTTTCCCCTTTAATTTGTGTGTGGGGGTTCTCTAACTGAATATTCATCTGGTTTAGTTGCAGAATGTCTGCTTGCAAGAGGGGGGGCAATTGATCGCCTGCCAGTATCAGTTTCCCTTGTTGCAATGTCAGACGGTGGAGGTTACGCGGTGTCAGCAAGTGTTGCCATTTGAGATCCAGATTAACGGTACTGACATTGAGTGAGAAAGCGCTTTGCTTATCATGGATATTCACATTGTTGAGCGTCAGTGTCGCAGGTTGCAGCCAGTTATGACTGATGCTATCAATGCTGATCTCATAGTGGCCTTGTCTGTTGAGCCATTGGTTTAATTGTTTGGTTCCCCAGTGCGTCTGGACAACAATATAAATGACGATAATTGCCAGAATCAGCAACAGCAAAAGAGTAACAAAAAATTTCCCTAACCACTTCATGATCTCACCTCAGCATGACCCCCTGATAAAGACTCTTTTATGCCGTAAAACGGATATTCACACAATAGAGATAGATTGATAATCAATCAATCAGTGTGTTTATGAAGAAATTCATGTTGATATTGCGAGGGGTTATGCAAAAAAATGAAAAAACTCCCACTGAAAAAGCGGGAGGGGAAATCAGAGGAATGAAAATCTGGCCGCTATTTTTCCTGCGGAAAAATCAGGTTCAGAAGAATTGCAGTCAGCCCACCAGCGGCAATGCCGGAAGATAGCAGATTTTTCATCCACTCAGGTGCAAACTGTAAAATCAAGGGTTGTTGGGATACGCCTAAACCAACGGCCAGCGACAACGCGATGATCATAATGGCGCGACGGTTCAGTGGCTCGCGGGAAACAATTCTGACACCGGATGCGGCGATAGTCCCGAACATGACAATAGTGGCGCCCCCTAACACGGGTTCAGGAATATGTTGTACAAATCCGGCCACGGCGGGGAACAGCCCCAACAGGATCAGCATAGACGCGATAATGTAACCAACATGGCGGCTGGCAACGCCGGTCAGTTGTATCACACCATTGTTCTGGCCAAAACAGGAATTCGGAAATGTATTGAATACTGCGGAAACTATCGAATTAAGACCATTTGCCAGTACACCTCCCTTAATGCGTTTCATATATAACGGGCCACTGATTGGCTGCTCTGAAACATCGGATGTCGCTGTAATATCGCCGATGGTTTCTAACGACGTCACCATAAAAATCAGGATAAGGGGGATCAGTAGATTCCAGTCAAAAGACAGTCCGTAATAGAACGGAGAGGGAACGGTGATAACGGGTGTGTCTGTTCTGGGTGTCGCATGAGGTAGCATACCCATGTACCAAGCCAACAGATAGCCTACCGCCATAGCAATGACCAGAGAAGCCACTCGCAGGTAGGGATTACGCTGGCGATTCAGTAGCACGATAACGGCAAGAACGGCTCCTGCCAGCAGCAGATTTTCAGGCACACCAAACGTACCATTTTGAATGGCAGAGTAACCGCCGCCGATGGAAGTCAACCCGACTTGGATTAGCGACAGACCGATAATCATCACGACAATACCGGAAACCAGCGGCGTAATGATTTTTCTGGCCAGATGCAACACGCGGGACAGCAGCACTTCGGTGATTGCCGCCATCATCAGCGTACCAAACAGAGCGGCCATCATGGTTGGGATATCTGCTCCTCCATTTTTAAGAGCCAGTCCTCCCATGATTAGTGGCGCAACAAAATTAAAACTGGTTCCCTGAATGGAAAGCAAGCCAGAGCCGACAGGCCCCCAGGAGCGGATCTGGATAAGCGATGCTACCCCTGATGCGAACAGAGACATGCTGATAATGCGTTGTGTATCCAGTTCAGGAAGCCCCAGAGCCTGACAAATCAACATGGCGGGTGTGATAACGGCAACAAACATCGCCAGCAGATGTTGGCTGGCTGCAAACAGTGCGTGTAGAAGTGGCGGTTTATCTTCTAGACGGTAAATCAATTCGCTGCCTGATGCCTCAGGTGCTTCTGATGTAGAGTGCTCACGGGATGAGGTAACCATGGTGTGAAATTCCGGATGGGAAAAAAAAACTATTTTAATGATCTGCCTTATTAAGGCAATCGTTTGCGCTAAATTTTTATAATGAATAACGATTTGATTTCGTCACATTCTTAAATTTTTTAACTTGTGTTTATCAGTAATTTTTTTTCTAATCCACCCCTTAGCTGCTCTTGGCGTTTTTATAGGATGATTATAACGTCGCATTAAATTCACATAACTTTAACAATAGATGGGGTACATCGATGTATCAGATGGATATTTATGGCACGCTCGTTGCGGCTACGCTGGTTTTGCTACTGGGAAGAAAACTCGTACAATCAATTCCATTCCTTGAGAAATATACCATCCCTGAACCGGTTGCAGGCGGGCTATTGGTCGCTATCGTTTTACTGGCCGTTAAGCAGTCCACAGATTGGGAAATCAGTTTCGATTTATCTCTCAAAGATCCCCTCATGTTGATGTTCTTTGCCACCATAGGCTTGAATGCGAACCTTGCCAGCCTGAAAGCAGGTGGAAAATTTCTGGTACTTTTTGTCTTTGTCGTGATTGGGTTGCTGTTGGTGCAGAACACCGTGGGTATTGCACTGGCGAAAATGCTTGGACTTGACCCATTAATGGGATTATTGGCTGGTTCCATCACACTTTCAGGCGGACACGGCACCGGCGCCGCTTGGGGTAAAGTATTCTCCGAACGCTATGGTTTTGATAATGCGACCGAAGTAGCAATGGCCTGTGCGACATTCGGTTTGATATTGGGTGGTTTGATTGGTGGCCCTGTGGCTCGTTTTCTGGTGAAAAATACCAAAGCGCCGGGCTTGGGGGTAGATGATGCCGAAATTCCTACTGCGTTTGAGAAACCTTATACCGGCCGCATGATTACACCATTGGTTATGCTGGAAACCATCGCCTTAATCTCTATCTGTTTGTTGGCAGGTAGTTATATTGAGAAACAGCTAGAGCATACGATGTTTGAATTACCAACATTTGTATGCGTATTGTTTGTCGGGGTAATCCTGAGTAATGGCCTATCGCTGCTTGGCTTTTATCGCGTATTTGACCGAGCGGTATCGGTACTGGGCAACGTCAGCCTGTCATTGTTCCTGGCTATGGCGTTGATGAGTCTGAAACTGTGGCAGTTGGCTTCACTTGCATTGCCAATGTTGGTGATCCTCGTGGTGCAATCGATAGTGATGGCATTGTATGCGATTTTCGTGACTTATCGCGTGATGGGCAAAAATTACGATGCTTCTATTTTGTCGGCTGGTCACTGTGGTTTCGGTTTGGGAGCGACACCGACGGCTATCGCAAACATGCAGGCAATTACGGATCGATGTGGGCCATCACATATGGCATTCCTTCTTGTGCCAATGGTAGGTGCGTTCTTTATTGATATTGTTAACGCTGCCGTTATCAAAATTTATCTATTGTTACCGATATTCCCGTCTATAGCAGGTTAATTTGATTCGTTTTTAATCTTGCCAGATAACTTGGCTAAAAATGCCGCTGAAATATTCAGCGGCATTTTTTTGCTTACATTGCTGCGGGTATTTTGGTCTTGCTGGTGCCTTGGGTATCGATATCAGGCATGACTGTATTGTGAGCGATCAGGCAGCCAGCGCTCAATCAGTGCCTTGGCATGTTCAGGATAATGCTGATGGATATAGCTGGAGATGCGCTGAACTTCAGACAGCATTCCCTGATCCCGCAGTAAATCGGCGATCCTGAATTCAGCATTGCCTGTCTGACGAGTGCCGAGCAATTCACCCGGCCCCCGGATTTCTAAATCTTTCTGGGCAATCACAAAACCATCGTTACTGTCGCGCAGAACTTGCAGGCGTATTTTCGCGGTGTTGGTCAGCGGGGTTTTATACAGCAGAACACAATGTGAAGCCACTGCTCCTCGACCCACTCGTCCACGAAGCTGGTGCAATTGAGCCAGCCCCAGCCGTTCAGGGTTATCGATGATCATCAGGCTGGCATTGGGTACATCAACACCGACTTCAATGACCGTGGTAGCAACCAATAACTGTAACTCTCCCCGTTTGAAGGCATCCATAATGGTCTGTTTTTCTGCGGGTTTCATTCTTCCGTGCACCAGACCGATTTTCAGATCTGGCAATATCAGAGCCAGTTCTTCGCTGGTGGCTTGAGCGGCCTGCGCTTCCAGAACTTCAGAATCCTCGATGAGAGTACATACCCAATAAGCCTGACGTCCTTCATCCAAACAGGCACTTTTGATGCGCTGGATAATTTCATTTCTGCGGGTATCTGGAATGGCAACAGTTGTTACTGGTGTTCGCCCCGGCGGCAGTTCATCAATGATCGAAGTATCCAGATCGGCATAAGCCGTCATTGCCAAGGTACGTGGAATCGGTGTGGCGGTCATGATTAACTGATGAGGGTGAAAGCCTTGCTCACATCCCTTCTCCCATAATGCAAGGCGCTGGTGAACACCAAACCGGTGTTGTTCATCGATGATAACCAGTGCCAGACCTGAGAATCTGACCTGCTCCTGAAACATCGCATGTGTCCCGACCACCATACTTACTTGACCGTTTGCGATAGCTTCCTGCTGTGCCTGACGCGCTTTGCCCTTTTGTTTGCCTGCCAGCCAACCCACTTGAATGCCAAGTGGTTCAAACCATTGACGGAAGGTATTGGCATGCTGTTCAGCAAGCAGTTCAGTGGGTGCCATTAATGCAACCTGCTTACCGTGAACGAGCGCCCGTAAAGCGGCCAGTGCGGCTACCAGTGTTTTGCCAGAACCGACATCCCCTTGTATCAAGCGCATCATCGGAACATTTTTTTCCAAATCTTGCTCTATCTCTGCGACTACTCGTACCTGTGCACCTGTCGGAACAAAGGGCAATTGGCTAATAAGTTGCTGTTTTAAAGAATTATCTGCGGTGAGCTGCTGGGCATGAAAGCGTTGAGCACCGGCCCTGACTGCCAGCATACTTAAATGGTGCGCCAGCAACTCTTCCAGAATCAGCCGGCGTTGAGCAGGGTGTCGTCTATTATCCAAATCAGTCAGCGAAACATCCGGCGGGGGACGATGCAAAGTATGCAGTGCGTTAGGAAGGCTGATAAGCTTGCGGCTAAACTCTTCCGGCAATAACTCGTTAATGACACAGGTATCAAGAAGTTCCAGCGCTTGCTCGATTAACTTACGCAGTGTTGTCTGACGCACTCCCTCTGTCGTGGGATAGATGGGAGTCAATGTGTCCTGCAACTGAATGCGTTCAGCGTGTTGCTGGGTTTTATATTCGGGATGAATAATCTCAGGTCCCTGATTCCCGCGCCGGATTTCGCCATAGGCAATGACGTGCTTCCCTTCTGCTAAATTATTCTTCATGGCGGCGGTGAAATTGAAAAAGCGCAGGGTCAATACGCCGGTTCCATCACTGATTTGGCAGGTCATGATGCGACGACGCCCAAAAGTGACATGGGTACGCAAGACCTCACCCGTCACGGTGGCATAAACACCGGGCAGTAAGTCATTGATGGAATATAGACGGGTTTGATCCTCATAACGGAGAGGCAGATGTAGCAGCAAGTCCTGTAGATTGACCAGCCCTAATTTGGCGAGCTTAGTGACCTGGCTGGCTCCAACTCCACGCAAGGTGGTTAAGGGGATAGCATCAAGTAGTCGGCCTTTCATGCGATTTCTCCGTCGGTGTGATTTATTTCCCTGTTAATGGTGCAGTCGTTGCCTGCATTGCTGCCCACCATGATTCACTTGCGATGATTTGCCCCTGCTGATCAATCAGTGGCTGTTCCGGCCTCTTATGGCGTGAAACTGCCGCCAATGCGGGATATCCTTCTTCGAAAAGTAACCTTTAGTTTCGGTTACGGCTGACTCGCATCACATCTGGCATAACGCGTATCTTACGCATAATATTCGCCAACTGAATGCGGTCTTGGGTCGTCAGCCTGATGAAAGCACAATAAACGCGACCATCTTTTTCCTCCGTATTCATGCTCTGAATGCTGGAGTTAGCATCGTTGATGGCCGCCGTCAGATTCGCCAGTGCGCCTTGATGGTTAAACATATCAACTTTAATTTCGGCGATAAAATCGCTGTTGACATCTTTATCCCATTCGACAGGCATGAATTTTTCCGGCTCTTTCTGGTATCCACGGATATTACGGCAGGATTCGTGGTGAATAACCAGACCTTTTCCCGGACTGATATGAGAAATGATCGGGTCGCCAGGAATTGGACGACAGCACTTTGCAAAGGTAATCAGAATGCCGTCAGCCCCTTTGATGGGCAGTTTACGGGTGCTATTGTTGTTGTTTGGAATCTTTTCCGTTGCACCCAGTAAATTCCGTGCAACAACCACACTCATAGCATTACCCAGCCCAATTTCAGCCAGCAAATCATCCAATGTGGCAAGTTTCATTCTTACCAGCTCTTTGGTGATACTTTCCTGCGGAATATCGGTAATTTTCTTTCCGTTGCCAAGCGCATGGTTGAGCAGACGACGCCCCAGACCAACCGAATCATCCCGTTTAAGATTTTTCAATAACTGGCGAATTTTGGCGCGAGCTTTGGAACTGACGACAAAGTTCAGCCATGCTGCATTCGGGCGCGCACCTGGCGCCGTAATAATTTCGACGGTCTGCCCACTACTAAGTGTTTGCGACAGTGGATAAGGCTGGCGATCAACACGTGCTCCAACGCAGGCATGACCGATATCGGTATGAACGGCATAGGCGAAGTCAACCGGGCTTGCCCCCGCCGGTAATTCAACAATCCGCCCTTCTGGCGTAAAAACGTAAATCTCATCGGGAAATAAATCAGATTTAACGCTTTCAATAAATTCAAAAGAGCTTCCTGCACTTTGCTGAAGTTCCAACAGGCTCTGCATCCAGCGTTGAGCGCGGATTTGAGCTGTAGTGCCTGATTCGCCCTGCTCTTTATATGCCCAGTGTGCCGCCACCCCCATTTCTGCCATCTGATCCATATCTTCGGTACGGATCTGGACTTCGACAGGGACGCCGTGTGGGCCGATAAGAGAGGTATGCAGGGATTGATAGCCGTTGGCTTTGGGAATGGCAATATAATCTTTCACTCTGCCAGGACGAGGCTTATACAGGCTGTGCATTTGCCCCAGTACGCGATAGCAGGTATCAAGATTGTTGACGATGACGCGAAAGGCGTAAATATCCATGATGGAGTGAAAACGCTGTTCTTTCAGGTGCATCTTGCGATAAATAGAGTAGAGGTGTTTTTCCCGTCCACTAACGGTGCATTGGATGCCAGCGTCCGTTAATCTGCCTTCAATTTCCGACAGAATTTTCTGGATCATCT
Organism: Xenorhabdus bovienii SS-2004; assembly: GCF_000027225.1. Taxonomy (NCBI): domain Bacteria; kingdom Pseudomonadati; phylum Pseudomonadota; class Gammaproteobacteria; order Enterobacterales; family Morganellaceae; genus Xenorhabdus; species Xenorhabdus bovienii. Next base: position 235,139 of record NC_013892.1, read on the forward strand.
CCTTGCGATTGCCGCGAGCAGCTTTAACAACCTCTTTAATCACACGATAACGGTTAGGGTGCAGTGCTTCAAATCCCAGCTCCTCCAGCTCCGTTTTCAGGTGATGAATACCCAGACGGTGAGCTAGTGGGCTGTAGATTTCCAGCGTTTCCCTGGCGATGCGCCGCCGTTTGTCAGGGCGCAGGGAGCCAAGGGTTCGCATATTGTGTGTACGGTCTGCCAGTTTGATCAGAATGACGCGGATGTCCTGCACCATTGCCATGATCATTTTGCGGAAGTTTTCAGCTTGTGCTTCCTTCTTGTTGCGGAAGTTCAGCTTATCCAGTTTGGAGACACCTTCCACCAACCCGGCGACAGCCGTGCCGAATAGCTGTTCGATATCCTGAAATGTCGCTGGCGTATCTTCAATCACATCATGCAGAAGTGCCGCCATGAGTGTCTCATGGTCAAGACGCATTTCGGCCAGAATACAGGAAACAGCGACAGGGTGAGTAATATACGGCTCACCACTGGAGCGGGTTTGCCCTTCGTGGGCATCCCGCGCAACAACATAGGCCTGTTTCAGTAGAACTATCTGATCTTCAGGCAAATATTTGAGAACAAGCTGATTCAGGCTTTCAAACAGGTACAAGGCAGACCTACCGTAAAATTAGCGACGACCTTCAGCGATGACAGAAACCGCTTTAATTTCTGCGGCATCTTGCTCTTGTTGCTCCTGACGATCACGAACATCAAGAATTTTATTGTTGATGAGGCCTTGTTCGATTTCACGCAGAGCGATAACAGTCATCTTATCGTTTTCTTCTGCTACGAGAGGATCTTTACCGCCTGATTGCAATTGGCGTGCTCGGCGAGCAGCGACCAACACCAGGTCAAAACGGTTACCAATTTTTTCTACTGCGTCTTGAACAGTTACGCGTGCCATATGTGTGCTACTCCACAGATAAATAAATGACTGGGCATAATACTGAAACTTGGTTCAGCCTGCCAATAATTTGCTGATTAAGGCATCATGCCGTTGAGCCTGACGATCTAATCGTATACGCTCTGAACGAATAATGGATTGTAAATCGGCCAGTGCCGTATTGAAATCATCATTGATAATGACGTAATCATATTCGCCGTAATGTTCCATCTCCGCGACCGCCTGAGACATTCGTTTGTCAATGACTTCATCGCTGTCTTGACCGCGACCCCGCAGGCGACGGAGTAATTCTTCCTTCGATGGCGGAAGAATAAAAATGCTACGGGCTGCCGGCATTTTCTGCCGAACTTGCTGCGCACCCTGCCAGTCAATATCAAGAAAAACGTCAACGCCACTGGCTAGCGTATCTTCGATAATTTTGCGGGATGTGCCGTAATAGTTACCAAAAACACCAGCATATTCCAAAAATTCATCATGGCTGATCATATTCTGGAATTCATCAACAGTGACGAAAAAATAATGCTCACCATGATTTTCGCCAGGACGCGTTGGGCGCGTTGTATGTGAAACAGAAACCTGAGTGTCATACAAAGGCTGAGTTTTTAATAAAGCCTGAATAAGGCTTGATTTGCCTGCTCCACTCGGCGCAGAAACAATATATAACGTTCCTTGGTTCATGATGATTTCTTGACTGATTGGGTATTAATAAATGCAAGCGCAGGAATATAAAATCCCACATAGTATACACGGATACGTCAACCCATGCAGCGTTACAATACATGCCAACGGACATTTCAACAAAATTTTTTCTTAACCCACTGACATTAATGAATCATTTTGCGAAACAATTTCAGGAAAAATAAACGGTTGCAGAAAATGATTATGTATTTTTCGAAGCGTTTCGCAAATTAGTCTTTTCCTGCTTGGTAAAAGTTCCACTGTTTTTTATTCTTTGCTCGTGTTTAAGGGACGTGTGGAGCAGGGATGCTTAATTTTCTCATCATGATATTGGCGCTGTTGTTTGGAATACCTGTGGCATTAGCGGGAATGGCAGAGCAGGTGCCAGCAGAATTTACTGAAAGCGTAGAAACCGGTAGTACAGGAAACATGGCGGATTGTCCTGTTTGGCCACAGGAGAAAATCCAACGTGAAATGCAGCACCTGACACGGCAGATGGCGGAGTGGGATCAGCTTTATCGTCAACAGGGTATCAGTGAAATCGATGACGAATTCTATGATCAACTATTGGAAATCCTGACACTTTGGCGAACTTGTTTGCATCAGACGTCAGACAGCACGTTTTCTGTTGCTGTGCCACGGGAAGGAAAACAACCTCATCCTGTGCAGCATACCGGATTAAACAAGCTGAAAGGGGTAAAAGAAATTCACCAGTGGCTACAGGGACGGTCGGTTGTTTGGCTGCAACCCAAAGTGGATGGTGTTGCGGTCACGTTGGTTTATGAAAAAGGCCGACTGGTGGGGTTAATCAGTCGTGGCAATGGTTCGGAAGGAACGAACTGGATGGATAAAAGTTCATTTATTACCGACATTCCCAAACAGATAAAAAATGCACCAGAGCGCTTGGTGTTACAAGGTGAGTTGTTCTGGCAGCAAGATAACCACCGCCAATCTGTTGCAGGTGGTCAGGGGGCGCGCAGCAAGGTCGCAGGGCTGATGATGCGCAAGTCATCTGCGCCAGAACTTGGTCAGATAGGAATATTTATCTGGGGCTGGCCAGATGGGCCAAATGAGATGGCGGTAAAGCTGGAGCGATTGGCATCAATGGGGTTTCCCACTGCACAGCAATATAGCCACCGAATTTTCAGTGCGGAAGATGCTGAAAAAAGGTGGAGCTCCTATTTTATCCAGCCACTTCCTTTTGCCACAGATGGCGTTGTCTTAAGACAGGAAACTGAGCCTACTGGCCGGCAGTGGCGTGCAGGCTCAAACAGTTGGGCGATTGCCTGGAAGTACCCATTACAGCAGCAATTGACAACTGTGAGAGATGTCAATTTCAAGATAGGCCGGACAGGAAGGATTTCCGTTTTGCTGGAGCTGGAAAAAGTGAAGCTGGATGACAGGCAGGTCAGGCGGGTCAATCTTGGTTCAGTCAGTCGCTGGAGACAGTGGAACGTTTATCCGGGAGATAAAGTTACGGTAGCGCTGGCGGGGCATGGCGTTCCGAAACTCGATAAAGTGGTATGGCGTATTGCTGAACGGCCTGATATTCAGCCACCGAATGCGCAGGACTTTCATTCGCTGAGTTGCCTTGTATCCCATGATAGTTGCCAGCAACAATTTATTGCCCGTCTGACATGGCTTGGGGAAAATCTGAACATGCAAGGCATTGGGCAAGGAACATGGGCCGCTTTGGTGAAACATGGGCTGGTGACACATTTAACGGATTGGCTGGCGCTGGATATTGCACAACTTACTGAAGTGCCAAACATAGGGATCAAACGTGCCGAGTTGATTTTTGCTCAGTTCCAGCAGGCAAGATTACAGCCGCTTTCGTCATGGCGTGAAGCGATAGGGTTGCCTTATGCCAATCGATTTACGGATGAAATGGGCTGGCAACAGGATTTACTGTTATCCAAAACAGGCGCGAAGAATTCATTAACGACAAAACAGACCGCAAAAATTGCAGCTTTTTTGCAGCATCCGGAGATTAAAACGTTAGTCCATGCATTAACTGTACATGGAATTGGAGAAAAACAGGAAAGTGAGGAAAATACGGTTGGGGAGAAGAAAGAAGTGGAGTCGGTAAGTTATTCAGAAGCAAGGGAGCAAGAACATGCCTCCGATGCTCTTAATAATGTCAGTGCTCAGAACCCTCATAATTGAAGATGGGTAAACCAAGACGATAACGGATAGCAATCAATCGAGCCGCCAGCCCTGCGGTAAGCGTAATCAGAACCACGCTGTTCGGGTGCAATGGCGTGTGTAATAACCCGATATATAGCCAAGCGGCAGCGAAAGAAACACCCGCATAGATCTCTTTCTGGAATACCAGCGGGATAGTATTACAAAACATATCGCGCAGTACCCCGCCAAAAACCCCCGTAATCACGGCAGCAATGGCGGCGATGATCGGGCTGTGGTTCATATCCAGAGCAATTTGTGCACCAATAATGGAAAAGACAATCAGACCAATGGCATCGAGAATGAGAAATAAACGGCGCAGATGTTTCATCATGGGGGCAACCCAGATAGTGATCACCGCAGCGCAGGCAACAGTCACGATGTAGGCTGGATTTTCTACCCAGCCAAGTGGGTAATGACCCAGAATAATGTCACGGACGGAGCCACCACCAATGGCCGTCACGGAAGCAATAATGATAACGCCGAACACATCCATTTTCCGGCGACCTGCGGCTAAGGCGCCTGTCATGGCTTCAGCCGTGATACCAATGATATAAAGAACACTAAGTAGCATAAGTTTGATCAAATGGAATAATGTAGAAGTAAAGTTAAAGTGTAATGTTGAAATAATAACGTCTCGACTGAAATTTTTTAGCCATATTTACATAAGATTAGTTTTTATTATGCGAAACTCCGCAAAATAAGGTAGAAAAATGGTCTTTAAGGAACGCCAGATTACATTCGACAACCGTAGCCATCAGATAACTAATATAAATATCTGGACTCCTGATAGTCAATGGCTGGTATACGACGTTCGCCCCAGTGGTGCGTCTTTTACGGGTCTCACGATAGAAAAAATTCATGTCGGCAGTAGGCAGGTAAAAGTGATTTATCAGGCGCAGGATGACGCGCATGTTGGCGTTGTGACGGTAAATCCACAGGAGCCTGTTCGCTATGCGTTCATCCACGGCCCAGAAAAGCCAGATACGCAGTGGCAGTATGATTTTCATCATCGCCGAGGCGTGATTGTCTCTGATGCCCAGCCAAATGTAGCCGTCAACATTGAGGCGCTGGATATTACTCCACCTTATACATCCGGCGCTCTGCGCGGTGGTACGCATGTTCACGTTTTCAGCCCTGATGGTAACCGTTTGAGTTTTACTTATAACGACCATGTGATGCATGAACGAGATCCCGCGCTTGATTTACGCAATGTTGCCGTGGCTATTCCTCTGAGAGCAGTCATTCCACCGAAAAAACATCCCAGAGAATATGATGGTAGTTATTTTTCAGTTATTGTCAGCCGTACAACACCGCAGCCACGTTCTGGCAGTGATGAGATCAATCGGGCTTATGAAGAAGGCTGGATTGGGCAGCGGGGATATCCCAAAGAAAATGGTCAGTGGCAGCGTTGGGCGCTGGCTTTTATTGGTGATACCTGTGCTGAGAACGGTGAAAAGATACCCGAAATTTATCTCGTTGATTTACCGGATAATAATGAGGATTATGCCATTGAGGGCAAACAGCCTTTGGCAGGAACAGAAACCACACTGCCAGCACCACCAGCAGGTGTGAAACAGCGCCGTTTAACTTTTACCCATCAAAATCGCTGGCCGGGAGTGGTAAATGTTCCCCGACACTGGCTGAGAACATCACCGGATGGCAGCAAAATCGGCTTTCTGATGAAAGACGAAGCGGGTATCGTTCAGTTATGGTACATCTCGCCAAATGGTGGCGTGCCAGTGCAGATCACTCACAGTACACATCACATACAGTCGGCATTTAACTGGGACAGACGTGGCCGATTCATCGCCTTTGTTTGTGACAACAGTATCATGCTCTGTGATAGCCAAAATGGCGAAATGCATCGGCTGACAGCACGTACTGATGATGCACCTTCTGCGGATGCGATTGTGATATCACCGGATGACCGATATGTGGCTTTCATGCGTGATATTGATGGTTATCGGCAAATTTTGGTTGTCGAAACTGGCATCACTGATGTGGGGGAATAGCTATGTTTCACTGTTCGTATTTTCTGGAGCTGTTGCTGTGGCAGTTGAGCGTTGTTCCAGTTTTTCAAGGCGATGCTTAGGTGAGTGTTCAGCTTGGTCTTTGCTGGAACGGGTATAATCATAGGGGAACAGGAGCGTATCCAGAAAGGCAGAGAACGGGAGATCTACGGCAAGTAACGGTTTCATGACCCACCCAGTACTGTCATCTTTCAGCATGCCAATGCTGGCTTTTGCTCCAGAGTAATAACCTTGATAAGGCCCGCTGTGGGTCATTATGCTGGAGCAGCCAGTGATAAGTGACCATCCCAGTGTGGTACACAACAATAGAAGCATTTTATGGTTCTTCATCGTTTCCATGATCTCAGTGAGTTAATTTGTGGATGCTCAGATGCTTTATGTGCGCTTTAACATTGTTTTTTTCAAAGCATGAAAATAAACCTTCGATACTATTTACTATAGTCAGGTAATACTCAGTTTGCTATAGCATTTATCGTTAAACTTAACGATTTTTTGTGACGGAAATTTAAATTCCACTTTCATGTTTGTTTAAATGTAAGCATAAAGGCAAATTATTGAATAATTCATTAACAATACGAATAAATTATTCAATTTAATATCGATTTAAACTATTTATTTATATTTAATGAATGTTTGGCTAAACCAATTTTTTTATTAAACAAGTAAAGTCTTTTCCAAATCGTATATACGCAATTAACTTGAAGATGCGGGTTTTAAAATCTGGAAGTTATCAGTCAACCGAGTGGTGAGTTCTTTCGCTTTTTCTGGCAATGTGACATGAAAAAAGTGGCGCAGCGTTTCACGGAATGTTTTGGTATCCGGAAAATAGACATTGTTTCGTACCTGCTCATTCACATACTTCCATAATCGCTCAATCGGGTTGAGATTAGGGCTGTAAGGCGGCAGGTAGTGCAACTCAATATTCAAAACCTCGGCAAAAAATTGGACGACTCCGGAACGGTGATAACCCGCACCATCCAGAATAATGTGGATTTTTTGCGAAAGTGGATAGGTTTCCCGGATTGAGCCGAAAAAAAGGACGACATTTTTCGCGTTAATCGTCGGATATTCACGAACAATAGTCTCTTCAATCCGTTGTAAATTAAGGGCACCCATGATGTTGAGTCGAGTACGACTGCCTGTGGTTTCAACCACTTTGACGTGCTTCCGCCCGCTCTTCATCCAGCCATAACTTAATTTTGTGGACAGGGTCGGGTGAACCGCATCAATAAATAAAATAGGCGCATTCTGGCCACATTCTTCTTTCAGCGCGTTGTAGGTTTCAATAAACTGTTGCTGTTTATCCGCATCAAATTTATGCGGAGCACCCATTGGCTTCTTGTAGCTGAAACCTTGACGGTGAAGCCATTTCGTCATTCCTGCGACAGTGAAAGTCACCTGCCATCGTGCCCGAACATAGGCCACAATTTGTGCGGTAGTGTGCATCAAATTTGCCATCAGATACTCAACTAATTCTGTTGTTTGTTCGGCAGACAAACGGCTTTCAGAGCCCCCATTTTCAGGGGCGAGTTTTTCCTCAGAGAAGTAATCTTTCAGATGGCGGCTCACCGTACTTTCATGGATCCGCAAAGCCTGAGCAATCATCTGGGCAGTCCAGCCTTCTGAGGCCAAAAGCACGGCCTTGATGCGGTCACGTACTCGTCCATCGCGAGTCGTATCATGCATCAATTCGAGGGCGTCTTTTTGGGCATCTGTTAGATTAATTTTCATGGGCGCAATCATGATCTGATACAAATGAAAAATCAAGCATCTTCAATGACGACGGGTATACGATGGTTTATCCACTGGTGATGTTTTTGATGATTATGTTACCTCAAATATTGGCGATTATTTTCTAGGCGATGTGATGTTTAAAAATGATTTTGAATAATTAAGGAAATTTTCTTGATTCATTAAATGTGCTTTAGATCACACAATATGGCTCAATCGTCTCAATTTCACATAGTAAAGGCAATTTAAGGCAAAAAAAACTTTCTTATTCAAGTTATTAGATTCTTACTTTTCTGATTAAATAGACTCAGTTCAGGGAAAGAGTATAAACAGGGATTGTTTTCCTTTCCTAATTGTGTGTGAAGAATTCTTTTTGGATTCTAATAACTACTGTCCTGTTCACAGGTAAAAGTCCTCGTTATCATCTTGCTCCCTCCCCCTAAATGAGGGAGCTTTTTTTTGTGCCCAAATCAGCGGGTCGCTTCTCTATGTGCGATCTCAATCTCTTCCGACAGAATGCGAATGCCCTCTTCGATCTTTTCCAAATCAGGTACATAGTTCATGCGCATACATTGGTGGGCATGCGGCCAGTTGTGCTCCAGACCTGGGAAAAAGAAATGACCCGGCACCATTAACACTTTCCGTTTCTTCAAACGCTGATAAAGCACTTCCGTGGTGATTGGCAGGTTTTTGAACCAGAGCCAGAGGAATATTGCACCTTCCGGCTTATGGATAAGGCAGAGATCTTCTGACATATGGCGACGAATGATCTCAATCACGTTGTCTACCCGCGTTTTATAAAATGGCTGGATGACATTTTGAGACAGGCGGAATAAATCATTGCGTCTGATCATTTCCAACGCGATAGCGGGGCCTACACCGCCCGGTGCGAGGCTAATAACACCATTCATATTACTGACGGCACTGATGATTTTTTCATTAGCGATGATAATCCCGCAGCGGGAACCCGGCAGGCCAAGTTTGGACAGGCTCATGCACAGGATAATATTGGGATTCCACAGTGGTGTCGCGTCATTGAAGATAATTCCGGGGAACGGTACACCATAGGCATTGTCGATTAACAGCGGGATCTGATGTTGTTGAGCTAGCCCATCTAAGCGCAGTAACTCTTCGTCAGTAATGACATTACCGGTAGGGTTGGTTGGACGGGAGACGCAAATCAGGCTGATATCTTCGGAAATATTCAGGTGATCGAAATCGACCCGATACTTGAATTGGCCATTGGGCAGCAACTCAATATTTGGTTTATTGGCGACAAACAGCCCTTCATCCAGACCAGAATCGGAATAGCCGATGTATTCAGGTGCAAGAGGGAATAAAACTCGCTTCATCGAGCCATCTTCACTGCGGCCAGCCAGTAGATTGAACAGGTAGAAAAAGGCGCTTTGGCTGCCGTTGGTCAATGCGATATTTTGTGGATGGATCTCCCAACCGAGCTTTTCCTGTAACTCTTGGGCCAATGCCGCTATCAGCGTATTTTTCCCTTGTGGTCCATCATAGTTGCACAGGGTTTCGGTCAATTGGCCGCTTGACACCAGATCAGCCAATATCTGCTGGAAATAATCATCCATTTCAGGAATATGGGCAGGATTGCCACCACCTAGCATAATGGTGCCAGGTGTTCTCAGGCCTTGGTTGAGATCATTCATCAGGCGGGTAATTCCTGAATCTTGTGTGAATTTGTTTCCGAATTGAGAAAATTTCATAACGGCGTTTGCGTCTGTTGTTTTATAGGAGAAGGGGACACCATACCCCGCCCCTTATTGGGGCGCAATGGGGTAAAGTCTGTTCTCTGTGTTGTTATATATTATAATATGATGATTCATTGAATATTCATTGAATTTAAACACTGGGTCTTTTGAATTTCTCCAGCTTTATATTTTAAAGTAAATTTATCACCTATCTTTATGCATTGATTTCAATTTTTCGGCACAGGCAACTCGTGAGGTGATCATTGACTAAACCTGCCGCTTGCATAAACGCATAGCAGGTTGTGCTGCCAATAAATTTGAAACCCCGTTTTTTCAGTGCATTTGACAGGTCATCAGAAATGGGGGTTCTGACAGGAACGTCTGTCCGTGATTTCCAGTGATTAATGAGTGGGGAATCATCAACAAAATGCCAGATAAATGAACTGAAATCCTCTCCTTGATCGGCCATTTGCAGGTAAATACGGGCATTGTGGATAATGGCATTGATTTTGGTACGATTGCGCACAATAGCAGGATCTTTGAGCAGTTGTTCGACATCGTTTTCATCCATGCCGGCGATTTTGACCGGATCAAATTGATGGAAGCATTTCCGGTAGCCCTGCCGTTTTTTTAGAATCGTCAGCCATGATAACCCCGCTTGCTGCCCTTCAAGGCAGAGCAGTTCAAAGAGCTGCTGGCTATTCTTCAGTGGCTTGCCCCACTCATTATCGTGATAGGCAAGATAATCCGGATCGGCGGTGACCCAACCACAGCGAATACTTTCCTTGTTGATAAATTCCATATTTTTACTCCCACAGACGATGGTGAATAATTGAACTTATATTAACTGTATAAATATACAAGTAAAGAGGCTCGGATAAGATTTTTTTATACTGCGGCAAAATTGGCGGGTGATCAGTGCTGTATATCTTACGGTCAAAGGGTATACTGACCGCTTTCGTTTAAATTCATATGTATCGCGTGATGTATCGCGTGTGGATTCAACATGCAAAAGTTTGATACCAAAACCTTTCAGGGGCTCATCCTGACATTGCAGGATTACTGGGCGCGTCAAGGCTGTACCATTGTCCAACCACTGGATATGGAAGTCGGCGCAGGAACTTCTCACCCTATGACCTGCCTGCGCGCTTTAGGGCCAGAACCCATTGCGGCAGCTTATGTGCAACCTTCCCGTCGTCCAACTGACGGTCGTTACGGTGAAAACCCGAATCGCCTTCAGCACTATTACCAGTTTCAGGTCATCATCAAGCCATCTCCGGACAACATTCAGGAGCTTTATCTTGGTTCGTTGAAAGCGTTGGGGCTCGACCCTACCGTTCACGATATCCGTTTTGTTGAAGACAACTGGGAAAACCCAACGCTGGGCGCATGGGGGCTGGGTTGGGAAGTTTGGCTGAACGGTATGGAAGTGACTCAGTTCACTTACTTCCAGCAAGTCGGTGGTCTTGAGTGCAAACCAGTTACTGGTGAAGTCACTTACGGTCTGGAACGTCTCGCGATGTATATTCAGGGCGTGGACAGCGTTTACGATCTGGTGTGGAGCGATGGCCCACTGGGTAAAACGACTTATGGTGATATTTATCACCAGAATGAAGTTGAACAGTCTACCTATAATTTCGAACACGCTGATGTGGATTTCCTGTTCACTTGCTTTGAACAGTATGAAAAAGAAGCACAGGAGCTGTTGGCGTTGGAAGCACCACTGCCACTGCCAGCTTATGAGCGTATTTTGAAAGCCGGCCATACCTTCAATTTGCTGGATGCTCGTAAAGCGATCTCCGTGACTGAACGTCAGCGCTATATTCTGCGTATTCGTACCCTGACCAAATCGGTTGCTGAAGCATATTATGCCTCCCGCGAGGCGCTTGGCTTCCCTATGTGTAAGAAGAATTGAGAGGCCATCATGATTCAACAGACTTTCCTTGTGGAAATCGGCACAGAAGAGTTGCCACCAAAGGCGCTGCGCTCGCTGGCTGAGTCCTTTGCGGCCAATTTTGAAGCAGAACTGAAAAACGCCAATCTGGGTCATGGTGAAATTAGCTGGTTTGCAGCCCCTCGTCGTCTGGCACTGAAAGTGGCAAATCTGGCTGTGGCACAGGCTGATCGCGAAGTGGAAAAACGTGGCCCGGCTATTGCTCAGGCATTTGATGCGGAAGGCAAGCCAACTAAAGCCGCGGAAGGCTGGGCGCGTGGCTGTGGTATCACAGTTGATCAAGCCGAGCGCATGGTAACGGATAAAGGCGAATGGCTGCTTTATCGTGCGCAGGTTAAAGGCCGTGAAGCGAAAGAACTGCTGGCGGATATGGTGAGCAGTTCGTTGGGCAAGCTACCGATCCCTAAACTGATGCGCTGGGGCGATAAAGAAACCCAGTTTGTCCGCCCTGTGCATACGGTCACGATGCTGCTGGGCAGTGACGTGATTGACGGTGAAATTCTGGGCATCAAATCTGATCGTATTATCCGTGGTCATCGCTTTATGGGCGAGGCGGAGTTTGCGATTGATAATGCAGAGCAATACCCGACGATTTTGCAGGAACGTGGCCGTGTTATTGCGGATTATTATGCACGTAAAGCGTTGATCAAACGTGATGCAGAGCAGGCAGCGATGCAGCTTGGCGGTGTGGCAGATCTGACCGACAGCCTGCTGGAAGAAGTGACTTCTTTGGTGGAATGGCCAGTGGTTCTGACAGCGAAATTCGAAGAGAAATTCCTTGAAGTGCCTGCCGAAGCGCTGGTTTACACCATGAAAGGCGATCAGAAATATTTCCCGGTTTACGATAAATCCGGCAAATTGATGGCAAACTTTATTTTTGTTGCCAATATTGAATCGTCTGATCCACAGCAGATCATTTCGGGTAACGAAAAAGTGGTGCGCCCACGGTTGGCAGATGCGGAATTCTTCTTTAAGACTGACCGCAAGCAGCGTTTGGAAGATAATCTGTTGCGTCTGGAAACGGTACTGTTCCAGAAGCAGCTGGGTACACTGCGTGACAAAACGGATCGTATTCAGGCTCTGGCTGGCTGGATTGCCGAAAAAATCGGTGCAGATGTCACTCATGCGACCCGCGCGGGTCTGTTGTCCAAATGTGATCTGATGACCAACATGGTATTTGAGTTCACGGACACTCAGGGCGTGATGGGAATGCACTACGCTCGCCATGATGGTGAAGCGGAAGATGTGGCTCTGGCACTGAATGAACAGTATCAGCCGCGTTTCTCTGGCGATGAGTTGCCATCCACGGCCGTTTCCTGTGCTGTGGCGATTGCCGATAAAATGGATACCCTTGCTGGTATCTTCGGTATTGGTCAACATCCGAAAGGGGATAAAGATCCATTTGCACTGCGTCGTGCGGCACTGGGTGTTCTGCGTATTATCGTTGAGAAAAAACTGCCGCTTGATCTCCAGACCTTGGCAGAAGAAGCCGTGCGTTTGTATGGTGACAAACTGACCAATGAAAACGTGGTGGATGATGTGGTTGAGTTCATGCTCGGCCGTTTCCGCACTTGGTATCAGGAGCAGGGTTACAGCGTTGATGCTATTCAGGCAGTGCTGGCGCGTCGTCCGACTCAACCGGCAGATTTTGATGCCCGAATGAAAGCGGTAACGCATTTCCGCACACTGGATGAAGCGGTTTCACTGGCAGCCGCTAATAAGCGTGTTTCCAACATTCTGGCGAAGTCAGAAGAGAAGTTGAATGACTGTGTTCTTGCTTCTGTATTGAAAGCCGCAGAAGAGATCCAACTGGCGACCCATCTTGTGGTGTTGAAAGATAAGCTGGCTCCTCTGTTTGCGGAAGGCAACTATCAGGATGCGCTGGTTGAACTGGCTTCTCTGCGTGAAGTGGTGGATGCGTTCTTCGACAACGTGATGGTGATGGATGAAGATCAACAAGTCAGAATTAATCGCCTGACACTGTTGAGTGAATTGCGTGAGTTGTTCTTGCGCGTGGCAGATATTTCATTGCTCCAGTAAATATTGCTGCATTGTTTGATTAAAAGCCTCGCCCGTTGTGGTGAGGCTTTTTTTTGCTTGTCGATGTTTTTTATCGCCACTAAGTGTCACTGATGATATTGCATTGTGCGTGTTCTGGTTGGTTTATCATCAATTAAACACTTATCTTTAAAAAGATATTGACGGTTTACGGCGCTGGCAGTAAGATGCGCTTCGTTTTCGGCGAGTAGCGCAGCTTGGTAGCGCAACTGGTTTGGGACCAGTGGGTCGGAGGTTCGAATCCTCTCTCGCCGACCAGCATTCAGAAACCCCGCTCTTTGAGCGGGGTTTTTTCGTATGTGCTAAATAAAAACTCGGCGTTAACTCATTCCTTGATCCCTATTTTAAACATCGACGTTATATCACGGTCGGTTTGATAAAATTGTTCATCTATCTGGATTTCATCTCTGAAACTGTCGGTAATTCGCTCAGGAACTGAATTTCCCTGATTCGATAATTCATTATCTTTCTCCTTGTTCATAAATTAAATTTACTCAATAAAGTGTTTCTTTAATGAATAACACGATTATTTTTATATTAATTGGTTAAATTTAAAACATTTCTTCTTTTCTATCCGTACCCGCATCTTATATTGTCCCGTCTTTTTCATAAGGCAGATTGTTCATTTTTTAAGTATTCAGTCACAAATTTCAAATTATCGCCAATAGAAATTAATTCTTTATATATCCGATATTTTCAGTGGTTTTATCTGTTAAATATGCCGACTGTCATATTTTTACATCGCAAGTGTTAATTATTTTTTTATTTTATGTTTTTTTAATGTTGCCAGTGTTATATGTGATTATGTTGACGTCAAGCATAACAATTGGTTAATTGATAAACGAACAACAATAACGCGGGTCGGGACGGCATCATTTAGGTGGAAACGCTGGACTTGGCCAAGACACGATAAACATCACAAACGGAGTTTAAGTAATGGCAACCTCCAGTAAGAAAAAGTTCAGTTTACTGAAACTGGGCATTGGCCTCGTTGCGTTAGCAGTAACAGCAAGTGTTCAGGCAAAGACACTGGTTTATTGCTCTGAGGGTTCTCCAGAAGGTTTTAATCCACAGTTATTCACTTCCGGCACAACTTATGATGCAACTTCCAGACAGATCTACAACCGCTTGGTGGATTTCAAGGCAGGTACGACAAATGTCATTCCCAGTTTGGCTGAACGCTGGGATGTGAGTGATGATGGCAAAGCCTATACTTTCTATTTGCGCAAGGGCGTGAAATGGCATAGCACTAAGGAATTCAAGCCAACTCGCGATTTCAACGCTGATGATGTGATTTTTACTTTTATGCGCCAGAAAGATAAAAATCATCCGTACCACAAAGTTTCAGGTGGCAGCTACGAATATTTTATTGGCATGGATCTGGATAACATCATCAGCAAAATAGAAAAAGTTGATGATTACACCATCCGTTTTGTGTTATCCCGCCCTGAAGCGCCTTTCCTTGCCGACCTTGCGATGGATTTTGCCTCGGTTCTGTCCAAAGAGTACGCTGATGTGATGATGAAGGCGGGAACACCGGAGAAAGTTGACTTAGATCCGATTGGCACAGGCCCGTTCCAATTGCAGCAATATCAGAAAGACTCCCGCATTCTTTATAAAGCATTCAAGGATTACTGGGAAGGCCCGGCGAAAATTGATCGCCTGGTGTTCTCCATTACGCCTGATGCCTCTGTACGTTATGCCAAATTGCAGAAAAACGAATGTCAGGTCATGCCGTATCCAAACCCTGCCGACATTTCCCGTATGAAGCAGGACAAAAATATTGTTCTGAAGGAGCAGGCTGGCATGAACGTGGGTTATCTCTCTTTCAATGTCGATAAAAAACCGATGGATAACCTTAAGGTTCGTCAGGCGCTGGCGATGGCGGTGAACAAAGATGCCATCATCGATGCGGTCTATCAGGGCGCTGGGCAAAAAGCGAAAAACCTGATCCCACCGACCATGTGGAGCTATGACGATGACATCAAAGATTATGCCTATGATCCCGCTAAAGCGAAGGAACTGCTGAAAGAAGCCGGCTTCCCGAATGGTTTTGAAACGGATTTGTGGGCAATGCCAGTACAGCGTCCGTATAACCCGAATGCCCGTCGTATGGCCGAAATGATTCAGGCTGACTGGGCGAAAATTGGCATCAAAGCCAAGATCGTCAGTTATGAGTGGGGAGAATATCTGAAACGCGCTAAAGATGGTGAACCGCAGACGGTGATGATGGGATGGACGGGGGATAATGGTGATCCCGATAACTTCTTCGGCACTCTGTTTAGCTGTGCGGCCAAAGAGAAAGGCTCTAACTATTCGAAATGGTGTTACAAGCCATTTGAGGACGTTATCAAGCCAGCCCGTGAAACGGCTGACAATGCCAAACGTACAGCGCTTTACAAACAGGCACAGGTTGTAATGCATGAGCAAGTACCCGCATTGATCGTTGCCCACTCCACGGTTTATGAACCAATCCGTAAGGAAGTGAAAGGCTATTTGGTTGATCCGCTTGGTAGGCACCTCTTTTACAACGTGACTCTCGACTAATCCTGCTCTTGATTTGTTGTGATTAACCATCCCCCAGATTGTTCTGTGGGGATGGTTTCGCTTCTCTGACAGGCAAGTTGACCCTTGTATTACACCAAACAGCCTGAGAGCTGTAACTGGTAATTAAAAAGAGAACCCAGGATATGCTGCAATTTATCCTCCGACGTTTGGGAATGGTAATTCCTACGTTTATTGGTATTACACTGCTAACTTTCGCTTTTGTACACATGATCCCCGGCGATCCGGTGCTGATTATGGCGGGAGAACGCGGTGTTTCTGCTGAGCGTCATGCCGAATTGATGGCTGCTATGGGGTTGGATAAACCTCTCTGGGAGCAATATTTTCATTATATTAATGGCATATTTCATGGTGATTTGGGCATTTCTCTAAAAAGCCGCATTCCTGTGTGGGACGAGTTTGTGCCCCGATTCAAAGCGACATTAGAGTTAGGGGTCTGCGCCATGTTACTTGCGATCTCTGTTGGTATTCCGGTCGGCGTACTGGCAGCGGTCAAGCGTGGATCTGTTTTTGATCATACGGCTGTCGGGGTATCACTGACGGGCTATTCCATGCCGATTTTCTGGTGGGGGATCATGCTCATTATGTTGGTATCCGTTCAATGGAATTTAACTCCTGTTTCCGGCCGGATAAGCGACAGCGTATTTCTTGATGATAGTTACCCGCTGACGGGATTCATGCTGATTGATACTCTGTTCTGGGGCGAAGAGGGCGACTTTATTGATGCTGTGATGCATATGCTCCTGCCTGCGGTTGTGCTGGGGACGATCCCACTGGCTGTGATTGTGCGCATGACCCGTTCCGCGATGTTGGAAGTGTTGGGGGAAGACTATATCCGTACCGCCCGCGCAAAAGGCTTGAGCCGTATGCGTGTCATTATTATCCATGCTCTGCGTAATGCCTTGCTGCCAGTCGTCACTGTCATCGGCCTGCAAGTGGGGATTATGCTGGCAGGTGCCATTCTGACAGAAACCATTTTTTCATGGCCGGGGCTGGGACGCTGGTTGATCGATGCCCTTCAGCGTCGTGATTATCCGGTGGTGCAGGGGGGAGTATTGCTAGTGGCGACCATGATTATTCTGGTCAACCTTGTGGTTGATTTGCTGTATGGCGTCGTCAACCCACGTATCCGTCATAAGAAATAAGGAGCACGTGATGACTCAAACTACTGAGCCAGCGGTATCCGGTGCGCCGAAATTGATGACGCCGATACAGGAGTTCTGGCATTATTTTAAGCGTAACAAGGGTGCGGTCGTTGGTTTTGCCTATATTGTCCTGATGCTGCTAGTGGCGCTATTGGCGAATGTGTTGGCACCCCACGGCCCGGCAGAGCAGTTCCGTGACTCTCTGTTAGTTCCACCGATATGGCAGGACGGAGGAAGCTGGCAGTTTATCCTCGGTACTGACGATGTGGGGCGCGACATTTTATCCCGTCTGATGTATGGCGCACGCCTCTCTTTGCTGGTTGGCTGCCTGGTTGTGGTGATGTCGCTGGTGATGGGCATCATATTGGGGGTATTGGCCGGTTATTTCGGCGGCCTTGTCGATACGATCATCATGCGTATTGTCGATATCATGCTGGCATTGCCAAGCTTACTATTGGCATTGGTACTGGTTGCTATTTTTGGTCCGTCGATTGTCAATGCTTCACTGGCGCTGACTTTCGTCGCCTTGCCTCACTATATTCGTCTGACAAGGGCGGCGGTACTGGTTGAAGTGAACCGAGATTATGTAATGGCTTCACAAGTGGCGGGTGCAGGAGCCATACGTCAGATGTTCATCAATATCCTGCCAAACTGTCTTGCTCCCTTGATTGTGCAGGCATCATTAGGTTTTTCAAATGCCATTCTCGACATGGCCGCCTTGGGGTTTTTGGGCATGGGGGCGCAGCCACCCACACCAGAATGGGGAACCATGCTGGCCGATGTCTTGCAGTTTGCCCAGAGCGCGTGGTGGGTCGTGACCTTCCCGGGGCTGGCTATCCTGCTGACCGTATTGGCATTTAACCTGATGGGGGATGGGCTGCGTGACGCACTCGATCCTAAGCTCAAGCAGTAGGGGTATTGAAATGGCATTGTTGAATGTAGATCAATTATCGGTGCACTTCGGTGAAGAAAATGCGCCATTCCGCGCCGTTGACCGTATCAGCTACAGTGTGGAGCAGGGACAGGTTGTCGGGGTTGTTGGAGAATCCGGCTCAGGTAAGTCCGTCAGTTCACTGGCAATTATGGGGTTGGTTGATTATCCGGGCAGGGTCATGGCAGAAAAACTGGAATTCAATGGCCGTGATCTGACAAAAATTTCTGAGAAAGAGCGTCGCCAGTTGGTCGGTGCGGAAGTGGCTATGATCTTCCAAGATCCGATGACCAGCTTAAATCCGTGCTATACCGTGGGATTTCAGATTATAGAAGCGCTTAAAGTACATCAGGGGGGGAGTCGCAAAACCCGTTACCAGCGGGCGGTTGATTTGTTGACGCTGGTGGGTATTCCTGATCCGGCTTCCCGTCTGGATGTCTATCCACACCAATTGTCTGGTGGGATGAGCCAGCGCGTCATGATTGCTATGGCGATTGCCTGTCGTCCTAAGCTGCTGATTGCCGATGAACCTACGACGGCACTGGATGTAACTATTCAGGCACAAATCATCGAATTGCTGCTGGAGTTGCAACAGCAGGAAAACATGGCGCTGGTCTTGATCACGCATGACTTAGCGTTAGTGGCGGAAGCGGCTCATCATATCATCGTGATGTATGGCGGGCAGGTAGTGGAAGCGGGCAAGGCAACTGAAATCTTCCGTGCGCCCCGTCATCCTTACACACAGGCATTATTACGGGCGTTGCCGGAATTTTCGACGGATAAATCCCGTCTGGCGTCGTTGCCCGGTGTGGTTCCGGGCAAATATGACCGCCCGACAGGGTGTCTGCTCAATCCCCGTTGCCCCTATGCGAATGAACATTGCCGTCAGGTAGAGCCAGCATTGAAAACAGTTGGGGAAAGTCAGGTTAAATGTCATATGCCGCTGGATGATGAGGGGAGACCGACAGTATGAGTGAGCAAAACATTCGTAATCAAAACAGGCGCGAACAGGAAAAGGCCACTGCCCCTTTACTCAAAGCCACCGAGTTAAAGAAATATTATCCGGTGAAGACAGGGATGTTTGCGCCTGAGCGCATGGTTAAAGCGCTGGATGGTGTTTCATTCGAGCTGGAAAAAGGCAAGACGCTGGCGGTGGTAGGGGAATCTGGCTGTGGCAAATCCACACTTGGCCGCCTGCTGACCATGATTGAAAAACCGACGGAGGGTGAGCTTTATTATCAGGGACAGGATTTATTGGTGCCAGATAAACAAGCAGAAAAATTGCGGCGCCAGAAAATCCAGATCGTCTTCCAAAACCCTTATGCCTCTTTGAATCCGCGCAAAAAAGTGGGTCAGATACTGGAAGAGCCGTTGCTGATCAACACGTCGCTCGCCGCAGCGGAACGCAAGGAACAAGTGTTGAAGATGATGGAAAAAGTGGGATTAAAACCGGAATATTATCAGCGTTATCCGCACATGTTCTCCGGTGGCCAGCGTCAGCGCATTGCCATCGCCCGTGGATTGATGTTAAATCCGGATGTGTTGATTGCCGATGAACCGGTTTCTGCGCTGGATGTTTCGGTGCGGGCGCAGGTCTTGAACCTGATGATGGATTTACAGCAGGATCTGGGGTTGTCTTACGTGTTTATTTCTCATGATCTCTCGGTGGTTGAACATATCGCTGATGAAGTCATGGTGATGTATTTGGGGCGTTGTGTTGAAAAAGGCAGTAAGGACCAGATTTTCAATAATCCTCGTCACCCTTATACACAGGCGTTGCTGTCTGCGACACCTCGTCTGAATCCGGCACTGCGTCGTGAGCGCATCAAGCTGACAGGGGAATTGCCAAGCCCGATGAATCCGCCTCCGGGTTGCGCCTTTGCCGCCCGTTGCCGTCGCGCATTTGGTCACTGTACGCAATTCCAGCCTAAGCTAAGGAAATATGACGAGCAACTGGTCGCCTGTTTTGCAATTGAACAGGACGAAAATTCATCCAGATAATCGTCTTTGACCGTGATATAACGTGGATATGATATGGATAATGCAAACGTTATTAAACATAAACGTTATGTTGCGGTCATTCTTCTGTTTTGAACTCATCAAAATAAGACGACCGCCAGAAAAATCAAGTATACTCAGTCACATTATTAAGGTGTGATAGCTCGTATTTTTTGCAGGTATTAGTTTGGATAAGATGAAATTGCGTGTCAAACGTTCATTAACTATTAAACAAATGGCCGCAGTGACAGGAGTCGCTTTGATAACTATTGCCATTTTCATTACTATCCAGTTATCACACCTGTTACAGCAGCGGAAAGATGATTATATCAGCCAGCTCAATAATGCGGCTGCACAGGTTCAAGTTCCTCTGGCAGAAGCGCTGCTGAATTCAGACCTCAATAAAGCGAAAACGCTGTTGATTGGGTTAAAGACATCAGGCATTCTGGGGCGGGCTGATGTGGTATCACCGAATAATGCCCGGGTGATGAGCTTGGATTTCGCGACTTATCGCCCTATACCCGAATTGGCAAAGCAGATTTTTGGTATTCCCGTTGAGGTACAGATCCCTTTGCATATCTATGGTATTACCCCGCAAACCGAAGCGTCACAGGGATACCTGATCTTGCAGGTCGATTCTAACCGAGTATACCGATTTGCCTTGAATACACTTGCATTAATGTTGACCACCTATTTACTACTCGCACTTATTCTTACGGTGGCGATAAGTTGGTGCGTGAATCGCATTATCATCCATCCACTACGCGATGTTGCGCGTGCTCTGAATGAAGAACAGCCGACTGCGCCCATACTTTGTCCCAAAAACCATCAGGATGATGAATTGGGGTTACTGGTTAAAGGCTATAATCGTCAGATTGATAAGCAGAAACTGCGATTAAAATGAAGCCTTGTTGATTAGTAGTGGGCATTAATGGTTTGGCATGAATAGTTAAACTGTGGCAGGTGAAGCCAGGGATAACAAGGATAAAACTAAATAGGTAGGGGTAAGTGAGAATGCAGGGCAAGAAAATCGGGTATCTTATTGGTGGCGCCATTCTGGCTACGTCTTATTTAGCACAGGCAGAGATTTTGCAGCCTGATCCGGCTTGGCAACAAGGTAAACTTGAAAATGGATTCAGTTGGCAAGCCCTGCAAACTCCACAGCGTCCCAATGACAGGATACAACTGCGTTTAATCGTGAAAACCGGTTCACTGGCAGAGAAAACGCAACAACACGGCTACACCTACCTTATTCCAAAAGTCGTATTGTTCAGCAGCAAAGATTTGTCATCGCAAAAACTGGAAAATCTATGGCGCAACGCGATTGATAGCAAAAATCCCCTTCCTCCTGCCATTGTTTCATATGATTTCACGCTTTATAGCCTCAGCCTGCCAAATAACCGCCCTGATTTACTGAAAGATGCACTGGTATGGCTGTCGGATATTGCGGGTGGTGCGGTTTTTACGCCAGAAACCTTGGCACAGGCGATGAAAGCGACCGATCATTCCGTCGCGACTTTACCCGCAGATATACAAGATCCTGTGTGGCGGATGCGGCTGCAAGGCTCGACATTGCTCGATCATGATCCGGGTGCGAGCGTATCAATGCCTGTAGATGTCAAAAAAATTGAAGCATTTTATCGGCAATGGTACACGCCAGATGCGATGACGCTGTATGTTGCTGGTCATGTTGACAGCCGGGTACTGTCAGAGCGCATTAATCAGGTGTTTTCGCCATTAAAAGGAAAACGGCAGACACCGGTAGCCGTTGCGACGTTGTTGCCGCTGAAATCAGAAACGCTTGGCGTAGTCAGTGATAAAGCTCAACAAGATCGGCTGTCTTTAGTCTGGAACCTGAACTGGCAACCGATTAACGATTCGCAGACCCTGCTTCAGTATTGGTTAAACGATTTGGCTCGTGAAGCGCTTTATCGCTACCTGCAATTGGGGCGGGAAGAAAAGCAGGCTGACATGAAGTTAGATCTGGATTGTCGCATATTGTACCAGCGGGCAAATTGCTTCTTGAATATGGATACTTCTTCGGACAAGCTGACAGAATCTACACTTTATCTGGCTTCTGAGCTGGCATCATTGCGTGAGAATGGCCTGCCACAAGAGCAATTTGATGAACTGTATGCTCAAAAACGGCTTCAACTGCAACAGCTCTTTGCGGTCTATGCCCGCACAAATACTGATCTATTGATTAACCAGCGCCTGATTTCACAGCAGAATAATGTGGTCGATATTGCACCGGAGCAATTTCAACGCTTAAGGCAGACGTTTTTATCTTCTCTGACACCACCGCTTTTGAACAAAAAACTGAAAGAGATGTTGTCTCAGGACATCTCCTTTATTCTGGTGCAGCCAAAAGATGAAACGGCCGTTAATGTGAATCAGCTCAGAAACGGTTTTAACCAGATTATGCGGCCGGGTCCCGTGCCGGAAACACCAGCCATTGATACCAAGCAAGATGCTGATATCAAAAAAGGGGCGGAGTAGCTTTAGGTTTGATAATAATCTGGTTATTATTTGACCTTGTGATGCGGTTTACGGCGAGATAGCTAAACATCATAACTTGAGTTTATCTATCAGGTAATCAATAAACACTCGGCATTTACGCTGAATCTGGTGTCCATTTGGGTATACGATTGTGACGGGCTGTTTTGGCAGTGAATATTCAGGAAAAAGTCGCACTAGATTGCCTGATTGCAGCTCGGTTTCTATCATCCATTCGGGTAAGACAGTCACACCGAACCCCGCAATAGCCATTGTTTTTATTGAGGTCGAAGAGTTGGCGTTGAATCTGGCTTTGGCTCGTATATCAATTGACGGTAAGGTGGAGTGACTTAATTCCCAGTGTGTAGGTGTTTGCAAATTACTGTTAGCAATCCAATCAACATCCTTGAGATCATTGACTGTTTCCAGTTTATTTTTTTCAAGCCAGTCAGGTGATGCCACCATATAAATTTTAAAGTCAGCAATTTTACGACTTTTAAGCGAAGAATCTCGCAATACCCCCAACCTGATGGCTAAATCCAGCCTGTCTGAAATAAGGTCATTAAGAGCAGAGCCAGCGTCATAGCTGACATTAAGTTGCGGATGTATCTTACAGAACTCGCCAATCAGAGGAAGGAGAAACCGATCACCGAACTCGATTGTTGATGTGATATGTAGGGTGCCAGAAAGTGAAAGATACTGTTCAGCCACATTATCTAAGCTGGACTGAATATTAATAAAAATTTCACTAAATTCATTGTAAAGAAACTGACCTGCTTCCGTCAGCGCAACTCCTCTGGAATTACGAATCAATAACGGTATGTTTAATGACTCTTCCAGCCGCTTAACGTGAATGCTGGTCATTGCTTTGCTGATCAACAGTCGTTCTGCTGCCCGTGTGAATGATCCACAATCCACTACAGCAATAAAGGTTTGAATCCGGTTTAATTGGTTATTCATCATGGTTAATTACAGCTAAACGGAATGTTCAATTTATATTCATAGTCTTAACGGGTCAAGAAAGCCTAAACTCCGCAGTGGAGGGCATAATGACTTATCGTTATCGTATTGCAATAATTTTTCTGGTTGGTTTTTTTATAGACTGTATCAACATTTTTATGTCAGCTATAGCTTTACCGGATATCGCACGTAATTTATCAGTTTCGGAATCAACAGTGACCTGGGTTGCGAATAGTTACCTATTGGGATTGACTCTCATTATTCCTATCAGTAACTGGTTGGCAAGTCGGTTTGGTACCCGCCAAATCATGACTGCATCCATGTTGGTTTTCTCAATAGCCGCGTTCTTTGCGGGTATGGCGACGCATTTTTTCAGCCTGGCACTATTCCGTTTTATACAAGGTCTCGGTGGAGGGTTGTTGATTCCTGTTGGACAGGCTCTGACTTTGAGCCTGTTTAAAAAACAGGAAAGAGCAAAGATTTCAACGATTATCATGGCGGTCGCATTAATCGCCCCAGCAGTCTCTCCGGGAGTGGGGGGGATAATCGTAGATCATTTCTCTTGGCATTGGGTGTTTTTCAGCAATATTCCTTTTAGTCTTATCGCAGCTCTGTTGTCATTTCTTTGGATTAAAACGGAAAAAACAACGGCTCCTAAACCTGATTTGAGTGGTCTATTTTTGGTAAGTTTGTCGCTGGCTTCTCTTTTACTCGGTTTGTCGCTCTATGCTGAAGCAAGCACTAAATTAGTGCCTTACATATTGGTTATCACAGGAGTCTTGTTTGCTTTACTTTATGTTCGCCATTACCGCCGCATCAATAATCCGGTACTCGATTTAAACATTCTGACCAACATCCGGATGCGTTTTTCAATATGGGTCTATTACGCTGTACCCGGTGTATTTACCGGAGTGAACCTGCTCAATATCTTCTATCTGCAACAAGAACTGAATTGGTCTGCGGAGAAAGCCGGATTGCTGATGCTTTTTTATGCAGCCGGTTCCTTCTGTGCGATATTAATCTGTGGCCGAATATATAACCAGTTGGGATCGGTACGTTTGTTCTTTGCCGGTCTCGTCTTACATGCCGCAGGAATTGCCATACTCGTTACTGTAAATACCCCTCAGGATCAGCCTCTTCTGATTATGGCATACCTTTTGATGGGAATCGGTGGGGGGATAGGCGCAAATACCGCGCAAACCACGGCGATGCTGGATTTTGAAGGCGAGAATTTATCCCGTGCCAGCACGATCTGGAATCTCAATCGCCAGATATGTTTTAGTATTGGCGCCACTATTTTTGCCATGATTTTTAATGTATTGCAGCATCAAACTACTCCGGCAACGGCTTACCATCTCACCTTTATTATTGCGGCAATTTCAGGTTTATTGCCCCTGTTAAAATTGCGCCAACTGGCTAAGAGTCGGGAGACTGTATGAACAACCAAAAAGAGTTAATTGCGCATCAAAGCATCATGGAACTTCACCAATGGATAGAAGACGTATTTACCAATGATCAGCAAAAAGGCGCTGTGTCTCTGGAAAAACTGCTTTCTTGCTTCAGCCC
This sequence comes from Xenorhabdus bovienii SS-2004, assembly GCF_000027225.1. Classification (NCBI taxonomy): domain Bacteria; kingdom Pseudomonadati; phylum Pseudomonadota; class Gammaproteobacteria; order Enterobacterales; family Morganellaceae; genus Xenorhabdus; species Xenorhabdus bovienii. Next base: position 260,075 of record NC_013892.1, read on the forward strand.
TGAATTCAGCATGATTACAACCCGTGGGCATATTGCTTTTTTTGTTCAGGTCAGTGAGCTGTTTCATCAGAATATAGGCTATAAACCCAGTTTAAAGATTGAAATCGATTCTATTAAGACACTGGTTAATACTGGCGATACGGTGGTATGCCAATACAGGGAAACACATTGCATGAATGGCATAAACCAATCACGTTGGTCTGTTGTCATCATTGAATTTAAAGAGGGAAATGCGTTATGGCGTTACCTTCATGAAACCTCGATTGTGGTTTAAACATGATGCAGTACCAAATGAGTAAATTTTCCCAAAAAGGGCGAGCAAATTCGCCCTTTACATCGATATACTATCCGTCAATTGTCGGCTACTTTTTCGCAGCAGCCCTGACTTCAGTTACACTTTTACCGCCAATGCCCCAGTTATCCGTTTCAACTTCATCAATAATGACAAACGTCGTCGCCGGATTTTTACCCAGTACATCCACCAGCAGCTGGGTTGCACCTTCAATCAATTGCTTCTTCTGCTCGGCAGTCGCACCTTCGCGGGTGATTCTGATGTTTACAAATGGCATACATGACTCCTTTTTTTGGTTTGTTATGATGTTTTCTCTGCCGTGGCAATCCAAGCAGCACAAAACAGTGTCAGACGGGCAAAGAAATAGAAAAATGCCATCAAGCCAATGACCGAGCCGAAGGCGGCGCCAGAAGGTGAACTGGCAAGTTTTGGCAACATGATCGTCATAATATATTTAATGATCTCAAACCCAATTGCGGCCATTAAGGTGCCCTGAAACAGCGCTTTCCGCTCAGGTTGATGCCGGGGTAAGATCCACAATATCCACAGAAATAACAAATAATTGGCAGAAATGGAAATGGTCATGCCTATCAGTGTCCATGCAGGGCGCAGCCATTCAATACCTTCTAATCCAAAGGCATGAACGAGGGTTGCCTGAGCAGATCCGGCGATAGAGGTCAGAGAAAGCGTTATCACCAATGCGAACAGCAGACCAAATAGGGAGAAAAAATCGCGGATATACTGAGAGTAGATTTTTTCTTTTTCTGCATGATGACGTTCCCAGACATCGCGGGATTGGGCGAGGATGGCTTCGCGTAAGTTGCCTACCCAGTTCACACCTGAATAGAGTGCGATTGCCAGACCCGTCAATCCAACCGTCGTTCTTTGATTCACCGCAGTATCAACACTGTTTTTCAGCGTGTTAGCCAGCGATGGGTCACTGATGCTGTTAGCAATACCATTGATCAACCTTGTCAGCAAATCAGGATTGGATGCCAGTACAAAACCGGCGATGGCAAAAGAGAGCATCAAGATTGGGATGAGAGATAGAAATGAAAAATAAGTAATGGCGGCACCGAACTGGCTTCCCATCCGATCATTGAAGCGCTGGGCAGCCCGAATCAAATGGGCAATAAATGGAACAAAATCTCTTGGCATTACATTCCCTTAATTCTGGTTTTGCCTAGTGTACTCATTATGTTAGCGCTATGCGCTAAATGGGTATGTGGAAAAAGAGTAACAGGCAAAACAGAAAAGGCAACAAATACGGTAGCCGCATGATGGGCTACCGTACTGAGGAACAATCGAATAAATGCTGATTAATCTAATTGATGGCCTTTGATCCCACTGTGGGTAGCAGGAGTTGCTGTATCGTGGCTCTCATTTTTTACGAAAGGAATTTTTCCGGAAAAAATATCTTTTTGTGCAGCACCGGCAAGACCTACCATGGAATCTGGCAGATTAACACCGAGGTTTCTCCCCTTATCGTATCCAGTCACAGGCTGATGCCCAATCTGCTGGGTATTCACTGATACCGTCCCTTGTGCACTGTCAATTTTACCACCGACTAAATAGGTTTTTCCTGCAACATCCAGATTAACGCCGTGAGTACCGGTCAGGGTGGATTGCTCACCAGTGGCTTCTCTGTCTAGCGTATCGTAATTGCCTTTCAGTTTACCGCTGTAACCTTTGAAAGCGGCGGTCAGTTGGTCTTTCAGTCCCGGCACCTCTTTTTTACCATCTGCTGCTGCGGTTTCAGGCGCTGTTTCTGATGAACTGCTATTGGCGGTCGGTACAGGAAGTGTAGCTTTATCGTCCCCTTTGACTGTTTTGCTGTAACCCAAACCAGCATCCAGACCGACATTCAGGCTATGTGTACTGTCTTTAAGGCTTTCAACATTGAGGTTGCCGCCGACATTACCTGTCACGCGATCGGCAGTAACATTGGTGCCTTTGAGTGAAGTATCGCCACCGCTGGTCAGCGTGACGTTACCGCCGGACACATGGCCGTTATGGTATGTCATTGTATCCAGACGATTGACACCGAATTTCACTTCACCACCAATGTTATATTTGTTATCGATGATTTTGTTGCCAGCCTCACTGCTGCCAGTGGAATTGTCAGTTGCCGCATTGACACTTCCTGCGCTATCCCCGCTTTCATTGTTTCGGGCCTTGCTGGACATACCCCCTTTGCCCTTGAGACCAACATTCCAGCCATTGTTGTTGATGGTGTCCTGAGCGGAAGTCAGTTCAATTTTCCCACGTTGTGCAGTTAAATCGACTTGCTTACCAGAGACATCAGAACCTTTCAGTGCCAGATTATTGCCTGCATTCAGGTTTACACCCTGTCCCGCTGTGAGGGTACTGGTTTGAGCCGTCGTGCTGGTCTGCTGGTCAGTGTTATAACCACCGCCAGCGCTGGCACTGAAATTCTTACCATCCGGGTTGGTTCCCACGGTCAGAGAAATCTCTCCATTGTGACCTGTACGGTTTTGCTCGTTGCGGTTAGTGGCTTGATCAAACTGGATATTTTCTTTCGCATTGATGTTTGTACTGCCACTGCCAGCATTCATGGAGGTGCCTTGGTAACGGGCGTCTCTGGTCACTTGGATATCAATACCGTTTTGTGCCTGAACCCCGCTGGTCACGGCATTAGCACTGCTGTTGGAGGTTGCCTGATAACTGCCATCACCTTTGCCATTAACGGAAATATCACTGCCGGTTGAGGTGTAAACGCGCAGACGGGCGTTGCCAGTGGTGTCAGAAGAATGGCTATCTTTACGATTGTAGGCGGCTTCACTGGTATGACTGCCGGCTGTCAGTGACACGTCTCCTGTATTGGCTTGATATTGGGTTCCTTGATCGTAAACATCACCGTTAGTGGTGACTTTGACGTTACCCGCCTGGATTGAAGTGACGACTGCGTTTGACTGGCTATTGCCGGTATAATGGCTGTTGCCTTTGGCCGCTAACTCAAGGCCGGCATTCGGTAAGCCAATTTTGGCAATGGAAGTATCCAATTTCTTCTCACTGGCCGCTTTGGCTGTTTTTTCTGCCGGACGAGTCGTTGCACTGTAATCGGCTGAACCACTGATTTCACTGTCCACCTGCAACTGATTAGTGGAGTTTGATTCCGTATTTTCTGTCGCCAGATTTTTGATGCTCCCGGCATTGGCCTGATAAACACCATTGATCTGATGCTGAGTGCCTTGCTGCTTTAACTCTCCTGTTGCATTCAATTCAAGATTGCCGGTAACTTGAGTCTTTGACACTACAGCCGTGGTTTGGTTTTGGGACTGGCCATGACTTGCGTAACCACCTTCAATACCACCACCGAGCCTATCCATACCACCGGTCAAGAACAGACCGCCACGGCCTTTTACTTGTGAGTTTTCGGTTGATGTCCTGTTTTCCCCAGAGAGTAAATTGATATTGTTCCCGGTGACTTTGGCATCCCCTTGTGTCGTCACTAATTTGGAGCCGGTGACGGTGACATTTTCGCTTGCATTGAGGGTGAGGTTGCCACCGTTCAATTCTGATGGACGCTGCGTTGTGACATCGGTTTTCTGACCATCACGCGTGTGCTCTAGGCCGATACCGACACGGTACTGCTTGTCTTCTGCTTCATGGGCGTAATATTGCCAGTTTAGATCGGTCTTTTCCTGATGATGGCTATTCTGCTCACCATAAGCCAGCACATTGATGTTGCCTGATGTATTCATTTGCAGCTCACCCGCACTTTTCACCAGACTACCAATGATATTGATATCTTTATTACTGAGTAATTTCAGGTCGGTATCGGAAACCAGCTGACTATTGGACGTGGTCTGCTGTGTATTGTGTTCTTGGTTCGAATTTTTGGTGATGTTAAATATCGTACCGGTTCTTTCATTCACTTTCTTATAGGAGTTGTTAACCACGTTATCAATGATTAATTGCCCATCATTTGCTTCAACATAAGCTCCCTGTTGTGCTCTCACTTTACTGCCGGTAATAGTGACACCATTCATTCCCGACAGCAGCAAATGTCCGTTCGCGTTGATATCAGAGATATGATGAGTTTCTTCTTTATTGAGGTTATCTTTGTTACTGCCGCCCGCAATGCCACCCCAGTATTTTTTATTCTTAGCAATGCTTTGATTATCAACAAGAGATTGAGCCGTGATTTTCGCCTGCTGACCGGCAGAAACAATCAGGTTTTTGCCGGAATTGACCTGAGAACCGATAATTTCAGCATTTGCCCCTGCATTGATGCCTAAATCTCCCCCTGCACTCAATTCACTGCCGATGCTTCTCTGGGCAGTATGGTTTTTGTTCCAGTTTCCGGTCTGCAAACCAACAGTGTGGTTCTTCTTATAGCCTTTCTCGGCTGTTACTTCTGATTCCAGCAGACCCGCCAGTTTCACATCTTTCCGGGCGGATACGGACAGTTTATTGCCAGCGCTGATTTTACTGCCAAGCACTTCTGCATTACCTTCGCTGGCTGTCAGGTGGACATTTTCATGCGCCTTGATGGTATTGCCTTCATGATGGTATTTTTCACTTTCTTCAGTAACATCGTACTGCCAGGATAATTTCCATTCATTTTTGGTGTTGCTGGTAAGCTGGTGGAGTTGCTGTCCATCCAGTTTTAGATCAGCACCGGTCAGCGTGACATTATCCCCTACAATATCGGTCGCCATAACGCGGTTATTCTGCTTGGCCACCAGCGTAATATTCTTGCCTTCCAATTGGGTACGGGCAATGGATTCACTGATTTGCTTCTGTTGGGCATAAAGACCACTGAAACTGCCTTGGTGGTTGTCACTGCCGTCTTTGTCTGATGAGGATTGATTGAGGCGTCCTTGGGACAGAACATTGTTGCCTTGCAATGTGATATCCCCGCCTTTCAGATTAGCGGCCTGCAAATTCACATCCCCGTAAGACTTAATATCAATACTGTCATTGGCCGTCATCTTGCCTTGCAGATTGACGCCGCTGCCTTCTGCGGTATTCAGCAGGCGAATACGTCCGGCCTGCATACTGCCGAGGTAATAACTGTCGAGCACACCAACATCTGCTTGTTGTGATGCCAGAATTTTTCCATCGGCTGAAATCTGGTTATTACCTGTCGTGATATTGATTATTTTGGCGGTGATTTCCCGACCATGACTATCAATTTTGGGAGCAATCAAGTTCAGAACGTCAGTATGTGACAAGCCATTGTTTTTGATACTCAGCGCATTTTGGTTGTTAAAAGTATTGAATCCTTGCAGAACGCCATTTTCAACTAACGGATTACCGACAACCAGAGAGGCCTGATTGGTATTGATAAAACCGCAGCCGTTGCAGGTAATACCATTAGGGTTTGCCAGCACATAATCGGCGGCTATCCCGAAAATTTCTTGTTGACCGAGCAAGAGTGAAGGGTTGCGGCTGATCACTTCATTTAAAATCACACTGGCGGCCTGCCCATTCAGATTGCTGTTGGCCGATAACTGGCCGGCTAATTCTGATGAGCCATCGATCAATGAGTTATTTAATACCGCCCCCATCTGATTAACGTTGAAATCCTCATATTGGTTATGGGACAGCCCTGAGTCAGAAGGTGCTACGATATTCACTACCGTAGCACCTGTATCCGCGAGGGTAACATCAGGGCGATGTCCTGCATCACCTCCGGGCGTGATTCCGTTGGCAAAACTGACTGAACAGGTTGTCAGAATAATTGCCATGGATACGGCAAGTTTTCCCGTAGGAGATAACTTGAATTTTTTTTCTTGCATATTATTACCTCTGTTTACTTTCTTCTATTGCCATGTGCAGCCCCCTGAGAATAAAACCCCAAGTTGACTACGGTTAAAAAATGCTAATTGCTACAAAAATTAAAAGGTGTAAGAAACGCGTGTTAACAATTGCATGGACTCATCCTTGTCTCTATTTTGATGGGATAATAATTTGCCTCGGCTGACCTCGATATCGGCAAGCAGACGCTGATAGCGCCATGTCAGGCCAGTACTTAATCCGGCACTACTTTGCCAGCCATTCTGACTGAGATAACCTTTGACCCGTCCGATGTCCACTCCTGCCCGCAGGTCAAGCGAACCTTTGAGTATCGGTATTGAGTGGGATAAGGTATTTCTCAGATACCAGCCGTTATCACCGGATAACGTATTTTTACTGAATCCTCGTACTGCATTGCGGTCGGTGATATTGAGCCACTCAACACCGGGTAGTCCGTTTGGGCTGTACTGGGTATAAAATTGGTTATTGAGCCGGTAGGACATATCAAATAGTCTGAAGCGCTGCTGTAAATTGACGGATAACTTTCCTTTGGTAAATTGCTTATTCAAGTTGTCGGTTGAGGTTTGCGCACTGAACCACGGTGTTCCCTGTTCAATGCCTGCGTCAAAAGTGATAAGGCCATTCGCAATGATTTGTAAGTGGCTTATGCCCAGTGAAAACACGGTTAATGTTTGACTGCTGTGACTGAGTTTGGCGCTATCGAAGTAGTTGTTGAAATTCTTGTAAACAAGCTGGGTATTCAATGTCGAGATTTGTGATTGATTGCGGTGGAATACCCAATCCATACGCATACCCGACTGCTGTGAATTCCCATACAGTTTGTGCACATTATGCTGTAGCTTTGGATGGCTGATATATCGGGAATAGCTGGTAAAACCGCTGAAAGTCGCAGCACCGTATGGAAGTGAATAGAACAGAGTCGCCGCCCGATTATATTGGGTGTCGGGGTTATCGACGGTACTGATGCCGCTGAGACTGATAAAGTCGGACAACCCCAATGGGCTGTCCATGCTGGCATTCAGTCGGCTTATCCATTTACCTGTGCTTTTTTGCCCGTAGTTATCGGTTATTGTAGATATTCTCCACGGGGTGGAATGCTGGTTACTCAGCCTGATGACTGAACCGCCATTGACCTTACCGGGCAGAATATCGAGCGTTGCTTTATTTGATTGCAGACGATTCGCCTGATCCAGCCCTTGATCAAGCTGACTAAGATTCAGTGGCTTATTCGTCAGATGAGGAAACAGCATCCGGCTATTGATCCAGCGATCACCACCTTCAATGGCCTCAATAAAACCTTCGACAACATTAATTCCCAATTCCCCATGATGGCTGGGAGGAATAAATTGCACCCGCGCCGTAATATAGCCCTTGGCAATATAGAGGTTAGTAATTTCTGCTGACAGTTTATTGATATCATTGCTGGTAATACAGTTGTCAGGCAATGTGCTGAGTGTATTCAGATCAGTCAGAGTCAGCAGCGTAATGCCCTGGAGATAGACGCCGCGGATATCCAGACATACTGGCGCTTCTACCAATACTGGAGAGACGGTCTGAGGCGAAAGGGCACCGGAACGATTGACTAATCCTTGGTGACGGCGTTGTTCAATTAACTGGTCTATTTCCCTTGAACTGTCTTGTAAAGTCCTTCTTGTCTCATCTGTCGGTAATATGACATTGAGTTCTTCAGGTGACGCTTTTACCTGAAGGGCGGTACATAATAAGATAAAAATTGCCGTCTTTTTAATCATGGGAATACCCAAATGACAATGGTTGATCCGAAAACGTACAGTGTTAGATTAGGTTTAAGTATGATTTGTTAATTAAATATTAAAGCATAGAAAATATTTTATTTTTCTCCGATTGATGTATATATTTTGCCCAATCTTGTGGTTTGTAATTATATATTTACCTTAATGATTTATTATGAATCGTTTTGGTTATGTCCTATATTATTTTTAAGGACTAAGTCAAATGCAATTCGTGCTTAATTGAAATTTCAGTAGGATAGCGATAAAACAACAAAGTCCTTTTATTACTTTGTATTTTTAATTTAAAAATTTCACTTATATCACTTTGATTGCATGTTATGGGAAGGCGTTGACATATCACTGTGTTCAATGAATTCAGCGTGGATTTTAGAAAAATTTGAGGTCAGAATGTTATATGCGGTTTTGGTGCGATTGTTCAATAAATCATCATGCAAAAGTGGGTGCTGGCGTAAAGCAGTATCAACAAGATAGCATCAGTCAGATTGGTTACGTACGTAATCATGTATTTATGCATCTCTGTTTAGCATAAAAATAATCACTATATAAAAATCTGACATTTATAGAAAATCAAAGAAACAAATATGAAAAAGAAAAATAAGAATTGACGGATGAAATAATAAGTTATTCATTTATTCAGCCAATGAATAGTATTCATTGGCTGAATGGTTATTACTTAATACTTAATTAATAAGATATTAAGCAACAATTGGCGCACGCCAGTCATCAGAACCAGAAGTACCTGCTGTAGTGTGTTCCCAGTTAATCTTACGATAAGAAAGAGACACACGAATTAATTGAGTAAATTCTGCTTTTGATGGATCTTGGCAATGTGGCATTTTGCAATCAATGTCAACAATAGTTGCATCTTCAAGTTTGGTCGTGAAGAAATGCTCTTGTTTACCTTCGATTGAAGTACGGTACCATTTCAATTCAACAGTAGGTAACATTTCGCCAGAAGCCAGTGCGTTGTAAAGCAGAGGAACGGCTTTGTTCAATGCAACGGTGAAGCGGAATGGTTTATGCGCACGCTGGCCAGAAGGCTGACCTGACTGTGGATCAGTTGGGACAGTGACAATGTGGTCAAATTCTTGAACCAGCATTTCGTCTTCGTGACCTTGAACGAAAATATTACCTACTGATTCAGCAGTGAATGCACCAGCAGTAATATTGCCCTGAGTTTTTCCATTGATGGAAATATAACATGGAGTTGGCATATGAATATCCTATAAATTTTTACCAATGTATAAGTGTAAGTGCTCATTCCGTGAGTGATAGTTTCATTCTATAATTAAATAAAACTGTCGCCGCCGAACACTCGGAGCGAATAATAAAGCTGAAATCGTGTAATGCAAAGTAATTTGCAAATTGCAAGGCAAGCTCTAATTCAATGACAAATAAAAATTTTATAATCATTGCCGTTGTGAAATTTATAGCTGAGTTTTTATAAAAAACAAACCTATTTAACTGGTCAATAAATGATCTTGATTTTTTAATTAAATTTAACTAATTAATATTTATATGTTTTTCATTTTTTAATGAAATATTTTTCATGATCATTTGAAAAATGTTAACTGGATCAAAAAATTCGATTAATTCGAACTGTAATGCCGAATAATTAATCTAAATAAAATAAATATTGTTATTGATAGTAGTTATGATTCATGATTCATTGGTTGTATTTTATTCTCATAAAAATGAAAAATATTACCTTTTATACAATTGATAGGTAATTGGCCTGCATACTCATGCAGAGCGTAAAACCAAATATTTATCTATTTTCAGGAGGATAAAAACGCTTATAATTTACTACAGGTTGACATAGGGATATTAAAAGCTGGAATAGAGGGAGTTATCAATTTATGTTTAGGCTTTACATCAAAAAAATAAAATGTCAAACTCGGGCTTGACGATTTTTCATATCGATGTTACCTCCACGATTGGATAGGATATTTCTGAGTGTTTATATATAAGAAGATATAAAATCCATCCGTGACTGACAAATACGATTGTTTTTCTTAGCCTATTTTTTTTAGGGAGATGTTTTGTATTTGTTATATGGGTAAAATTAGAATAATTCTCTCACCAATAATGGGTTGTTAGACAGTTCATGGTTGTATTAGCCAAAGGATTAAAATATGAGTAAGAATAGTCCAGGTAGCGTAGCTCCGAAAGAAAGAATTAATATTAAGTATGTTCCGAATACGGGTGACCAGACCGCAGAAGTCGAATTACCGTTGAATCTTCTGGTTGTCGGTGATTTGAAAGGAAAGAAGGAAGATACGCCAATTGAAGAACGGCAAACAGTTTCAGTCAATAAGAACAATTTCAATGCCGTAATGAATGAGGCGAACATCAATCTGACTTTTAACGTCCCTAATCGTCTTGATGAAAAAAATGAAGAAGACATGCCTGTTAATCTGGAAATTAAATCACTGAGTGATTTTTCACCGGATAATATCGCAAAAAAAGTGCCTGAATTAAATAAACTTCTGGAACTGCGTGAGGCATTGGTTGCACTAAAAGGCCCTCTGGGAAATATCCCTGCATTTCGTACTCGCTTGCAGTCGCTTCTGGATGATGAATCCGTGCGTGAGCAACTCCTGAAAGAACTTGAAATCGTCAATAAAAAATAACTGGTTAAAGGAATTTTTAAATGGCTCAGCACGAAGAAAACAGCACCGCTCTTGCTTCTGGCGCAACGACCTCCCTGCTTGATGAAATTATGTCTCAGGCAAGAATCACACCAGAAAATGACGGCTACTATATCGCAAAACAAGGTATCGCTGCGTTTATCAGCAGTATTCTGGACACAGGCGCTAACGAAGAACCGATCAACAAACTCGTCGTTGATAAAATGATCGTTGAGCTTGATAAAAAGCTGAGTGAGCAGATGGATGAAATCATGCACGCGAAGCCGTTTCAGGAGCTGGAATCCTCATGGCGTTCACTGAAAATTCTGGTGGATCGCACTGATTTCCGTGAAAACATCAAAATCAACATCATTCATGCTACTAAAGATGAAATGCTGGAAGACTTTGAGTTTTCGCCTGAAATCATTCAGTCTGGTTTCTACAAACACGTCTACTCTACAGGCTACGGTCAGTTCGGTGGTGAACCTGTTGCTGCCGTCATCGGTAACTATGCATTCACCAATTCCTCACCTGACATCAAACTGATGCAATACGTCAGTGCTGTCGGTGCAATGGCTCACTCACCATTCCTTTCTTCCGTTTCACCTGAGTTCTTTGGTGTTAACAGTTTTACCGACCTGCCAGCCATCAAAGATTTGAAGTCTGTCTTCGAAGGCCCTTCACATACTAAATGGCGTGCACTGCGCGAATCTGAAGATTCTCGCTATCTGGGTCTGACAGCACCCCGTTTCCTGTTGCGTCTGCCTTATTCCAGCGTTGAAAATCCAATCAAAAACTTCAACTATCAGGAAAATGTCAGTCGTGACCACGAGCATTTCCTGTGGGGTAACACGGCTTATCTGATGGCGAGTTGTCTGACGGACAGCTTTGCTAAATATCGCTGGTGTCCAAACATCATCGGTCCACAGAGCGGCGGTACGGTGAGCGATTTGCCTGTGCATCTGTATGAGGCAATGGGTCAGGTGCAGGCTAAAATCCCAACTGAGGTTCTGATCACTGACCGTCGTGAATTTGAACTGGCAGAAGAAGGCTTTATTACGCTGACCATGCGTAAAGGCAGCGATAACGCCGCATTCTTCTCTGCAAACTCAGTTCAGAAGCCAAAAGTTTTCCCGAATACCCGTGAAGGTAAGATTGCGGAAACCAACTACAAGTTGGGTACGCAGCTTCCATACATGTTCATCATCAACCGTCTGGCTCACTACATCAAAGTATTGCAGCGCGAACAGATCGGCTCTTGGAAAGAGCGTCAGGATCTGGAGCGTGAACTGAATATGTGGCTGAAACAGTACATTGCTGATCAGGAAAACCCGCCAACTGATGTTCGTAGCCGTCGTCCGCTGCGTGCAGCTGAAATCAAGGTACTGGATGTTGAAGGTGATCCAGGTTGGTATCAGGTGGCTATGCAAGTTCGCCCACACTTTAAATATATGGGTGCAAGTTTCGAACTGTCACTGGTTGGACGTTTGGATAAGGAATAATTATGGCTGCGCTGTACAGTTGGAACAGGGGCAGCTCTGCCAGTCTGTTCGAGCGCATTCAAGGGAAGGGCTCCGGCTCTTCCCGTCAGTCAAGGATGCGTTCACTGCTTGATTCTATAAAGAAGCATCTGAAGGAAGTGCTGAATTCTCGTCCTGGTGCCTGTCAGAGTGCTATTGATCTGGGTGTTATTGATCTCAATGACGCGACGGCAACATCGGTGGATTTTAAGCAAAGCATCGAGTGGGCGATAGAAGAGTGCATCAGAAATTATGAACCCAGAATATCAGCGGTTTCCGTCAGCGCCATCAACGATGATTCAGATCCGTTGCTGTTGAGCTTTCACATCAGCGCTGAAATCTTGTTGGATGATATCAACGATATTGTGGAATTCAGCATTCAGTTGGATAACAACCGGCGCTATTGCCTGGAGCGAACTCAATAAATGTCATTTGAAAAATATTTCAGAGATGAGTTGAATTATCTGCGACAACTGGGGAAAGAAGCCGCAGTTGAGCGTCCTCATCTTGCCGCATTTCTGTCTGAACAAGGTTCTGACCCCGACGTTGAGCGTTTGCTTGAAGGTTTTGCATTCCTGACTGGCAATCTACGGGCAAAGATTGATGATCAATTCCCCGAACTGACTCATGGCCTGCTCAATATGCTTTGGCCTAATTACCTGCGTCCGACGCCCAGTATGACTATCATCGAGTACACACCCGATGAGAGCGTCGTGACGAAAGCGACACCGGTCAAGCGTGGCACGCAGATTATGAGTAACACGCTGTCAACTCATGATGATATTTATTCGAACGAAAAATCGGGTGGTAAAAGAGACGAACAAGGCCGCTGTACTTTTACGCTGTGTCGTGATGTCTGGCTTTTCCCTCTCTCCATCCAAGACATTTCTGTCAATAACAGTAATGAGCAAGGCATCATCGGCCTGAATTTTGCGTCGAAAACTGAACTGAGCCTGCATGAACTGGAACTGGACAAACTGCGTTTTTACCTGAGCGGTGATGACTATACCACTTCTCAGCTCTACTTCTGGCTCTGTTATTACTTCAGAAAAGCAGAACTGGTGGTTGGCGATAAGGTAATCCCACTACCGGATTTTGATTTTGTGCCGGTAGGGTTTGAACGGGAAGATGCCCTGTTGCCGTACCCCAAAAACGCTTACATGGGATATCGCATTTTGCAGGAATATTTCTGTTTTGCGGAGAGCTTCCTGTTTTTTGATGTGAAGGGTTTCCCAACATTACCTGAAGATCTTAAGACCAAAGATTTCAAACTGAATTTACATTTTTCTCAGGCATTACCACCAGAAGCCAAGATTCGGCATGATACTTTCCGTCTGCACTGTACACCAGCCATCAACCTGTTTCCGATGGACAGTGAAGCTATTGAACTCAATGGCAGCCAGGCTGAATATCCATTGAAGGCCAGTTATAGCCTCCCCGATAACTACGATATTTTTTCCGTCGATGGCGTTGAAAGCTGGTTGGCGGGTGAAAATGGTGAACGCAGTCGGGCACGTATCGGCGAGCGTGTCTATACACCGTTCGAAAGTTTCAATCACCAGATTGATGACGAAGATGAACGCTCAATGCGTTATTACCGCCTTCGGGTGAAAGAATCGCCTTTCCGTCGGGGGCTGGAACATTTCATCTCATTTGTACGGGGAGATGAATCGGATCTGCTCAGACTCAAACTAAAAGAAAATGTTTCTATCAGTTTGACATGTACTAACCGTGAATTGCCGTTGCAGCTGCGTGTTGGCGACATTAATTACCCATCCATCGGCAGCCCGACATTTGCGACATTCCGCAATATCACGCGCCCGTCAGTGCCACTCTATCCTCTTCTGGATGGCGGTCTGCACTGGTCGCTACTGTCAAACATGTCGCTGAACTATATGTCATTGCTGGATAAGGACGCGCTGAAGCAGGTACTGCGTACCTATGATTTCCCGAGTATCCATAACCGACAGTCCAAACGGTCATCGCAGAAACGGCTTGATGCCATTGAAAAGATCGAGACAGAGCCGACAGATCGCCTGTTTCGTGGGCAGCCCGTTCGCGGCTTGCGCTCCACGCTATATATCCGGCAACAGGCATTCAGCTCAGAAGGCGAGCTTTATCTGTTCAGTACGATTTTGTCACGGTTTTTCTCACTGTATGCCAGCGTCAACGCTTTTCATATGTTGAAGGTAATCAATTTAGATAATCAGGAGTGTTATGAATGGCCGGTACAGATAGGTCAACACTCATTGATGTAATCACTGAGCAAGATCCTGCCACACCCTTGGCATTGGACATTTCACAGTACAACTTTTATCAGTTGGTTGAGCTGCTCAATCAGCTGGCGGTAGCGTGGGAAAAAACGGGAGAGACCGATCGTCCTGATCGTGAGTCTGTTCGTTTCAGAGCCAGTGCCAGTCTGGCATTTCCGACTCGTGACGTGATCTCACTCTCGCAGACCAGACGGGGTTATTTTGAGCTGGAAGTCTCCTTTATGGGGCTACACGGCAGTCAGTCCCCGATGCCAGGTTACTATCTCGATTCGCTGGCTTGGGAAGAAGCGCAGAACGAAAACCGACTGACGGATTTTCTCAACCTGTTTAACCATCGCTTAATCACGCTTCTGCATCAGATCTGGCGGAAATACCGCTATTACGTCTGCTTTAAGAAGGGGGGAGAAGATCATTTTTCTCAGCGCATGTTTTCCCTTGTGGGTCTGGGGAGCGATGTCAACCGCCGGATGCTGAACATTAATCACAGCAAAATGCTGGCCTATGCAGGGCTGCTGGCAAGCCCCGGCCGCTCGCCGGAAGTGATATGCAGTTTGGTTTCCCACTGTTTTGATTTACAGGATGTCACCCTGCACGGCTGGCAATTCAGAAAGGTCACTATTCCCCTTGATCAGCAGAACCGCTTGGGAAGCGAAAGGAAAGGACAGGTAATCGGTGACTCTAAACTGTCCATGCTGGGGCAGAATTTCACCATTGGTTCATGGGTCGGCGATTACAGCGGGAAGTTCCTTCTCAGCATCAATAATCTGACTCGTGATCGGTTCCTGTCTTTCCTGCCGGATGGAAAGAATTATGCCCCATTGGTGATGTTTATTTCTTTCGTCATGCGCAGTCAATTTGCATGGGAATTGCGTCTTGGTCTGGCAGAAAATCAGGTCAGCGGCATGGTATTGGGGGCGCAGCAGAATAACCATCTGGGGTGGACTAGTTTTCTCGGCGAACCGGAAAAGAAACCTTTTGTCACAATTTCAGTTATGGAATAACGACTATGGAAAAACAACAACCAACGCTTTCATTGCGGGTTCTCAACAGTGAGCAACTGGAAAGTGGCAGATCCGCCAGTTGCCTGTTTTCGGCACAGGGCGGTACGGTCGGTAGCAGTGAAAGTCACCTGTGGTCTGTTCAGGATCAGCAGGGAAATATTCATCCATCACAATTCTCCGTGCAGTGGCGGGATGGTGCATTCTGCCTGCAAGTACTCGCAGAACCTGTGCAGATCAACAATGCCGCATTAACGCCTCAGTCAAGTCTGATCCGTTTGCAGCAGGGAGATCAGATTAAGGCGGGTAATCTGTCTATTAAGATCCACATCAGTTTTTCTGATGCAGATCGTGTTGATCCTTCGACGGTATCACCTGAATCCTTGGTATCGAGTTACAGCAACCCGCTGGATGCCATGATGGAAGGCGCAGTAGTACAAAAAGCCGTGTTTGCCGACGATAACAGTATTGCTCCAACGATCCAGCATAGTTTCAGCGATGACCCGCTCAGGGTACTCGATAGCGAAAGCCTGACCACGCTGAAGCAGCAGGTTGAAGCTGATGATACTGAGCAGCTTTTGCCGCCGGATCATTTCCAATCACCCCCATTTGCTAACCCTATTTCTGATAACCGAGGCAGTGTTATGGATCAGGAGTTCCTTGATTTACCGGGTATCACTTCCGAGCGGCAGTACGCAGATATGGATGTTGATCATGTTGCCATTACCCCTCTCATGCGTGGGCTGGATGCACAGTTACCTCTGCATGACAGCCAGCAGGCTAATGATTTTCTGCAAGAGATGGGCAAAACCATGAAAGCCGCCATTGAAGGGTTATTGGCTCTCCAGCGTGAACAGCATGGACTGCGTGATAAACAACTACGCCCCATCGAAGATAACCCTCTGCGCCTGAATATGGATTATGACACCACCATGCAGGTGATGTTCTCGGATCAGAAAAGCCCGGTTCACTTGTCTGCACCTGCGGCCGTCTCGGAAAGTCTGCATAACCTGCAATTGCATTATCAGGCCAATCGGGAAGCCATTTCGGCAGCATTGGACACCATGCTGGAAGCTTTCTCCCCTGATCAATTGCTCCGTCGCTTCTCACATTACCGCCGCAGCAACGAAGTCAGAAATAAAGATGCGGCCTGGGCGTGGGAAATGTACACCAACTATTACCGTGAATTAGCTTCCAGCCGCCAGCAGGGGTTCGAAAAGCTATTCCGTGAGGTGTATGAGCAGGCTTATGACCGCGCACTGCGTCAGGGCTTAGAGGACTCCAGCAATGAAACGTTCCGCTAGTCATCGTGTATGGGCTGTAGGGATTTTATTGTTGTCAGCGATGTTGCTGAATGGCTGTAGCGGTGCATGGAACGCGACAAAGAAAGTCGGTCAAGTGATCTGGGATCCTTCCACACCAGTAGGAAAACCGGATGAACAGGCTTCTGTTGCCAACATTACGTTATTGGCCGAACCGAATATCAACCCCAATGAAAGTGGTGAAGCGGCTCCTGTTGAAATGAATCTGGTTTATCTCAGTGAAGATTCTCGTTTTTTGGCTGCTGATTATGACCAGCTTGAAAGCGACAAACTCGAAAAAGCACTGGGGAAAAATTATATCGATCATCAGGATTACACACTATTACCGGGGCAATACAAGCCCCTGTCAACGCTGATATTGGAAAAGAATAACCGTTACATCGGTGTCATCGTTCACTATGCAGATGCAAATCAATCTGAATGGAAAAAGATCATCCGAGTAAAAGACATCGGCCGCCATTACAACATCTTGGTGCATGTCAGAAATAACGACGTCGAACTTAGAAAAGAGGAGGAGTAGTCATGCCAGGCAAAAATCGGGTGATTTGGCACGAAGGATTGTTCATCAAGCCACAACATTTTCAACAACAACAAAAACATAATGATTATCTGGCTCATAGCCTCGTATCGGTGTTGGCCGCTTATGGTCACGGTTTCAGCTCCTTAAGCATCAATCAGGATCTGCTCAATTTAGGGCGCATCGGCATTACCGAAGCCAGCGGCATCATGCAGGATGGCACGATATTCTCTGCACCCAGCCAAGATCTGCTGCCAAAACCGCTGGACATCGAAAGCGTCAATGACCTGAAAAGCAAAGACATCTATCTGGCATTACCAATGTCCAGCGATACCATTCGGGAAATTGCTGACAAGGAAGCGGAAATGCAAAGCGCGGTACGTTATCGGGAACTGCCGAGCGATGTCCGTGACCTGCATACCAAGGGTGGCGATTCCTTTGCCCTGAACCTTGCGCAATTGACGCCGGTTCTGATGCAAGGCTCCGAAGATATGAGTGCTTACACGGCGATCCCGCTGTGCCGTATCAAAGAAAAACAGAAGGATGGCACTATCGTTCTGGATAGCGAATTTATTCCGACCTGTCTGTCTATCTTTGTCGCTGACAAGTTAAGACGTTTTATGGTGGAAATCGACGGCCTGCTGACTGAACGCTCAAGAACACTGGCCAAACGCATTGGCTCACCGGGTCAGCAGGGCGTTGCGGATGTTGCGGAGTTCATGATGCTTCAATTGTTGAACCGCGTGCAACCTCTGTTCAACCATTACGCAAAACAGACTGTCCTGCACCCGCTGCATTTATATACCCAACTGCTCCAGACCTGCGGTGAGCTGAGAACCTTCACCGATGCGAGTCGCTTACCGGGGAATGTGCTGGCGTATGACCACAATAATCTGACGGATACTTTCCAGGACGCGATGCATGCCATTCGTGATGCACTGAACGTTGTTCTGACACCGCGTGCAACGTCAATTGTCCTGAAACAGAACGAAGGTGGTATCCGCGTGGCAACGCTCCACGACAACGATCTGCTGCGTAAAGCCGAATTTGTACTGGCTATCAGTGCAAGTACGCCGCAGGAGCAATTACGTCGTCAGTTCGTGCAGCAAACCAAAGTCACCTCGATGGAGAAAATCCGCGATCTGGTCAGCGTTCAGTTACCGGGTGTGCCACTGATTGCATTATCCGCGGCTCCGCGTCAGCTGCCGTATCACTCTGGATACACCTACTTCCGTCTGGATCAGAAGAGTCCGGCATGGAAAGAGATCCAGCAGGGGAATTCCATCGCATTCCACGTATCAGGGGATTTCCCTGACTTAGATATGCAGCTCTGGGCTATCAGGGGCGGTAAGGAATAATCATGAGTGATATCAATGTTGGCAGTCCGTCACTGGAAAAGTCTGAGACGCTGAAAACGTTTCAGCGCCAGTATCAGCTACCGTTGCGTGGTGAAAGCCTCAACCCGATGATCGATGCGGCCACTCCCTTACTGGGAATGGTTCTGCGTTTGCAGGATATGAGTGATCAGGCACTGCCAGATAAGCTTTACCAACAGGTTGTTACTGACATTCGAGCCATTGAGCAGTTTCTGCAAACCAAGGGTTATGAACCCGGCGCGATTGTTTCATTCCGTTACGTACTATGCACCTTCATTGATGAAACCGCGTTGGGGCACGGCTGGAACAGTCAGAATGGCTGGTTGAAGCAATCGTTGCTGGTTCACTTCCATAATGAAACCTGGGGAGGCGAAAAAGTTTTTGTATTGCTCGAACGCCTGATGGGGGAGACCCAGCGCTACCAGCACCTGCTGGAGTTCATTTATCTCTGCCTCTGTCTGGGTTATCGCGGACGTTACAAAGTCAGCACCCAGAAAAGCGATGACTTTGATCGCCTGTTCCGTCGCTTGCAGCAACAGCTTCACTCACTGCGTGGAGAAGCTCCGCCGACCACGCTATATGTCGATATCAACGAGCGTGATGAGCGTTATCGTCTGAGCAGACGTTGGACCATCAAGCACCTGTTTTGGATAAGTGTAGGTTTACTGGCTGCCATTTACAGTTTCTATGCCATCCGCCTCGGTGATCAGACCCAAGACATATTAAAGCAGCTAAGTAACTTATTGAGATAGGAAGTCGTCATGATTCAGATTGATCTGCCCACTCTTGTAAACCGTTTAAACCCGATGACCCGCCATGCACTGGAAGCGGCGGCGGCATCCTGTGTCAGCCAACAGCAGCCTGAAATTACTGTTGCACAACTGTTGTTTCAGATGATCGACACACCACTCAGTGATGTGCGCCTGATCCTCAATAAGGCAGACATCGATAAAGATCTGCTGAAAGAACAACTCGATCAGATGATGCCTCATCATCAGGCGATTGTACAAACCTACCCGAACTTCTCACCGATGCTGGTGGAATGGTTACAGGATAGCTGGCTGCTGGCTTCTACGGAGATGCAGCATACTGAATTACGCGGTGGCGTCATGCTGATTGCTCTGCTGTTCAGTCCAATGCGTTATCTGACTCCACAGCCCGCGCGCATGCTGGCGGGTATCAACCGTGAATTGCTGCGTCAGAACTTTACTGAATGGACGAATGGCTCTGCCGAACAGCCTTTCAGCGGCGACGATAAAAATGGGCAGGGCGTCCATCCGGCAAACAGCGACAGCCTGCTGGCGCGTTTTACCCAGAATATGACTGAACAGGCGCGTCAGGGCAAACTTGATCCTGTGCTGTGCCGTGATAACGAAATCGATCTGATGATCGACATTCTCTGCCGTCGCCGCAAAAACAACCCGATCGTCGTGGGTGAAGCGGGGGTGGGTAAAAGTGCCCTGATTGAAGGTCTGGCGCTGCGCATCATCAATGACCGCGTACCGGATAAATTGCGCCACAGTGAACTGATGACACTGGATCTGGGGGCATTGCAGGCAGGGGCTGCGGTTAAAGGTGAGTTTGAAAAACGCTTCAAAGGCATCATGGCTGAAATTAGTCAATCATCTAAGCCGATCATCCTGTTTATCGATGAAGCGCACACCCTGATTGGTGCCGGTAACCAGGCTGGCGGACTGGATATTTCCAATCTGCTGAAACCTGCATTGGCACGTGGTGAACTGAAAACCATCGCAGCGACTACATGGAGCGAGTACAAAAAATACTTCGAAAAGGACGCAGCACTGTCTCGTCGCTTCCAATTAGTGAAAGTCTCTGAGCCAAGCGCGGAAGAAGCCACTGTGATCATGCGTGGTTTGCGCGCCATTTACGAACAGGCGCATGGTGTTCTGATCGATGATGAAGCACTGAAAGCCTCTGCGGTACTGAGTGACCGTTATCTCTCTGGCCGCCAACTGCCGGACAAAGCGATTGACGTACTGGATACCGCCTGTGCCCGTGTCGCCATTAACCTGACATCGCCACCACGTCAGATCTCCTCACTGACGACTGAATTGCACCAGATGCAAATGGAAATCGATGTTCTGAAAAGAGAACAGCGGATGGGGCTGAATGAACATGCGGACAGACTGGAAGAACTGCAAAACCAGCAGGTAGAGATCCAAGAAGAACTCGTCACGCTGGAAAAAAACTGGCGGCAACAGCAAGAGTTGGTGACACAGATCATCGAATTGCGCGGCCAACTCCTGGCGGATAGCGACGAGTCAGTTGCAGCAGAAACGACGGATAAAACCATCGAAAATGCGGTTGAAGAGACGGCTCAAGACGCGAAAGAGCAGGAAGCTATTGCGCAAGACGAGCCAGAAGCCGCCGCTGATGAGCAATCCCTGATCGAAAAACTGGCTCTGCTCAACGCACAACTGACAGAGTTACAGCAGAAGCAAACGCTGGTTTCTCCCCATGTAGACAAAACGCAGATTGCCTCGGTTATCGCTGAGTGGACGGGCGTTCCATTGAACCGCCTGTCACAGAGCGAACTGTCTATCGTGACCGAACTGCCTACCCATCTGGGACAAAGCATCAAAGGGCAGGATGTTGCGATCCAGAACCTGCATAAACACCTGCTGACCGCTCGTGCAGATTTGCGTCGTCCGGGACGTCCTCTGGGCGCATTCCTGCTGGTGGGGCCAAGTGGTGTTGGTAAAACCGAAACCGTGCTGCAAATTGCTGAACTGATGTTTGGGGGGCGCCAATACCTCACCACCATCAACATGTCTGAGTTTCAGGAGAAACATACCGTTTCCCGCCTGATTGGCTCTCCCCCGGGCTACGTAGGTTATGGGGAAGGTGGTGTACTGACCGAAGCCATTCGCCAGAAACCGTACTCCGTTGTGCTGCTGGATGAAGTCGAAAAAGCGCATCCTGATGTACTGAACCTGTTCTATCAGGCCTTCGACAAAGGCGAACTGGCCGATGGCGAAGGGCGTATCATCGACTGTAAAAATGTCGTGTTCTTCCTGACTTCTAACCTTGGTTATCAAACTATCGTTGATCATGCCGAGCAGCCAGATCAACTTAACGACCTGCTCTACCCTGAACTGGCCGCGTTTTTCAAACCCGCATTGCTGGCGCGTATGGAAGTGATCCCTTACCTGCCTTTGGGTCACGAAACGCTGAAAACCATCATTCAGAGCAAGCTGGCTCGACTGGATAGCCTGCTGTCTCAGCGCTTTAACGCCGAAGTCACGATCAGCGATGACGTATCGGAAGAGATCCTGCAACGTGCCACCCGTGCGGAAAACGGCGCCCGTATGCTGGAATCCATCATTGATGGTGCACTATTACCGCCTGTTTCATTACTGCTGTTGCAGAAAATGGCCGCAGGCACCGCAATCAGTGCCATTCGCTTAACCGTAGCAGAACATGAGTTCCATGCTGAGGTTGAGGAGGCAGAATAATGAAACAGCGGCTGAAAAGCGCGTTAGCGTTATTAGATGATGACACTATAGAACAACTGGTTGACCATTTTCTGCTGGTAAGCCAGAGCTCGCGTTTTGATGCCCTGTTAGTTTTCTTGCTTAACACCAATGAAAACAGGCTGGAATGCTACAACCTGCCGGAACTCCACCAAGCCAGCTCACGCCGGCTGAATGTAGATATTGATGACGTCAATAACCCGCTGATACAGGTTCTGCGCAAGGGAACCCCGACGGTATGGGATTCCCTGAATCACGGCGCGCGTATTGACGACGTGCATTTCCGCACGTTTGTTGCGGAACTGCCGCATAACTGCGGGTTGTATGCCATTCCCCTGTTTGACTGTAACGGACAGGCCTGCGGTGTGATTGCCATTTTTGCCGAACATGTCAGCCATTTTATCAATAATGAAAACATGTTCGGCCTCTATTGCCATGTCATGCAGCACCGCCTGAAAAAGTTGCAGGAACTCGAGCAACTGCGTGGGCAGTTACGTCAAATCCGTCAGGTATTTCAGGTTCAGCAACAGAAAGAAAAACAACTGGATGAACTGCTTGCCTCCCTGAGTGGATCGAAACCCGCAGGAGTGAGCCGTATTTCTGTGGATTACAGCCACATCGATAATCTGCCAAAGGCCATCGAAGAATTTGAAAGCGCCGTGTTGGTTCAACGTCAGCGTCAGTATGGCAATGACACCCGACTGATTGCCCAAAGTCTGGGGATTGCCACGCGCACGTTGGTTTACAAACTGGCTAAATACGGGTGTAGATTATGAATATTGTATTAATTATCAGCTCATTGCTCGCGTCATTGACGGGTGATCCCAAACTGGCGAATCTGGTTGAGCCAAAGGAAGTGGTCGCACCCAAAGAAGAATACACGGACGAAATGCAAAAATGCCGTTTTGAACCGTCTCCACTTGTCCGGCTGGCGTGCTATGACCGTACGGTAAATAACCTGAAATTTAACGCCCTGCAAATCCCGATGGAAAACATGGGGCTTGTGTGGCGACAGGCGATGGAGCAGGAAATGAAACGCACCGATTACTCTACTGGCTTCATTGTGACGCAGGGAGAAAATGGTGAGGCACCCGTGATCCTGACCACACCGGCGGTGGGGGTTCCGCCTCCTCGTCCGGTCCTGATGCTGAGTTGCATTGACCGCATCACCCGTTTGCAGGTGGCGCTGCCTAAACCGATGGGATCCGGTACGGTCACTGTGACTACGGACAAAACCCAATTCAAAACCGAGTGGTTCCTGCGGGAACACGGTTACTTATGGGAATCCAGCCGCGGCTTGCCGGGCATTGAGGAAATCAAGCGCTTAATGAACAGCGATCAGATGACCATCACGGCTCGCACTGGCAGCCCGATAACCTTTAATATTTCTCAGCTGGAGCAGGCCGCGAAACCCTTACGCGATGCCTGCCGTTGGTAACCGACATGGACATCAGAACACAATTCGACTGGTTCGGCGCCCTGCTGGCGCCCCTGTCCGACGAACAGACGGGCAAGGCACTGAGTGAGAGTGATCCCGCCTGGGAATTCATCGACGGCGAGATGGTCAAATTCGGCTCGCTGTCACATGGCACGCTGGAAGTTGACGCCCTCCAGCGACAGGCCTTGCAACTTTTCAGCGAGCACAGCAAGGACTTCCGGCTGATGGTTCACCTGCTGCGGACTTTGCAGCATGCCGGCCACCCTGCCGAGCTGATTCTGGCGATAGAGCTGCTGACAGAGTACGTAAAAAACTACTGGGAAAAAGCCTGGCCGGTCAAACCGGTATTGAAGCGCCGGCTGGCACAGCAGGTGATCAAACGGTTTGAATCGGCCCAGTCGAGCTTCACTGATCAGGCCAGTAAAAGCCAGCGCGACGAGGCACAAGGCGCTCTGGCTCATCTGGCTCAGTGCTGGCACGCCAGTGAGCCCGACCTTGCGAAAGACGTCGATCAACTGCGTACCCGCTATAACCGCCAGCCAGAGGCACGAACGGCGCCGACACAGACGGCACCTACCACCCCTGAAGCGGCGTCGGTAGCTCCGTCGCCTCAGTCTCCTGAACAGGCGCCGATGCCTGAGGTGGCGGTCAACAGTTCCAGTGATAAAGCATGGAAACAAACCCTGATGACGGTGGCGGATCTGCTGTGTGAACGGTATCCCGAATCCCCGATTGGCTATAGCCTGCGCCGCCATGCGGTCTGGCACACCATTACCACGGCGCCGATGGCGAACGCCACAGGCAAAACGCCGCTGGCGCCGGCGTCGGCGGATCGTACCGCCGATTATCTGGCGCGACTGCCGACGGCGGATAACAAATTGCTGGCGCAAATTGAGCAGAGCTTAGCCCTCGCCCCTTACTGGCTGGACGGCCATGCCATTGCCGCCCAAGCGGCGGAACAACGCGGCTACAGCCGCGTTGCGCAGGCCATGCGTGACGAACTGAAGGCGTTTTTGGCTCGGCTGCCTGTACTGAAAACCTTAAGTTTTTCCGACCTGAGTCCGTTTATTTCTCCTGACACTCTGGACTGGCTCACGCCGGAACCCGACACCAGCGGAAGCCCGGGAGCCGCGTCGGCCGATCAGGAAGCCATCTGGCACTGCTTCCAGCAGCAAGGGCTGGAAGCCGCCCTTCAGATGCTGGAAGAACACCAGCAGTCACTGACGGAGCCCCGGGATCAATTCTATGGTCAGTTGTTCACTGCCCAACTGCTTGAAGAAGCGGGCATGACCGCACTGGCACACCAGCATTACCGGAACTTGTTACACACGGGACAACACATGTTACTCACTGAATGGGAACCCAGCCTGCTGACCCTGCTGGCTGAAAAAATACCTTCGCCTGCGAAGGATACTGCGTCACACAGGAGCGTTAACACATGAAATGGCCCTCTTTGTCATCCTTGGCGCCGTTGAAATCAGCCTTGCCGGCGCTGTCAAAATTTAAATCCCTGCCGCGTCTCAAGGCCACGATGGCGCTGGCTCTGGCCCTTATCCCCTGCCTGCTGCTGATCGCGGTCTGGGTGTGGGGGCCGGAATGGAAACTGCGCAACGATACCCCGCTGGACAGTCTGGCGGCGCGCTGGCTGGCGACCGCTCTCATCATCCTGATGGTGCTGCTCTGGATCGGCATCAAAGCGTGGCGTCGCCTGCGCCAGCTGGAAAAACTCAACCTGGACGTCGAGCTGAAAGGGGTTGATCCGGTGCGGGTCGATATCGAGCACCAGGCTCGTTACCTTGATCACTGGAAAGCCCAGCTACAACGCCATCTGGACAGCTATAACTACCTGTATCAGCGTCCGTGGTACATGATGGTCGGCAGCCAGCAGAGCGGCAAAACCACGCTGATCAAGGAAGGCTATAAACTGTCCGACATCGCGGCGCCGGAATACCTGCGTCAGGATGGCGACATTGCGCTGCGGCTGCGCTGCTGGCTGGGAGAGAAAGCGGTCATCATCGATCCCGATGGCGGCCTGATTGACCAGCCGGTGCCGGTCAACAGTGACAAACCGCAGATCAACAGCCGCCTGTGGGAATCCCTGCTGAACTGGCTGACGGAAAACCGCCAGCGCCAGCCGCTTAACGGCATTATTCTGACCGTCGATACCCTGCGCCTGCTGACCGACAACCGGGAGCAACGCGATCGCTACGTGCGGGAAATCCACCAGCGCCTGCAAAACCTCCGTCTGACCTTCCACAGCCAGCTGCCGCTCTATCTGGTCATGACCAAAATAGACCTGCTGCACGGCTTCGAAGCGATGTACCCGTCGCTGGATCGCCGGCAGCGTGACCAGATCCTCGGCGTGACTTTCAGCCTCAATAACCGGGATGAAAAAGCCTGGCACAGCGAGCTGGCGCAGTTCTGGCAGCAGTGGATGGCCAACCTCAACGGGGCGATGCCGGACATGATGCTCAACGGCGTCGATGCCGGCCAGCGCAGCGCTCTGTTCAGCTTTACCCGGCAGGTGCAGGGGCTGCACAGCTATATCGCGCAGATGCTGGAAGACATCCTGTACAACGATGAACACCACCGCCCGATGCTGCGCGGTGTCTACCTGACCTCCGCCCGTCAGGTCGGCCAGATGGATGACTTGTTCACCCAGTCCGCCTCAGCCCAGTATCACCTCGGCTCGCAGGCGTTCCCGACCTGGCCGGCGGGCGATACCCTGCCGTATTTTACCCAGTCCCTGTTTGAGGAAGTGCTGCTGGCTGAGCCGAACCTCGCCGCGGAAAACCGCCTCTGGCTGAGCCGCAACCGCCGCCAGCTGTACACCTTCGCCACGATCAGTGCCTTAGTCATCGCGGCCATGTGGGGCGGCTGGCATTATTTCTACCAGAAAAACTACCGGGCCGGGGAAGAAGTGCTGGCGCAGGCGAAAAACTTCCTGTCCGTGCCGCCGCCGGACGGGGATGACCGTTACGGCAACCTCCAGCTGCCGCTGCTGAACCCGATCCGGGATGCCACTCTGGCCTACGGCAACTACCACGAGAAAAAATCCTTCCTGACCGACATGGCGCTGTATCAGGGGGACGGGGTCGGGCCGTATGTGGAAGGCACCTACCTGAAACTGCTGGAGCAGCGTTTCCTGCCGTCGCTGATGCAGGGGCTGCTGGACGACCTGAATCGGGCGCCGGCCGGCAGTGAGGAAAAACTCGAGATCCTGCGGGTGATGCGCATGATGGAAGACGGCAGCAAGCGTAACAACGGCTTGGTCGGGCAGTACATGCGGGCGCGCTGGAGCAAGGCGTTCCACGGCCAGCGGGATTTACAGGCGCAGCTGCTGACCCATCTGGATTACGCTCTGGCCCATACCGACTGGAAGGGGCAGCGCGACAAGGACAATCAGGATGCCCTCGCCCGCTTTGCGCCGTTTATTAAGCCGATGAAGCAGGCCCAGCAGGAGCTGAGTGCCCTGACCATCAACCAGCGGGTTTACCAGAACCTGCGCCTGAAGGCCCAGGATACCCTGTCCGCCCCGGTTAACCTGCGTGACCAGATTGGGCCGAGTTTTGACAGCGTGTTTATTGCCGGCAACGAAAGCCGGCTGGTGATCCCGCAGTTCCTGACCCGCCACGGCCTGACGGATTACTTTGTCCGGCAGGACAAGGAGCTGGTCGAACTGACCGAGATGGACAGCTGGGTGCTGAACCTGCCGCTGAAAACCAATAAGTACAGCGACACCGATCAGGGGAATATCCAGCGTGAGATCACCGAACTGTATGTCGGGGATTATACCGCGACCTGGCGGGCGGCGATGAACAATCTGGAAGTGCGGGACTTTGAGGATCTGCCGCAGGCCATCAGCGCCATCGAGCAGGTGATCAGCGGCGAACAGCCGATCAAGCGCGCGCTGCAAATCCTCAGTGACAACACCCGGCCGCCGGAGCTGGTGAGTGGGCTGAGCGACAAGGAAAAACAGGCGCTGCTGGCGCAGTCGGATTACCGGCTGTTAAACCGCATCAGCCGGGACTTTGCGCCGGAAACCGGGGTGCTGGTTGAGCACGGCGACAAGGGCAGTGCCCTGCAAAGCGTTTACCAGAAACTGATGGCACTGCACCGTTACCTGCTGGCTATCCAGAACTCGCCGGTGCCGGGCAAGGCGGCATTGCAGGCGGTGCAGCTGCGGCTGGACCAGAACAACAGCGACGCGATATTTGAAGTGCAGCAGATGGCGAAAAACCTGCCGGAGCCGCTGAACCGCTGGGTCGGTGATCTGGCCGAGCAGGCGTGGCGGGTGGTGATGATGGAAGCGGTGCGCTCGCTGGAAGTGGAATGGAATGAGTCGGTGGTCAAACAGTATAAAACCTACCTGGCCGGCCGGTATCCGTTCAACCCGGCGGCCACCGAAGACGTACCGCTGAGTGAGTTTGACCGTTTCTTCCGGCCGGACGGCACGCTGGATACCTTCTATAAGCAGAGCCTGAAACCGTTCGTGGAAAACAACCTGACCACCGGCACCGACGGGCGTGAGCTTATCCGGGCGGATGTGCTGAAACAGCTGGCGATGGCGGACCGTATCCGCACCACCTTCTTCACCCCGCAGAACGGGCTGGGCACGGCGTTTGCCATCGAGCCGGTGAGCCTGACCGGCAACAAACGCCGCGGTCTGCTGAACCTCGACGGCCAGCTGGTGGATTACGCGCACGGGCGCAGCAACGTGGCGCATCTGGTGTGGCCGAACTCGATGCGGGCGGGCACGGAAAGCCGGCTGACCCTGATGCCGGACCGGAGCAACGCGGCGCCGCGCAGCCTGAGCTTCACCGGCCCGTGGGCGCAGCTGCGGCTGATTAACAGCGGCAAGCTGACCAACGTGCAGCCGGGGGCGTTTGACGTGCGCTTCGCGGTAGACGGCGGCGAGATAACCTACCGCATTTACGTGGACGAATCGGACAACCCGTTTGCGGGCGGCCTGTTCAGCCAGTTCAGACTGCCGGACACCCTCTACTGAGCGGCGGGTGTCAGTCAGTATTCAGCAAGAACCATCCCCCCTGCCTCCGGGCGGGGGTTTTTTAAAAGAGGAAGGCCAGAGCATGAGCGAACACCCTGAGAATTTAATCATCCGGGCCGGCGGCAGTCCGCAGAATCTGCCGGAATTTGCGGTTATCCGCGACGAAATCAACAAAATCAGCCACCCGGCGCAGCCGGAAGTGAACTGGGTGCTGGTGGAATCGCTGTCACTGACCCTGTTCCGCCGTAACGGGGTCGATTTGCAGACGGCGATTTACTACACGCTGGCGCGGATGCAGCTCAATGGGCTGGCGGGCTTTACCGAAGGCTGTGAACTGCTGGCCGGGGTGATAGTCAGTGAGTGGGACGCCCTGTGGCCGCCGCAGCCGGCGGTGCGCACGGATTTACTGGAATGGTTCCACACCCGCACCGGCAGCCAGCTGCGCCAGATGGATTTCGGCACCGGCGACCTGCGGATGATTTACCGGGCGGAGCGGGCGTTGCAGCTGATTATCGACCGGTTGCAGCAGTCCGACCTGAAACGGCTGCCGCGGGTGGAGAACCTGCTGTGGTTCTTCCAGAACGCGGCGAAAAAACTGGAAAAACCGCGGCCGGCCGCGAAACCGGTTCAGTCGCCGGTGCAGATGCCGCCGCTGGTCTACCTGTCCCAGTCCGACACCGAGCCGGAAATACCTCCGCCGTCCGCACCGCCACGGCCTGACCGCCCGCCGGAAGCGGACAGCCCGCGGGTGCGGGTGCAGTTTCCTGAGCCGCCGCGGGGTTGGAATGCGTGGCAGGGTTTTGGCCTCGGCGCAGTACTCGGCCTGCTGGTGCTGGTCGGGGGGTGGCTGTTGTTCTATAAACCGCTGCAACAGCAGCTCAGCGCTATCACGGCGTCCCCGGCGGGTGCCCGGCTGGCGTGGCTGACCGAGCCCGCCCTGGCGGGCTATCAGGGCCAGCTGGACCGGCTGGCGGAAACCCCCCTGCTGGCGACGTGGGACGCGGCCCGCACGCTGACCGGCACGGCAGCGCAGCAGTGGCCGGATTCGGCTGAGCAAAAGAACGCCACCCATCAGTGGACACAGGCGATGACCGCCCGTATCGACAGTATCCCGCTGAAAGGCAGCTGGCACACCACCCGCGACCAGCTCCAGCAACTGGCCGACAAAATCCTGTTGCAGGAGCGTACCCGGGGCAGCTTCACGCTCTCGTACCTGAAAACCGCGGTCTATGACCTCCAGCGCAGCCACGGCAGCGAGGTGCCGCTGGAAGAACTGCTGCGCCAGCTCAACGGCCGGGTGGTGAACGGGGAACCCGTGCCGCCGGTGCTGCTGAAAGGCATTGATGACCGCTTTAACGCCCTGCTCGGCCGCTATGACCGGCTGCGTCAGGCGGCCGAAAATCCGGCTGAAAAACAGGCCGGGAAACAGACCACCCACCATGAGTCCACCGTCATCCCTGACGGCGGGCATTAATCAGGGAGACAGACGATGTCGATGAAAAAGAATATGGCAAAACTGAAGAAAGGGCGGGCGCTGATCCAGCAGGGACAGCAGGCCGCCCAGCTGGCAAAACACGTCACTGGTAAGCTGGGGGGCGGCCTTGGCGGCGCAGCCGCAGGCACCGCCGGCTTAATTCCGGGCGGCGGCTTTGGCGGGGGTATCGGGGGCGGCTCAGCAGGCACCGGCGCGGCGGGCTTAATCCCGGGCGGTGGCTTTGGCGGCGGATTGGGTGGTGCCGGGGGGGGAGCCGGGCAGGGACTGGCCGCGCGGGCGGCGAGTGGTCAGAGCGGGGCGGCCAAGGCGCTGCAAAAAGCCGGCCAGTTATTGGGCGGCGGGGGGGGCATGGCCCCGAGCGGGCTGCAGTTTACCCTGACGGCGGGCGGCCTGCCGCCGGAAACCTTTGTCGTGACGGACTTCGCCCTGACGGAAGGCTTTTCCCGGCCGTTCAGCCTGCATGTCGGGCTGGCGAGTGCCGACCCGGCGATTGACTTTCCGGCGGTGCTCGACCGCAGCGCGACCCTGACCATTCTGCAGGAGGGGGTGGAGCAGCGCAGTATCACCGGGATAGTGGCGCGTTTCGAGCAGGGCAACACCGGCTTGCACCAGACCACCTACCAGATGAGCCTCTACCCGGATTTGTGGCGCACCACCCTGCGGCAGAACTCGCGTATCTTCCAGCAGCTGGACATCGCCGCTATCCTCACCACGCTTTTGAAAGAGCACGGTATCCGCGACGTGGTGTTCAGCCTGCGCCATCCGCATCCGGCGCGGGAATTCTGCGTGCAATATCAGGAAAGCGACTTTGCCTTCCTCCAGCGGCTGACCGCGGAAGAGGGCATCTTTTATTTCTTCGAATGCGGTAACGGCCGTAACACGCTGGTGTTTGCCGATGACGCCGGCTCCGTGCCGCCGGGCATTGTGCTGGCGTACCAGCCGGGGGAAGGCAGCACGACGGGCACACCGTCGGTGGGCAGCTTTACCTGCAGTGCGCAGGTGCGCCCGGCACAGGTGCAGCTCAAGGACTACACCTTCAAAAACCCGGCGTGGCCGGCAGAATTCAGCCAGCAGATGAAGGAAGACACCTTACAGCAGATGTACTACGAGCACTACGACTACCCGGGGCGGTTTAAGGACGAAGCCCACGGCCAGGCCTTCACCCGCTACCGGCTGGAAGCGCTGCGCAGTGACGCGGTGACGGGACAGGCCAGCGGGCAGGCCATTGCCGTGCAACCGGGCAAATTATTTACCCTGTTTAACCACCCGCGTGAAGACCTGAACCAGCCGTGGCAGGTGGTGGGCGCGAGCCACACCGGCAGCCAGCCGCAGGCGCGGGAAACCGCCAGCAGCGACAGCGGCACCACGCTGCACAGCCAGTTCAGCTTCATCCGCCACAACCAGCACTGGCGGCCGGCCCCGTTGCCGAAACCGACCATTGACGGCCCGCAGATTGCCAAGGTGGTGGGGCCGGCCGGGGAAGAAATCTTCTGTGACCAGTACGGGCGCATCCGGCTGCAGTTCCCGTGGGACCGATACGGAAAAAGCGACGACCAGAGTTCGTGCTGGATACGGGTGAGCCAGCCGTGGGCC
Source organism: Xenorhabdus bovienii SS-2004 (assembly GCF_000027225.1). Lineage (NCBI taxonomy): Bacteria > Pseudomonadati > Pseudomonadota > Gammaproteobacteria > Enterobacterales > Morganellaceae > Xenorhabdus > Xenorhabdus bovienii. Next base: position 291,590 of record NC_013892.1, read on the forward strand.
GGGCAGGGCTGGGGCATGCTGGCGATTCCGCGCATCGGTCAGGAAGTGGTGGTGGACTTCCTGCACGGCGACCCGGACCAGCCGATTGTGACCGGCAGAACGTATCACGCCAGTAACATCCCACCGGGCGCGCTGCCGGGCAGCAAGACCCAGATGGCGTTCCGCTCCAAGACCCACAAGGGGGAGGGGTATAACGAACTGCTGTTTGAGGATGCGAAGGGCAGTGAAAGGCTGGCGCTGCATGCGCAGAAGGACATGCACACCACGGTGAAAGATAACCAGAGCCTGGTGGTGGAGGCGGGTGACCGCACGCTGACTGTCCAGACGGGGGATGAGCACAAAACCGTTAAACAGGGCAATCTGACGGAGACCATCTGCCAAACCCGCAGCACCGAGGCCAACGTGATACAGGTGAAGGCGAAGGCGGGCAAAGCGGGGCTGGGAACGCAGCTGTATCAGGCTGAGGATAATATCACTCTGCAGGTGGGTAAGGGTAGCATCGAGATGACACCGGAGCATATCCGGGTGGCATTTGGCTCATCGGTTATCCTGCTGAACAGCAGCGGAGTCTTTGTGGATGGCCCGGCTATTGGGTTGAACAACGGCAGTGCAGGAGCGGGACTGCCGCCGGCCGCCGCAGACGGGGGTGACAGTGCTTCGGAGAGTGGAAGTTTGCTTCCGGCAGCGGTGATGGCGGCGGGTCTGGGACCGATGGGGATGGCGGCTCTGGGATCGATGGGGCTGATTTCTTCCGCGTCGGCGGCAACGCCAGCATCAGCACCAAGACCTATGCCCACTCCCGCCGATGGGGCAGGGAGACAGGCAGCACCTGCTGACTCTCAGGCAACGCCAGCATCCGCTCCAAGATCTATGCCTGTTCCAGTCAATGGGGCAGGGCGACAAGCAGTACCTGCTGGTTCTCAGGTAGCGGCACCATCAGCACCCCCTGTATCTGCAACTAATTTAACCACCAGCACGAAAAAGACCATGGGACAAGATGGACTGGATTTATTAAAAGGTATCGAGTCATTGAGATTAAAACCTTATGATGACCAGACAGGGAAAACCGTCACCAAATGGACTAAAGGCGCTACAATTGGCTATGGTAAATTAATTGAGAAGAAAGACTGGGATACCTATAAAGACGGTATTACCGAAGATGAGGCTGAGGAGTTATTTAAAAAGACACTGGCACCTTTTGAGAAAACCGTTAATGACGGAATTACAAAAGAGATAAACCAGAATCAGTTTGATGCCTTAACCATGTTTGCATATAACATTGGTGCAAAAGGATTCAATGATTCATCTGTTCTAAAACTGGTAAATGATGAAAATGCCAAAACCGACTATGACACGCTGGATGATGCCTGGAAGGCTTGGAATAAATCGCAAGGCAAAGTTAATCAGGGCGTAATAAACAGACGCGCAGCTGAGTTAAAAATCTATAACGAAGGAGTTTATGAAAGATGGTAAAGAAATCACTTTTATCCTTCTTAGGTGTCATGTTGCTGGCATGCTCATCTATGTTATTTGCGGCTTATACTGATGTGTTCGAAACAAAGACATATCATATTACCATTAATGTGCTTTGCCCAGAAGGAAACGTCAGTTGTGACAATGTGATCTATACGGGGGTAAGAAAGAAAGATAATGCCTCCATAACACTGAAAGGAACCACTCTAAATAAAGACTGTAATACAGGAACATGCGATTTTTATGGGTATGAATTTAAAAATAAAGATGTGACATACACAATCTATCAATATGGTTCATTGGAAATTTCAAAAAAAGGAGAAGTCATTTTCTCAGAGGATAGAATTTCTAAAGAGTAATTGATATTTCTGCCAGTAGTTATCACTGGCAGATGATGATTTTTTTCTTATATGAAATCAGAATTTGAAAGAGAAAATTACGATGTTTTTTCTCCTGCTAATGAGTCTCAGATTCAACGGCGGCCTGAGCAGTTCCGAACACCATCATGATATCTAGCTGAAAACTTGCAGTCCGGCGAGCCGCAGTTCAGTCCGCCGGATATCTTGACCCGCATTAATAACATACCGATTTTTATTTTGAAACGGTAAGCAATAAAAAGGATTGACCATGAGTGACCCGCTTGACCTTTCTCCCTTCCACTTCAACGCCGGCACTATCAAATTGCCGGCCAGCTGGCAGGATTCGAGCATTCTGGTGCTGAACAGCCCGGATGATAAAAACGGCACCAGCTTTACCATTTCCCGCGACAGCCTGCCGTGGGGGTTAGCATTCAACCAGTTTGCCGAGCGGGAAATGACCGCGATTGGCAAACAGCTTAAGGACTATGAGGTTCTGGCCCACGAGGCCGGCGAACTGAACGGCCATGAAACCGAGACGTTTGAGTTCCGCTGGCGGGCGCCGAGTGGCCCGGTACATCAGCTGATGATGATGCTCAACGCGCCCGGTCAGGTGTTGATATTCACCGGCACCTGTCAGGGGGAAATGACCCCGGCTCAGAAGGCGCAGATGCAGGCGATGATGGCGACGTTCCAGCTGCGCAGTGAGCAGAAGGGCAGCGAATAACAGGGAGAGACAACATGAGTGTTTCACAGAATGTCATGATGGGGGCGGCAGCGGCACAACGGCCGTCCCCACCCCCCGCAACCAACCGCCGTCCGTCGCCGGCCCAGGGGGACAGAAGGGTGCCGGCCCCGCCCCGGACAGAAAAATCCACCTCGGATAAGACATTAGAATTCCTGCAAAGTGAGACGTTTGAGAATGCGACGCTGGCAACCAGTGGTACCTTTGCGGTTGCCACCGGGGCGGCGGTACCTTTTGCGGTGGGATTGGCGGCCGGTGCGGCCGGTGCAGCGGCGGGGGCGTATGTCGGCGATAAAATCGGCCATGCTATCGCGGCGGGCATGGGCATGAGTACGGTGGCGACAGAAGGGGAAAATCCGGCCCGGGAAGGGGATGCGATAGCGCACCAGAACAAGAATGCGGGTTTGTGGGGCGCATTGGGCGGTATCTTGTTGGGGGCGGTGGCGGCCATCGCGGTGGCGGCGCTGGTCATCGCCACCGGAGGGGCGGCGCTGGTTGTTGTGGCCGCGGCGGCGGCGGCCGGCGGCTTTGTGGGCGGGGCATGTGCGGGTATTGGCGCCGCCATCGGCCAGTATGGCAGCAATACGGGCACCATTGTTGCGGGGTCACCGGATGTGTTCTTTGAGGGCAAGCCGGTGGCCCGGGTCGGCGACCCGGTCGCGTGCAGTGACCACCCGCCCGGCGTGATAGCCGAAGGGGCCAAGACCGTCTTTGCCAATGGGCAGGGGATTGCCCGGCTGGGCCACCGCACCACCTGTGACGCCAATATCAACAGTGCGGCCGGGTCGATTTCCATTACCCAGGCCACCGATGGCAAATATCCTATCATGGAAGAAAGCAACAAAGGTTTGCAGTGGGCGGTGGTGATTGCCGGACTGCTGCCGTTGCCGCGTAATAAGAAAGGCGTCACCAAGTCTGATAAACCCAAGGAATCGACGCAAAAGAATAGTAAAAAGCCCAAGGAAGAGGATTGCTGTGGTGATCCGGTGGACATGGCGACGGGGGATTTTCTGCAACAATGGCCGCTGCTTTCCCTGCCGGGCACCTTACCGTTGTCACTGACCCGAACCTACCGCTCGACGGCGGATTTTGCCGGGCTGTTCGGGGCAAAATGGGCGGATGACTGGTCACAGCACCTTGTTCTCGACGGTGAAGCGACGCGATTTACCGATGCGGACGGTGTGGTCTACACCTTCCATACGCCGGAGGAAAAAGTCTTCTCGGTCAACCTGCATGCCGGGCATTACCTGCTGTTTGGGGAATTGCGTGGCAGTCTGCACCTGTTTGACCGCCAGACCCAGCTGACCCTGAGCTTTGAGCAGCGGGATGGCAAACGCCGTTTGTTGTCCGCTATTAGCGATCGCTATGACAACCGTATCACGTTCCATTATGACGACTTGAACGATGAGGGGATCCCTCAGTTGGCACAGGTGACGCATTCTGACGGCTACCGTCTGTTGCTGGATTATCACCAGCACCGGCTGGTGACCGTGGAGTACCTGACGGACGAACTGCGCCAGCGACTGGTCACCTGCCAGTATGACGAACAGGGCTACCTGTCGGAATGTGCGACCTTCCAGCACAGCCACCTGTGGCATGAATATGATACTCACGGTCACATGACCCGCTGGCATGATGCGGATGCGACCGATGTGTCAATGGGCTATGACACCCGGGGCAGGGTGGTGTCGGTTTCTACCCCGCAGGGCTACTGGCAGGATCGTTTTCTGTATGACGAAGTCAACCGGGTGACCACGTATCGGGATGCGGAAGGGGGTTGCACCCGCTATTGGTATAACGGGGACGGTCAAATCACCCGTAAGCTTGACCCGCTGGAACGTGAAACCGTTCTGGAGTGGGACTTGAGCCATAAGCTCTCGGAAACCGATCCGCTGGGCAGAAAAACCACGTTCGAGTACAGCCCGTACGGTGAACTGACCCAACTGACGTTGCCTGCCGGTGAGGTGTTTATCTATGATTACGATGAGTACGGCCAGCTGGTGCAGGCCACACTGCCGGCGGGCAAAAGCTGGGGGTTTCACTACAGCGAACAGGGCGCCCTGGATGCGGTGACCGACCCACAGGGACGGCGGGAAGAATACCGTTATAACCTGCATGGAGAACTGCTGCGCCGGGTATTGCCGGACGGGACGCAGTGGCGTTATGAGTATGAGCAGCACCGGTTGCATCAGGTGTTGCAACCCAATGGGTATACCACCCGTTATGATCAGGACGGGCTGGGACGGCTGCGCGGCGTGACTGATGCGCTGGGGCAGCAGACCCGTTACCAGCACAGTGCGTTTCATGCCAGCCCGGCAGGAAGTGTGACGGAAATTGAGTTACCGGACGGGGTAAAGCAGCACATCGATTATGACAGCGAGCGCCGGGTTACGGCGGTGACGGACGGTGAGGGGAACACCACACGCTATGCGTATGGGGCATTTGATTTGCTGACCCGAATGACCCGGCCGGATGGAACCACGCTGCATTTTGAGTATGACCGCCTAATCCGGCTGAACCGCGTGACGATGGCAACCGGCGAAACATATCGTTATGAACGTGATTTGGCCGGGCAGATTATTCGTGAAACGGATTTTACCGGGCGGACGGTGGAATACATCTATGACCGGGCAGGCCGCCGCACCTTGACGCGTTACCCGAACGGTCAGTTAATCCGTTTTTGTTACACCGCTGAAGACCTACTCAGCCGGCAGGAGCACTGGCTGGCGGGAGCATCGTCTTGTGAGCTGCAGGTAGCCACCGAATACACGTATGACGTCCACCGCCGGTTGACCCGCGCGGTGTCACCGGATGCGGTGGTGGAATTTGACTATGATGAGGCGGGGAACCTGACGGGCGAACGGCTGAATGGCCGGGAAATCAGTCGGGAATGGAATGAACTCACCGGCTTGCCGGCAGTGGAAACCCTTGACGGACATACCCTGCATTTTGACTATAACCGGATGGGCGCACTGACCGGCTTCCGCTTTGACCGGCACAGTCCGTTGACACTGAGCCATGACCCGCTCGGGCGTGAAACGGCGCGTGAAAGTGGTGAAGGCTTCATCCTCGCCAGCCGCTACACCGCCACCGGGATGTTAGCGCATCAGTCGGCAGGCCGGGTCACGGCGATGTTCCGTGAAACCCTGCAACAAAATGACCCCCATTTCCCGCCGCAGGCCACGGCGGTGAACCGCAGCTGGCAGTATGACCGGGCGTATAACCTCCGGGTGATTGATGACGGCCGCTGGGGGCAGACCCGCTACCGTTATAACTCAAATAACCAGATAACCGAGACCCTGTATCAGGGGGCCCGGCCGTATGAGGAGCAGTTCCGCTATGACGCCAATGGCAACCTGAGTCAGCATATTCCGGTGGACGCGCAGGGCGCCGTGACGCAAATTACCCAGCACCAGCAGGCCGGGCGGGTTATCCGGCGCGGTGATGTCAGCTACCGCTATGATGACAGCGGGCGGCTGGTAGAAAAGACCGCACAGCGCGATGGTTTCCGGCCACAAGTGTGGCGCTACCGCTGGGATGCACTGAACCAGCTGACCCAGTGTGAAACCCCGGACGGTTCCCGCTGGTACTATCAGTACGATGCTTTCGGGCGGCGTATCCGCAAACTCAAGGTGCACGACGGAAAACTGGCGGCAGCCAATTTACAGCGCTGGCTGGACGGCAAGCCGGATCTGACGCCGAAACCCCGTACCATGATGGGGCAGGATTACCTGTGGAGCGGGGATCAGCTGATTGAGGAAACGCCATTGTATGCGGATGGCACGCCCGCCGAAGATCAGCGTATCCGCTGGCTGTACGAACCGGGTAAACTTACGCCGTCGGCGCGTTATGAACGGGGTAAATTGCATTACATCGTCAGCGATCATCAGGGTACGCCCCGGGAAATGCTGAACGAGGAAGGCGGGCTGGTGTGGGCACAGCGGCTGACGACGTGGGGCAGGGCGGAGAAATCTCAGGTGCTGGCCTCCAATGATGCGGATTATCACGTTAGCTGCAACCTGCGTTTTGTGGGGCAGTACGAAGACGAGGAAAGTGGGCTATACTATAATCGTTTTCGGTATTATGACCGGGAAACTGGGCAGTACCTGACGCCGGATCCCATTGGCCTATTGGGCGGGCTGAATCCGTATGGGTATGTGCATAATCCGACGAATTTTATCGACCCGCTGGGATTAGCAGGTGAAAACTGTGGAAAACCCAAACCAAATCGACGCCAAGCCTTAAATAAAGCTAAAGATTTAGCCGGAATACCTCGTTCTCAAAAACCAGATAGACAATGGACTGTTGGAAATGATCCAAAACGAAGAGGACAAACCAATTATCAATATTCAGAAGATCTGGGTTCTCATGGTCGCTATTACGAATATAAAGATGCACATGGGCATAAAAAAGTTGTACTTGAACATACGGCTGATCCTAGAGCAACACATCCACATGCCCATGCAGGTCAAGCGAAAACAGGCGCAGACCCAAGAACGTATGACTTTAAAGAGAATAGATATCAGAAAATAACAGACCCTAAAACGGATGATCACCATATTTATTATGAATAGTAAATTAGAAGAAAAAATGCTCTTGGCAAGAGCAAAGAGGTATATCAATAACATTCAAGGGATTGAAAAGATATCTATATCTTTAAGTAATAATGATAAGGAATTTCAGTGGCATAAAGAGATAATCAATAGTATTTTAAAAGGAAAAGAAATACCTGAATGCAAGCTAGAACTTCCTGTATCTGAGGAGGATATTTACTCATATCTGCAATCTAAAATACATATTGGTGAATGTAATAGTTACTACATGTTTTTTGAAGGAATGGTAAAGTTTTCTTTCAATATTATTGATTTAAAGAGATTTTTATCTAGCTGCTATGCATTAAAGAAAACTTTTGATTTGTATGTTTTATTACTAAATCCAATGAAAGTTATTGCAATAAGTGAAGAAGAATACGAGTTAAGTTTTTACAATAAGACTATGTAAATATCATGAAATCAGCCGGAAGATCCCCGTGATCTTCCGACTTTCTTTTTTAAGAGCAGCTCATTCCCTGCCCTTAGTTGCTTTTGTCGTCGCCAAGACCCGTACCCGCCGTGACCACATGAAATATCTCACCTTGATCCAGAGTATCGCGCTGTTGCACCAATACCAGCGGGAAATCAAAACGGCAGAACATCGCGGCAAGACACTGGAATATATCGAAGTGACCAAAGACGATATCCGGCTCGCCGTAAGCGTCAACTGTAAGCGTCAACTAAACTACACCTTGCTTATCACTTTTTTCCAGGGCAGTAGTTTTTCCAGATCCGGGGTGGGTTGGCATAACTCATCCAGGCAAGTCATGACATAATCGAAAGGGATCAATCCATTGGCTTTGGCCGTTTCAATGACGCTGTAGAGGATCGCACTGGCTTGTGCACCGCGCGAGGTATGGCTGAACAGCCACGCCTTTCGCCCGATGACAAACGGTTTGATCGCCCTTTCGGCCCGGTTATTGTCGATTGACAAGCGGCCATCCTCACGATAGCGGATCAGTTTTGCCCATTGATTGCTCAGATAAGTGACGGCCTCACCCAGCTTGCTTTTGGGGATCACCTGGGATCGGGTTTTAACCAGCCAGGCCGATAACTTATCCCAGATAGGAAGCGCTTTTTCCTGGCGGATCCGGTATTTTTCTGCCGGGCTTAACCCCTTGACCTGATGCTCGACCCGGTACAGTGACTGGATCAGGCTCAGCGCGATATCGGCTTTGCCCGTTTTGTTTTTTCCCTGCGCCTGCTTCGCTTCCATAAATTTACGGCGGGCATGGGCCATGCAACCGACCAGCCGGGCACCGGTCTGCTCATAGCCTTGATAGCCATCCACCTGCAGATAACCTTGAAAACCGGCGAGATAGTCAGCAGCGCAGGTGCCTGAACGGCTGGCCTGGTGGTCATACAGCACAATATTCGGTGTGAGCGCCGCCGGTTCGGGGGTATCAGTGCCCACACAATAGGGTCATGTATTAAATGATTAGATTAGGTATTAAAAATAATGTTCACGTTCAATAAAGGTTCCTATCACTTTATCGTGCATTTCTTCCGATTTTGAATACCCAATGGTTTTTCTATTCAGCCTTTTGATTCGGGTACGATGCGTTAAATTCGTTCTCTCTATACGCTGAGTAAACGCCTTTCCAGTCAAGTGCTCTTCCTCGGGAAGTGGGTCATAAACAACATAGTCATCCGTGCAGTAAAACCGAATAGTAAAGGAAGATAAGAGGGTAAGCAGCTTGTCTAACGTTTTTCGACTGCGATCGCCAAAAACATGAGCCACTATTCGCTTCAGGCGGGGTTCCCAAGCATACCAAAGCCAGCGTTGGTTTTTCTTATTGCCGACAAACGACCATTGCTCGTCGATTTCACAGACAATCTGGATGCCACATTCCGCAAGGGGAAGTGTCGTTACGTTTCGGGGTCTGAGGTTTTTAATGTTTTCATGACGGTGGCGGTGGCGACTTTCAGGATCCGAGCGGTGTCACGAATTCCCCCGTTATTCATCGCGATATCGACAATCTGTTCTTTAACGCCGGGTTTGCAGGCCTGATAGGTATACGCCAACTGAAAGACCTTACAGCAGCTATAACAGCGATAACGAGGATGTCCGCCATTTCCTTTCCCATGTCCTTTGACCTGTTCTGATTTGTGGCAATAACGGCAATAGACATCAACTTTGGCCATACTTCATCCTTAAAAAGCCGGAAGCATATCACAGCAACTAACCATTTAATACATGACCCACAATAGACCCACATGTAATGGGTCGTTTTTTCAGACGTCACCACCTTCACCGGGGTTTCATCCGCATGGAGAACCGGTTGTTGCAACAGCATTTCCCTGAACCTGGCCACCAACGGCGTAAACAACTGCGCGGATTTTAATATCCAGTCACTCTGGGTCTGGCGGCTGAGGTCAATGCCATACTGTTTGAACACACTTTCCTGACGGTACAGCGGTAACCCATACTGATATTTATTGGTGATAAGCTGGCTGAGCAGGCTGCTGGTCGCCATGCCTTTCTTGATGGGCATCGCTGGCAAGGAGGCTTGTTTGACAGGCGTCTGAATGCCGGATTTTTCACATTCACGGCAGGCGTATTTGGGGCGGACATGCTCAACCACCCTGATTTGAGCGGGAATGAACAACAGTTTTTCACTGCGATCTGCCCCCATCTGATGCAACCTGCCGCCACAGCACACACACTGTTTTTCTTCCTCGGCGATATCATGGAACACGGTTTCGCGCGGTAAATCTTTGGGCAGGGGGTTGCGTGTCGGCTTACGGCGGGGAGGTATGAGGGTTTCCTGTGCGGCGGCCGTTTCAGCCGGCAGCGCAATTTCTTCCGCTTCGTTAAACAACTCCCCCTGGCCGGGGAACGCTTCCGAGGAAGCCCCAAACCGTTTTTGTTGGGCTAAACGGAACTGCTCTTCCAAAAAGGCCAGCCGCTGCGACTGCTTAATCAGCAGCCGTTTCAGTTCAGCGGGGTCATTGGGCAGGGCATCAATATCAATTTTCATGGGGACATTTTATGCCATCCCCGGCGAAAAAGCGTAATTAATGCCCGTTGGTTTGATGATCATCAAGGGATCAGGCGACATGGCA